>QCJR01000001.1 GCA_003215895.1 Prochlorococcus sp. AG-409-D14
TAATAAGGCAATAAACGCTCTAAAGCAACCCACGGTTCAAGAGCTTCGAATATTAGTTTTCCCCAACTTCTATAGTGCATGCGGCCGTCAAGTATTGCGACTCGAACATCTTTACCTCTAATGATTGCAAGCGATTTTAAAAGGATAGTAAGGGTTTCTGGGAAAAGAAATTCTCGAAACCAGTCATGACCTTGATGCTTAAGCATTTCAACTTTAGCGGCAATCCAGGGTGATTCTAAAGTAGGCAATGGAATCACGGGAAAAATCAATTGATCTGGTGTTGGCAAATTGTGCTGATTAATAATCCACCAGTTACAACTGCAACAAAGAATCCCATTCGTCTGAATATTAGTAGTTTCATGAACGACTCTCAAGCCAAATTCTCCTGCCAATTCACTAGTGATCTGAATTCGTAGTTGCAAATCATCTACAAGAATAATGGTTGGATGTGTACGACCAAGGATTAGTCTTTGACACTGTCTTAAAATATGACGATAGAAATGAGACGTATTTGGCAACGGTTGTCCATTGGGGACAAACAAAGAAATAGGTTCTTGATCAAATTTATTTCCTAAATTTACATTAACCTTGAAAGTAAATTTTTTACTATTTAAATCTAAAAAGAAAGAATCGCTTTGCTCTGAATTAGTCAGCATTAAAAGAGTATTTTTTGATAGCAACCCTGAGAGATTTTGCAAAGGAAGCAAAGGTTGAATATGCCAATCCCAAGTAAGTTTGCGATGATCTAGTTTCGCCCAGGTTACCCATTCATTGTTAACCATATTAAGAGCTCGTTTCCAAGGCATTGCGGAAGGCAAGTCATCTTTTAGCATTTCTTTTAATGCTAAAAGCTCCCTAGGATCAATTCTTATCGCAGCATCAGAGGTTACGGAATGGCTAAAAAGATTTCGACTTAGGCGCTCATGAACTTCAATGATTGCATCTTCAAAAGATGAGCGAGAAGCAATTAAATCCTCCCAATCTTTTGGAGTAATTTTAATAGACATAGCTTCTCTAAGCTCACCAGAAATAAACTCAGCTTCAGGAAAAATTAATTGGCGATTTTTTAATAAATCTTTTTCATTTGCAAAAATAAGATCTTTGTATCTAAGAACCCAAATTTTTTTATCTGAGGGAGTTAATTCAATTCCTTCTACATAATCAAAAACTAATCGACCAGCTCTTAACTTTGGTAATTCGACTTCAAACAAAAGTCGACATTGTCTCTCTGAAAGAATCAGCACAATATTATTGTTATGCAAACAAAGTGGAATCAAAAGACCAGGCCACCAAAAATTTCTACTGTCACTTGATAGTTGAATAAAAGTATTATCTTTACGACTTAAACTTCTAGAGATCAATCTTGTTAAGGTCAAATTATGAGGCCATAGAGCAAGATTGTTTTGATAGTATTTTTTAAGATGTTTATGTGAATTCACCTCAAGCATTAGTAGTACCTTTTATCAATGAATTCTTTTAATCATGTTGCCCTATCAATAAAGATATAGAACAATACTATTTATGGAGCTTAAAACAAAACCCTTAAAAAATATTGGAATTGTTGGATTAGGTCTAATCGGAGGCTCCTTAGGCTTAGATCTCCAAAAGCTGGGATATACAGTTTATGGGATTACTCATCGAAAAAAAACTGCACAAAAAGCCAGAGAGAGAAAACTAGCCCAATTTGTTAGCACTGATCAAAGTGTATTAAAAAACTGTTCTCTTATTTATATTGCCTTACCAATTGAGCAGCTCATAAATCCTTCATTAGCTTTGATCAATGCCATCCCTAGAAATGCTGTTGTTACTGATGTTGGATCTGTAAAAGTCCCTATTTTAAATACTTGGAACAAGCTGCATCCGCGTTTTGTAGCCAGTCATCCTATGACAGGAACGGAAGAATCTGGCGTGAACGCAGGTCAACATAATTTATTTAAAAATAAACCATGGGTCGTTACTCCAAATCAAGAAACTGATCCAAATGCCCTCAAAATAGTGCACCAAATTTCCTTATCACTTGGTAGTAAATGGATAAGTTCTGAAGCTCAAATACATGATGAAGCTGTTGGATTGATTTCACATTTGCCAGTTCTAATTAGCGCGGCATTACTCAATGCACTGAGTACAGATGTAGATCCTTCCTTATATTCACTGGCAAAAAATATTGCATCCAGTGGCTTTGCTGACACCTCTAGGGTAGGAGGTGGCAACCCAGAGCTAGGAGTTTCTATGGCAAAGTTTAACAAAAAAAATATAGAGAGACATTTGGCATCTTATAGACATTCTCTAGATCTTTTTGAGAAATATTTGCTTGAAGAGAACTGGAATGAACTCGAAAAGATACTAGGCAAAACACAGGAAGAAAGACAGAAGTTCATTTTTAAACCTACTAATTAAAGACAGGGATATCCAAATGTCTACCTTTATATTCCATTAATTGTCTAACAACCATCATGGCTGATTGGCTTACGCCAGCTGTTCCTTCACCTGGATATATTGAATCTCCACAAAGCCATAAACCTCTGAGAGGGGTTCTACTTGACAAACCAAAAGGGCCAAATTGATCTGGATGCTGGCCAAGCCCTCCGACTATTCCTCCAGGACGTCCTGTCCACCTTTCAAAGCTTCTTGGGGTTGAAAGTTCTTGATGATCCCAACTCGTCTCTAGCAAATCAAACTTTTTATTTAAAATAGTTCTAATCTGTTTTAATGCAATATTTTTTTTTCTGGCATACGATTGACTATCTAGATTAGACCATTGATCAATATCAACAAATACACTTGCAATTAAAGTAGCCATTCCAGCTGGTGCACGTTGATCATCTTCCATACTTATAGAAATAAATAAAGAGCCAAAAATCTCATCAAATATTTGAATATGCCCTGGGCAATCAACTGGTAAGTGAATACGACGGAGAGCTCCGTAGAAGACTAGGGCCCCACTAGGTTTGGGTAATTTTTTTATGCTTTCACGGTATGCTGTGGATAATCCTTCATTAATAGGGATTAAATCTAAAAGAGATTGAGGCGGCAAGCTAAAAACAATATCCGATGCTTTGAGCTGTATCAAATTCTTTCTTCTATCAATTACATTGACATCAAAAATATTTGGAATTTTTCTACTTAATATTTTAGTCACTCTATGCTCAATCAAAAGGCTTCCACCATTTCTTAAAAAACTATCTTTCAATCTATCGCTAAGAACTTGCATTGATCCATGAAGATGCCACAGTCCTCTGGGGGATTGGGCCATATGAAGAACAGTTGCACCGTACAAAGCTGCCGTTCTACTTGCTGGCTCTTGAGAGTAAAGTTTTAATTGAAGGTCTAGAAAACTTCGTAGACGTTTATCTTTATGACAACCAGTAATTGAAAGCAAGTCAGCAATAGTCAACTTACTCAATAACCCTGTTAAAAGATTTGAAGGACGTATAGCTCTAATTAATTGACTTAAATCCCACAGATTTCGTACCGGAAGTATTGGATCTCTTTCGACGAATCCCCAATTAGACTCGTGAATTTTAGAACATAATGACCAAAAGATTTCACTCCCAGGAAACTGTTCTTGTCTCTCTTTATGCCATCTCAATGGATCATGCCAAAGATTGATTGGGCTACTTCCATCACCTAGAAAAACTGAACATCCAGGATCTAAAATTTTTGCATTAGGTATCGGAATATCTAAATAATTAAATAAACGATGATGAATTCCTCCTCTCTCAAGACCTGCAACTTGAGTAGCCCCTACATCAAAGGTATAAGAACCCCTTTTGAAAGTTCCTGCACAACCACCTAATTGACTATGCGCTTCGACCAAAGTCACCTGATAACCCTCCTTAGCAAGAAGAGCAGCAGCTGTTAAGCCAGCTATCCCTCCCCCAACGACAATGATAGATTCTTCAGACATAAAAAATTATCAACCGAGAATACAGTGAATGGAGGAACTAATCCAAAAGGCTCTCTCAACTTCAAATAAAGTAAGCAAAAACTTATTAATTGAAAAAATAATGCCGGTAGGTGGAGGTTGTATCCATAAAGCTTGGTGCATTCATTTCCAAAATGGCACGAAAGTCTTTGCCAAATCAAATCATATTGACAATATTAATATGTTTCAGTTCGAACGTGAGTGTCTTTCGGTTCTAAAAAGATTTACTAATAAATCGTTCATCTGTGTTCCTGAACCAATTGATCTCATAATTTATCAAAATATTTCTATACTTATTTTAGAATGGATTGATCTCAAACAATCCAAACAAAATCTTCTTGGTAAAGGCTTAGCACTGCTGCATAAATCCTCAAGTGACTGGAGCCAAAAAAAATTCGGATGGGAAGAAGAAGGTTTTATAGGTACTAACACACAAAAAAGAGGATGGGACAGTAACTGGGGGGAATTCTTTGTAAATTATCGTCTTATACCGCAACTTACACAAGCAAAAGCATGGGGAGTAAGAGTTGATGATTATGAGGACATTTTAATATATTTAAGCTCATATCTTAATGATCATTACCCAAGGATCTCTATAGTGCATGGTGATCTTTGGTCAGGTAATTGTGGAAGTACTAAAAATGGTTTAGGAAGTCTATATGACCCTGCAAGCTATTGGGCTGACAGAGAAGTTGATATATCAATGACTAAATTATTTGGTGGTTTTAATAGAGACTTTTATGAAGGATACGAAGAGATTTGGCCACTAGATAAATCCTCAAAAGAAAGAACTGATATTTATAATCTTTATCACTTGCTTAATCACGCAAATATGTTTGGAGGATCCTACAAAGAAAATTCATTAAAAATACTAAGAGATCTGAGATCTCGTGTGTAACGAAACCTCAGATCTGTTGATCTCTCTCTTCTTTATTTATCCTAAGTACTCTTTTTTAAGATTTTGAACTTTATCAAAAACAGCTGTTCTTTTTTCACTTGTTGTTAAGTTCTGCCAACTCCATTGGCCTAAAACAACAATTCCAAGAAGCTCTAGCAAACCAGGAAGAATTGGGAAAAAATTAACTGTATCAATAACAACCTTGATTAAAACTTGAGCTAAAACAACAACGGCAATGATTCCTGCCGCTTTGCCATACTTACCCATTTGAGTCCAATCAATTTTGCTCAAGGATTCATTAACTTTTCCCATTACATCACTGTAACGTTCTGAAAAATTAAGACCTTCTGTTTTCCCTGCCTTTGATTCATCTTTAGAATCAGGATTTACATCAGACATGAACACAAGCTACGAAGCAAATATGGACTGAGCGTATCGAATTAATTAAATAAATGCCATAGGCTGAATAGAGATAAGTCCGAACCAAAATAGAGAGGATGCCGAATAAAATCATTTTTCCCATGGAAATCCCAAAATCTATTGAATTCCATAACCAGACGAATTCTGTTCTCTCAAGATTTTTAAAGGCGGTAGAACCAGAGGAAGGCTGCTGTATTTTAATTGGCAAAACAAACAGCTCAACTAAAGATCACAAAAGAAATATTTGGGAGGTAACTAACATTTGGAATTGTCGAAATGTTTGGGGAGAAAAAGAATCGAAATTAATTGATCAAAATATAAAAAAGTTCTCCACTCAAGAAAATGTGCAATTATCAAAAAGAAATCGTTTCGAAATAAACGCCAAAGATCAAATTGCATCTCACAAATGGGCAAGAGAGAATGATCTGGAAATTTTATGCTGTGCACACTCTCATCCTTCAGGTGAAAATAAACCGTCAGAAATGGATTTATTCTTACACCAATCTCCTGGTCTTATGATTATTTCAAATAAGGAAGGAGATTTAAAAGCATGGTGGATCAAAAATAAATTAAATTTTCATAGCGTGAAAATTGAAATTTTTTCTTTAACGTAAACTAATCATGAAAGGTTTGATTCATGGAGAGAAGCCAGAATGAAACACATTTAAATTCTGAAGAAATTGCTAGGTATGCAAGGCACATAAGTCTTCCTGAAATAGGTATTAAAGGCCAAGAGAAATTGAAACAAAGCTCAGTTGCTTGCATTGGGACAGGAGGACTCGGATCTCCTCTTTTGATTTATCTAGCAGCAGCTGGAATTGGAAGAATCGGAATAGTTGATTTTGATGTAGTTGAATCCTCAAATTTACAAAGGCAAATCATTCATACAACAAATTCAATAGGTCTATTAAAAACAGATTCTGCTAAACAACACATACTCGAAATAAATCCTTCTTGTCGAGTTGATTTATTCAATCAAAAACTTACAAGTAGTAATGCCTTGGAAATACTTAAAGCCTATGATGTTATATGTGATTGTTCAGACAATTTCCCAACGCGCTACCTAATTAATGATGCTTGTCTAATACTTAATAGACCTTATATATATGGTTCAATCGCAAGATTCGAAGGTCAAGTAAGTGTGTTTAATTTGAAGGAAGATAGTCCTAATTATAGAGATCTGATTCCCACACCCCCTCCAGAAGAATTAATTCCATCATGCTCCGAAGCAGGAGTCATGGGAATTCTACCAGGAATTATTGGTACAATTCAAGCGGCAGAAACCATTAAAATAATAACAAATATCGGTTATCCTTTAAATGGTAGGCTCCTAATTTTTAATGCATTAAAGATGAACTTTAAAGAGCTAACATTGAAATCAAATCCTGAAAATAAAAACATCCATAATCTAATAGATTATAAAAGTTTCTGTTCAAAGGTTAAAGTTAAAAATGATATAGATTGTGAGATAAAAAATATTTCAATTAAGGAATTAAAAATACTCCTTAGCCAATCATCAAATGCAATACAATTAATTGATGTTCGCAACCCAAATGAACAACATCAATGTTCGATTGCAGGTGCAAGGCTAATACCTCTTAGCACTATTGAAAGTGGAGAAGCCATTCATGAAATTAAAATTCTTTCAGCAAAAAAAAATCTTTATGTATTTTGTAAAAGTGGGAAAAGATCATTGCGAGCATTAAAGTATTTAAACAAGTTTGGAATTAGAGGTATTAATATTCAAGGAGGTATTGAAGCCTGGAATAACGAAAAAAATTAATTACAACTAATAATCAACTCCCCTTTTTAAATCAACTCCTTTTTCTGCGTAGTGCTTGTGACACACCATCTCAGAATGAACACTTGCTAAATCAAAATATATAGGTTGATTTTTACATCTTCCTGTAATAATCACCTCTGTCTCTGAAGGTTTACGAAGCAATGTTTGAACAATAGGCTCTACTGGCAAGAGTTCCAAGTCAACGGTTGGATTTAACTCATCCAAAATCACAGTCTTATAAAGACCACTTGAAATCGCTGCTCTTGCAATTTCCCATGCTCTTTCAGCTTCTACATAATCAATGGGCTTTTGCTGACCCCTCCAAACAATCGCATCTCTACCAGATCGAAGATGGTCTACTAAATGAGGATAACTTTCTCGAAGAGCTGCAATGGCGGCATCCTCTGTGTAACCACTACCACCCTTAAGCCATTGCAAAATCAATACACGATGACTTTTATCCTGACTAATTCCTCTACCTATAGCTTGTAAAGCTTTACCCAAAGCACTAGTTGATTTGCCTTTACCTTCACCGGTATATATCTCAATTCCAGCAACATTATTCTCATAATGAATTTCTTCATCATTATGAATCTCGGGTCTTCTATGAGCTCTCATCTCAGAATGAAGTTCCGCTACTTTGATCAAAGGATTTGGTGCGGCTCTCCCAGTGACGATAATTTCCATACCGTTTGGTCGTGCAGTAAGTGTTTTAACGACTTCCTCAACAGGCAATAATCCTAAATCAAGAACAGGATTCAATTCGTCTAGGACAACAACTGAATATAAAGCACTCGCAATTGCCCCCTTTGCTATATCCCATCCTCTTTGAGCTTCCTGATAATCAAATTTACTGGATTGGTCGGCGGTAAAAAATTCTCCCCTACCAGTCCTAACTTGATCAATCAAATGGGGGAAACCTTGCTGCAAAGCATCTATAGCAGCATCTTCGTCATACGAGCGACCAGGACCTTTCAAGAATCTGAGAAGTAATACTCTTGTTTGTCTTTTCTCACATATGCCTAGACCTATTGTCCTCAAGACCACCCCCAAAGCTGCCTGACTCTTCCCTTTACCTTCTCCGTCATAAACATGTAATTGTCCGTGACTACGTTCCTGGCTTTCCGAAGCTGTCGTAATTCCTATACCGTTTGATACCACGATCGATAATTCTGCTTCTTATGAATGCAACTTAACTTCTTCTACATTAGACGTCATAGAATATGCAAAATACATACAAAGATGAAAGATCCAAGGAGTATCAAGTCAATCAAATTAATGACTTTTTAAAAAAGTGTTTTTTAGCCAACTTGAATCTTTAACTGACTTAGAACTGAAGCAATTAAAGTTGTTGAGGGAATTCATTAAAGATATAGATCATGCCTGTGTTGCTTTCTCTGGAGGCGTTGATAGTTCTTTAGTGGCAACAATAGCGCAGGAACAACTTGGTTCAAAAGCCTTTGCTGTTACTGGTGTATCTCCTTCCTTAGCTCCTTATTTGCTTAAGCAAGCACGTCTTCAAGCGGATTGGATTGGTATCCATCATGAAGAATGCCAAACGAATGAAATCAATGAACCAAATTACTATAAAAATCCTGAGAATAGATGCTTTGCATGCAAACAAGAATTGCATAAACATTTAAATCAAATTTCAAAACGATTTCATAATGTCCAGGTACTTGATGGCGTGAATTATGATGATCTTCACGAATTTCGACCAGGCATTAAAGCATCTAATCAGGCCGGAGTAATATCACCTCTTGCAGAACTCGAAATAGATAAAAAATCAATTCGTTCAATTTCTAAATCCTTAGGTTTACCCTGGTGGGATAAACCTGCACAACCATGTTTAGCCTCACGTATTCCTTTTGGAGAGGAAATAAGTTCGAAAAGGCTTAAGCAAATCGCCCTAGCAGAAGAATGGATTGTTAATCAAGGTTTTTCCAAAGTACGTGTAAGAAGTCAAGGTCTATCCGCTAGAATTGAATTACCTTCAAATGAAATAGACAAATTTATCAAAATCATTGAAAAAAATAAATTAATTGAATATTTTTTATATCTAGGATTCAATTCTATAAGCTTAGATCTAGAAGGTTTGATTAGTGGAAAACTCACCAGAGGCATAAAGACTGATAAAAAATAACTCCGATATCGAAAATATTTTTGATTTATTTTTAACTATTCCTGTGATCAAGGTTCACGATGCAAAGTTTGAATTGCTGAAGGTATCTCTCTTGCTAGATTTTTAAAAGAGAAGTCCTTAGCCAAAAAATCTTTAAAAAATAACTCGCAAGCTTTTTCAGGCATCGTATGATCGCCGCAAGTGAAAACATCAATTGCTGCATAACCAATCTCAGGCCATGTATGTATTGAGATATGAGATTCAGCCAATAAAGCTAGTCCCGTAACTCCCTGAGGTTTAAAGCTATGTGTTACCAAATTAATGAGTGTTGCACCAGCAATTTTGGCCGATGATGTGATGGTTGTCCTTATAAAAGCTTCATCATTAAGCTTCTCATGATTACATTGGTAAAGTTCAAGTATGCAGTGTCTACCAACGTTTTTACTAGAATTAGTGTGTATGGTTTCTATATCTTTTGAATTGCAAGAGTCAGCCCATCCAGGATTTGGATGCAATTCGGGAAAAAACGGTTCCATATTATCCAAAAATCATTCCCACAATAACTGACCAATAGTTTTAAATAAAAGAATCCAATTGCATCAATTGTGAGTTGCGTACCCATTCACCTTCAAAAGATTCCAAATGTGTTGCACTGATTAAACATTGATGTTTTTGACCGACAGCTTCTAAAAGCAATAATTGTCGTTTAGGATCTAGCTCAGCCAACACATCATCTAAAAGCAAAATTGGAGATTTGCCATACACCATTTTAATTAATTCTAATTCAGCCAATTTCAAAGCCAATACAATAGTCCTCTGTTGACCAGCGGACCCAAAACGTTTAGCATCTACCTCATTTACTAAAAATTGAACATCATCACGATGAGGGCCTACTCGACAATTACCCGTTATCTCTTCCTCTGACCTCATCTCTAGAAGTTGACGTTCAATACTCTCCCTCCACAAACTTTCACTCTCTTCACCCTCAAGTTTGCTACCTGGCAAATATGTAATATTCAATTTTTCTTTACTATTACTTAGATGTTGTTGCCAATTCAAAGCTATTGGAAGTAGTCGATCTAAAATACGCCTACGTCTTCGATGAATTCTTGTACTCACTAAGGCCATTTGCATATCAAAAGAATCTAATAGAATATTTTGATCCTTACTCGATTCAATACTTAAATTACGCCAAAGCTGACTTCTTTGTCTAAGCAATCTAGAAAATCTTCCAATCAAATCAGAATAAATAGGCTCAAGTTGCTGGACAATTCTATCCAGCCAATTTCTTCTAAGAGAAGGTTCTCCTCTAATTAATTCTAGATCAAGGGTACTAAATCCTACGCTTCTCATAGGTCCAATCAAATCAATTTGACGAGTTAAAAGTTTTTCATTTTTGTAGGCTTTTCTACCACCTATTCTGTTTAATTCTAAAGAAAGTTTTTGATCATCTTCAATTAATGCAGATAAGCAAGCCTTATCTTGGTCCCAATAAATTAAATCCTGGTTTCGATTAGATCGATGAGAACGCAAACTAGACAAGAGTTCTACAGATTCAAGAAGATTAGATTTACCAACTCCATTTTGACCTATTACTATCAACCTATTTTCAGTCAACTCAAACTGAAAACGTCGATAATTTCGAAAATTATTAAGTTCTAACTGATGAAGTTGAATGTTTCTTTATGGAATTTGTATGTAAGCTAATTTTAATAAGGTCTCAGTATTTGGCCTTTTTTAATAACACCCGCTTTGTTGGGCATGTAGCTCAGTTGGATAGAGCATCAGATTCCGGTTCTGAGAGTCGGGGGTTCGAGTCCCTCCATGCTCGTAAATTTAATTTTCAAAGTCTAAATCCCATTGTTTTGATACCATTTGGATCTAATAGAAATCCATTAGCTTTCAATGGATCAAGTGAAATTAATGGAGCAGCAACAGAAATGCTACAGCCAGGCAACTCTCGTCTAATTATTTCAATTGCCTTAAAAACTACAATAGACATGTATTTTTCTTGTTGATCGCCAGGTTCTGCAACTAAATCCCACAAATTTGCATTTAAACCTTTATCGCTAGTCACACGAACAAAGCCTACAAGATTTTCAGAAGTCTTTGTGAGGAGAGTCAAGTAAAAATCACTATTTTTCAAAGCTAATTCTAATTTCTTTGGTTGATGAGTGTCTTGATTACATCTTGATAAGAGCCTATTTATTTTACGTACAGAAATTAGTTCACTCCGAAGTAGAACAAAATCCTCAGGAATTTGAGGAGATCTATTTGCTGAATTTAATCCAAGCATTTTATCCTGTGTTTCTCATACCTGCAGCAATGCCATTGATAGTCAACAATGCACCACGCAACAATTCACTACGGCTATATGTACGTGAACTTTGAGAAGAGTCAATACTGAAATCTTCACTAATGGGTGGTTGACGATTCTGATCTCTTAATCGTTTAAGAAGAGCCACTTGTAAAAATCCTAAAGGAACAATAGTTCTATTTCTCAGGTTTACAGACAATTGCAAAGCAGGGTCTGCACTTAATAATTTTGACTTGTCAGTAATTTCCAAAATTAATTTCTTAGTCAAGCTATATTCACTTGATATAATCTCAAAAATAGCTGCAAAAGCATCTCGACTATCATTACCGCCTAAACTAACCATATAGTGGTGAGCAACATCCAAATCAACTTTCGAAAGTGTCATCTCTACTTTAGATATCAACATTCTAAAGAATGGCCATCTCTGATTCAACATTCGCAACATCTCCATTTGGTCGGGGTCTGTCTTTAATTCAGTAGCTAAAGCTGTACCAACCCCAAACCAACTTGGCAAGAGGAAGCGGCTTTGAGTCCAGCCAAAGACCCATGGGATAGCACGAAGACTTGACAGGTCTTTTGCACCACTCTTCCTTCGAGCAGGACGACTAGAAATTTGTAGCTTACTGATTTCTTCTATTGGAGTAACCACTTGAAAAAATTGAACCAAATCAGGATTATCATGTACTAAAGCTCGGTAATGCTCCCTTGAACGAGCGGCAAGTTTGGTCATCAATTCGTTCCAACTTGGCGTGGCATCTAATTTATTAGTAACTAAGCTATTTTGAATAACAGCTGTTGTTACAGTTTCTAGATTATAAAGAGCTAATTCGGGAAGACTATATTTTGAGGCAAGAACCTCCCCCTGCTCAGTAATCTTTATACGTCCCTGAAGGGTACCACTAGGCTGAGCTAAAATAGCTTGATAAGCTGGTCCACCGCCTCTTCCTACAGACCCTCCTCTACCGTGAAAAATTCGCAATGCTATTCCATGTCTACTGGCGAGGTCTTGAAGTGCTATTTGTGCCTTATGAATTTCCCAATTACTTGAGAGAAAGCCAGAATCTTTATTGCTATCAGAATAACCAAGCATAAGTTCCTGAAGTGGTTGGTTTTTCTCTCCTACTCGTGGAAGTAATTCGCGATAAACATTTTTTTGGAGCAAAGACTCCATTACAGAAGGAGCATGTTGTAAATCCTCAACCGTTTCAAATAATGGAACAACGAGAAAATCAGCCGCTCCTAAAGTTGGATCAATTAAACCTGACTCTTTTGCTAAAAGAAGAACTTCTAATAAATCTGATGCTGTATGACTCATTGAAATTACATACGAACGACATATACGAGTCCCAAATTCTTTCTGAAGCCTATGAAGCATATGAAAAACTGAGATAGTTTCTTGAGTACTTTTAGACCACTCAAAAGCAGGAGGGATAAGTGGTCTCCGAGTTTTCAATTCCTTGAGTAACCATTCAACTCGACTTTCCTCATCCATCGCTCCATATGACTTAGGCAAATCTAAATAGCTAGTGAGTTCATCCAAGGCATCGCTATGTCGTGTGCTTTCTTGCCGGATATCTAAACTGGCTAAAGAGAAGCCAAAGATGTGTACTTGATTCAACAAAGTATCTAGAGGTTCACACGTAAGATCCGTGCTGACTAGACTATTTTTAATAAGCTCTAATTCATTCTTAAGTTCATCTATAGATCTATAGTGGAGAAATTCATCAAAACTATTATTAGTTGACGTTAAAGGTTTTCCTTCTGGTGAAAATTGCCATCCTGCATCAGCAAGCTGTTTATTACGGAGTTGAGTAAGTCGCAGTCTCTCTAATGTATAGCTAAGTTTCAAGCGATAAGGTTCTAGTCTATATCTAGCAGCCCTTTCTTCATAAACCTCAGGAAAACGAACTCTATCCATTTCTAATGACTCAAGTAAAGGAGCACTTACTTGACTCCATTGCATGGATATGCTCAGTTGGTCTCTCAGCTCTTGAACAGATGCAATATATCTATCCAACATTAATTGTCTTTGATAACACGCTGTTCTCCAAGTAATTTCAGGAGTAACAGATGGATTCCCATCACGGTCTGAACCTACCCAAGAGCCAAATGTACAAAAAGCTTCATTAGGAATCTCTACGTCTGGATAACTTGAAGCGAGTGCCGTAGTCAATCTCCTTCTCAATTGAGGCATTGCATCAAACAAAACCTGCTGAAAGTAATGAAGCGCATAGTCAACCTCATCAAGAACAGTCGGTTTAAATTGATGCAGCTCGTCAGTTCGCCACCAAAGTCTTATCTCTTCCTCTAATTGCAACCTAAACATTTCCTTCTCAGATTCGGAAATTAAGATATTAGATTGAAGTTGCTGTAAAAGAGTGGCCACCCTTCGTTGCTTATGGCGAACAGTGTGTCTAACTATTTCAGTTGGATGAGCTGTGAAAACGAGACGAATATCCATCTCCCTCATCAAAGCATCAAGCTGGGCTGGAGGGACATTCAAACGACGTAATCTCTCAAATAATTGTGTAAAAGTTGCTGGTGCGGTCTGACTCGCTAAAGCTGGAGCGAATGGATCTATTTCATAATTACTGTTGTCTAACTTCCCTTTTTCAATACTTTCTAAATAACTATCTTCTTCTATACGTTGTTCAAGAATATTTACCAACTGAAAATAAAGGGAGAAAGCTCTAGCAGCAGATATAGCCTCAGCTAAATCCATTTGTGTTATCAATTGAACTATTTCCTGTGAGGAATTATCTTGTTTTGCCTTGGTAGGGTCACTTAATTGTTTTAAACGCAATAATCTCTCAGTTTGCTCAGGAGGACATTCACTTTTGAGAACTGTTTGCCATAGATCCTCAACCAGTTCAAGCCTTTGTTGCAATAAATATCCAGGATCTTGATCCTCAACACATTCCGTCGAGTGATTAGAGAAATTTTCGTTAGAAGGATTTTTCAGCATACACGTATTATGAGGCAGTTCTACCGACTTAGTCACTAAAAGGTTGAATTCATTTGAATGAAATTATTCTCCTCTCGCTCCATTTCACTAATACCTTTCTGAATCAATGACTGAATTGATACTCCCTTTGAAAAAGAATCAAGCCATATCATGGATTGATTTCCATTTGTCAAAACAGATTCAATAGGTTGAAGTAACTCAAACATATCAAGCTCCTTAGCTAAAGGAGTGACATCTAACAAAAGTTCCTTTATCCAATCACGACAGTTAATTTTTTTTCCATCTTTCCAATGAGATAAATTTGCATCAAGACTAGATTCAGCTGCAATCAAATCATTTTCATCTGCCAAGAAAGCCAATTCTTCTTGTGTTTTAGAGCTTGCTTCAAGTGGATCATATTTTTTGATATTGCTTTTAAGATTAAGAATTCTGAGCTCAAGCAACGCAGTTATAGCTAAAAGCAAATCTATATCAGTGACTAAATCACATATCCTTAATTCTAGCCGATTTAAGACATGAGGCCTTTCTGGACCATTCGGCCTTACTGATGTCCATAAATGTCTTTCATTTTGCATTTCGCCCTGATCTAGTTGTTCTTCAATCCATGCCACATAGTGCGCGTGATCAACAAAAATTGGCACATTTGAAGGTGTCTTAGGGAATTGTATCCATCTTTGAGAATGTGCACCTGTTGCATGTCCTTCCAAAAAAGGGGAACTAGCACTTAATGCCAGAAGTAATGATGCCTCACATCTAACCAAGCGAAGGGCCGAGAAAAGTAAAGATAAATTTTCAATGCCTAAATTGATATGAATACTTGCCGTGACAACATTTGTTCCATAGTTTTTTTCTATAAATGAGTGATAAGAATTTTCTGAATCTGATCTTTCAAAAATTTTTGTATTGCCAAGACTAAGTGTGCTTCCTGGAAGAATTGTAAGTTTTTGGCGATCAAGCCATTTCCTAAGTTTTTGTCTTGGTAGAAACAGAGCATGCTTTAAAACAGCGTAACTTTCATCTGGAACAGTTATGTACTCAATATTTCTTTGATCCGGTTCTTTAACAAAATCTGATAATTCGTCAGTGACAGCGGATGCTACACCTACATTTTTACCAGCATATGTGCCCGTAAAAAGCTCCACTTCAAACCCCTTTAAAAGCATCAAGTTGGTCATAGATCTTGGGGCTCTAAGCAAGCTAAAGCAGTAAACATCCCTTTCGCTTTATTTAAAGTTTCTTGATACTCATTAGCTGGAATTGAATCTGCAACAACCCCTGCCCCAGCTTGAACTTGAACTGTAAAGTCATTTTTATTTTTTTTACGAACTACCATTGTTCTAATAGTAATAGCTGTGTTTAATGCTCCATTTAAATCCATAGACCCATACACGCCAGAATAAGGACCTCTCCGTTGTTTTTCTAATTGATTAATTAGTTGCATTGCTCTAATCTTTGGAGCCCCACTAACTGTCCCAGCCGGAAAAGAAGCAATTAATAAATCCCAAACATCCCTTCCTTTTTTTAAAATGCCTTCAACCTCACTGACTATGTGCATTACATGCGAATATTTTTCAATAACCATTAATTCTTTTACAAAAACACTGCCGTGAGCACAAACTCTACCTAAATCATTTCGACCTAAATCTACTAACATCACATGTTCAGCTCTTTCTTTGGGATCTTTTAAAAGTTCTTTCTCTAGCTCTATATCTTCTAAATCATTTTTACCTCTAGGGCGTGTACCTGCAATTGGTCTCAAATTTGCTTGAATCCCCTTCTCAGTTAATTGAGCCTTGACCATTACCTCTGGACTAGAACCAATAAGTTGCCAGTCTCCAAAATCAAAAAATGCCATAAATGGAGAGGGGTTGACCATCCTCAGACTTCGATAAAGTTCAAAAGGTTTTTGTATAACATTCGACTCTAGTTTTTGACTGAGAACCAACTGAAAAACATCCCCTTGTTTAATAAATTCTTTTGCTAATCCAACACTATGTTCAAATTCATTTTTTGATGTAATCTTTTTCATATCAACAGATCTATTTGCTTTTTGATTCCACTTTAAAGACTTTATTGGCTTTAAAGGAGATGCCATTAAATCTTGAAGTTCATCTATTTGTTGACAAGCAATTTCATAAGCTTTTTGAGAAGAAACTCCATCACTTAAATTTCCATATGCAACAGCTGTTATTAGACGTTTGACTTGATCAAAAATAAGAATTTTATCCATAAACATCCAAATACCATCAGGCAAGTCTTCATTAGATAATTCATAGGTAGGTACTGAGGGCTCAATCCATTGAATTAGTTCATATCCCCACATTCCAAAAAGTTGTCCTAGTTGAGGTAAGCCAGGCAAAGAAACAGATTTATAAGGCTTAAGCAATTTTCTGAGTATTTCAATTGGATTTCCATGAAACTTTTCTTTTTTTCCATTTCTCCAGCATCTAGTCAATTCATCACCCCTTACTATCACCTTCCAGAGAGGATCTGATGCAACCACACTCCACCTTCCTATAGTTTCCCCACCTTCCACTGATTCAAGCAATACTCCTGAAGGAGCATCACTTCCCACTTTCAGCCAAGTTGTAAGAGGAGTTTCTAAGTCTGCAGGCCAACTTTTTGCCAAGGGGATATAATTGGCCCCTGTAGAGACTGATAAAAGAAATTCTTCCTTATCTAAACTAAACATGACTGCATAATGGCAGCCCAATATATATATTCAAAGGGTGCAAAAGTTTAATTTGGATGACTTATGCATCGTAAGTTTTTTTTCCGCTAAATTTCAAACTTGCTGGATTAGGATTTTCTCCGATGCGTCTATTATTGTAACCCTCTTTCAAACGGCCCTCATTAGGCTTCTCAGAGAAAACCCCATCTTTAGGGAAAAGTAATTCTCTATCTCCCCCAGGATAAATTCTATATATTTTACTTGTTTCTATTCTTGGTTTAAATCCTCTCAATTGAGTATTCAAAGCAAAACACTGTTCTTTTCTAGCAAAGTACATGAGATTATCACCCTCATGCATTACTGCAGCTCCTCCAGTTGGAAGTTCAAAAACTTGGGAGGTTTTACTTGTCCATGTAATTGCATATTTTTCTTCGGTTTCAGCCGAGTTCAATAAACCACCAGTGCTACCAATGTGCTTGGGAAGTGTTCCAGGTAATACTTCGGTCATGCTTTCAATTAAATCAACTTATTCTTTATATTTTTAAATTAGCACTTTATTTTGTGCCTTTTGACTCATTTCACGTCAACTTCACACGCGTCAACATTAGTCTCGAAAATCAAATTCGTTTAATTCAGAAATAGGAAAAAATATCGTCATTCCACTATCTCGTCTATTAGTAAGACGGCCACCAAGACTTTTTAAAAGTCTTTGAGTTGCAGCCTGACTAAGCTGCAAGTTGCCTGTAACTGGGTTCCAACTAAGTACTGGTCCTATCTCTTCATTAGAAACACTTTCTGAAATTCCAGTATGACCAGTTGTGGAAAGGTGAGTTAAGATTTGAAGCTTTAATCTCTGTCCAGCTGGTCTTAATTTCAAAGTTAATTCGCCACCTACTTGTAAATTTCGACTATTCCTGTCAATAAGTCCGGTTAACATTAATTCGAGCCCTTCTGAGTCACTCAAAACTTTTGGTAAATCTGGTGTGATATCAAGAATAAGTTTCAAGCCTTTTCGCTCCAACTGATTGTTCCACACTGGAGAGAGGATTGTGAGCATTTTCCCTAAATCAGTTAAAGCCAAATTTGTTTGTTCAGGCTTACTTCTCTCTAGCTCCACTGCATTAAAAATCAAACCAAAACGATCAATTTGTTCTGTACATTCAATATCTATTTGCTTCAAACGTGTTTCGACAACTTTAGGTAAATCTTGCTTTCTTAGAAGAGATCTTATTAAGGTTCTTATTGTGGCCAATGGAGTTCTAATTTCATGTGTCAGAGCTTCTAATAAGGAAATTTCACTATTTTTTGAATTTGATTTCTGATCATTAATTAAACTATCTGGCAAAGTTTGAATATTTAAGCTTGGTGCAATATCTGCTAGACGTTGAGATAGTAGGGGCCAAAATACTTTAGATAAGTCATCATTTGTTTTCAATTGTCCCATCTCTCCTAATGCGTTTCGAAGATTATTTGCTTGTTCAACATTTTCTGTATTCAATCTATTATCAAGTAATGTTAAAAGATCACTCAAAGTCTCAGGATCACTTCGCATTAATAATTTTCTCTCCTGAGATTTACCCTCAAGAGCTAAAGCAATTTGAATTTCAGGAGTAATAACTATTAGCAATGGATCATTTCCATCTTCCTCCAAAAGAGTCAAGCGCTCATAGCCCGAAGAATCATCCTGGGAATTAATAGAAACTGATTGACTGGGAGGCAACATCCCCATAGAGGGGTTTGTAAGGTTTAACAAATCCTTTGGCGCCCAAACCCAACCTTGAAATTTCTTGAGTAATTTAGGTTCGTATAATGCTGGCAAAGGGGAAGACAACCATAAGCCTCTTGTGAGGTTCATTGGTAGCAAGATGTCTGACTGAAGAGTATCAAGAGCTGCCCACCACATTCTCCTTACAGCAGACTCACTGCATGAAGCATCAGGGACACCTCTAGCCATTCTTTCTTGTAAAGATTTAATAGTTACTAGAGGCGTAATCACAAAATCCTCCAAACCTCATACAAACCTTTAAATCCATTTGATTGATTAGATTTTAAAGGATGAAAAAGCATAGAAAGTGAAATTCCAAATCGTGATTGTGGTGACTCAGCTGACTATTTTCAAACAAATTGAATAAGAATTGCAATGTCAATCTCAAACAATCTTTCAATAGGCAATTACAGTCTTTCCGTACAAATTAAGATTCCGGGAGCTAATTAGTCTATGAGCCTGAAAAAGCATCAAGTTTTAGTCCTTAGATCTTAGAAAAATAATTTTAACTAATTCGATGAAACTAATGTTTAATCTGAAAGTGAGGATTCCTTCCTTTACATAGATGAAAAACTTAACCTCAAGATGGTATTTAGATATTGATCATACAGAGTCTCAAAGCTCTACTTTGACTAAACTAATTCATTTGCAAATACAGACATGCAAAAGTATCTAATCAAAGATTTTTTCTTAATGACTGACCTCGTCTAGAGACAGATAAACATAAGCCCAAACTAACAAAATTAACAAATAATGCAGTTCTTCCATAGCTCATGAAAGGCAATGGGATTCCAGTCACAGGGCCTAGACCAATAGTCATAAATATATTCACCATAATTTGAAAGATAAACATTGAAGCTACTCCAATAACAATCAAAGATTCAAAATCAGTACGAGCCTCAATCGCTATCTTGATTAGTCGTAAAATTAGAATAAAAAATAAAAATAAGACGAAAAAAGTTCCTAAAAAACCTGTCTCTTCTCCAAGAACACTAAAAATGAAGTCAGTATGTTGCTCTGGGATAAATTTTAATTTAGTTAATTGGCCTTGCATCAGACCTGATCCGAGTAATCCCCCAGATCCAATCCCTATTTTGCTTTGAAGCATATGATATCCACCACCCAAAGGATCTTGACTAGGGTCAAGAAAAAGAATTAGTCGATCTCTTTGGTAATCTTTTAAAACAGTTTCCCAAAACCAAGGAGATATTTTCGCTATTAGTGAATGAAAAAAGACAACAAATAATGTAAATAATTTTTTTTGATTTGGGAAAGACTTATAAGATAAAAAACCAATTATTGGAATCCAAATAAATAATCCAAATTGATATGAGTATGCTAAAAAACCTGTAAACAAAGTAGCCAAAATAATAAATGCCCATTCATATGGCATTCCTGACCAATACAACATCCCAAGAAGTATGGCTCCAAAAACAAGAGATGTCCCAAGGTCGGGTTGTATAAAAACTAAAATCCAAGGCAAAAAGGAAACAAATAAAGGTTTAATTAAATGAGACAACTCAGAAAACCTTTTTCGATCTAGAATAGAACCCAAAATAAGTATTAAGGTTAATTTAGCAAATTCTGATGGTTGAATATATAAACCTGCAAAACTAAGCCATCTTTGTGCTCCCAGGGCAGAAGTGCCACTAAAATTTACATATAAAAGTGTTAATATAGTCAATAAATATATGGGTATAGTATATTTTCGTATATCTTGCAAAGGGAATTGAGCTAAAAAATAAATAATTAAAGACCCTATATAAGCAATAATTGCATGTTGATACCAATCTGTAACCCCAAGATTTCGTTGAGTACTTGCAATTAAAAAGCAAGATAAATGTACTAAAATTAAAGGTACAATCCAAATAATTAAATCTACATTTTTCCAATTTTTTTTGTTTCTAATTTTTTTTAAGATAGATATTCTATTGCGACCAAAATCCATAATTACTATACAATCACTATTTAACAGCTAATGCATTACATAAAGTTTCAGCAAGTTCTAAAAATACTTTTGCTGTTATTGAATTATGAGACGTATGAACAACTGGTAGATCCTTTCCTGTACCAGAAAAAGTATCTGATTCTATGGGTATTTGAGAGAGTAAAGGGACATTATTCTCTTTAGCTAATTGATTACCTCCTCCTGCACCAAAAATTTCATATTTTTTTTGTGGCTGATCCGGAGGGATAAAATACGTCATATTTTCGATCACTCCAAGGACAGGTATATTCAGTTGTTTAAACATTGCCAACCCCCTTCTTGAGTCTTGAAGAGATACATTTTGTGGAGTTGTGACTATTATCACACCTGCCATAGGCACTGCCTGAGCCAAAGAAAGTTGAGCATCTCCTGTCCCGGGAGGTAGATCTACTATTAAAAAATCACGTTCACCCCAAGAGGCTTGATATAAAAATTGCCGAATAATTCCATTAAGCATTGGGCCACGCCAAATCACTGGCTGGTTTTGATCAATTAATAATCCCATTGAAACCATTCCTATCCCGCATGTCTCAATGGGGATAATCTTTTGCTCTGGACCCGAACCACTTACTTCAGGAGTGATTTCGCTAACACCAAGCATATAAGGAGTATTTGGTCCATAGATATCAGCATCAAGCAAGCCAACCTTGAAACCCTTTTGACTAAGAGCACAAGCCAAATTCACTGCAACAGTACTTTTACCGACACCACCTTTACCGCTGCTTATGGCAATAACATTTGTCACTTTTGGTATTGGGTTTAATCCCTGAGATTGACCACCATGACCTGCTTGACCAATAGGAGACTCCTCAGCACCTGAGGAGTCTCCTATCTCAATTTGTACTTCCTCTATATCTTCTAATGACTTTATGCTTTCCCTAATATCATTCGCTATTCGACTTCTTTGAGCTAAAGCAAAATTAGGGAGAGTCAGTCTTACAACAATTTTTGGTGGCTTTACTGAAACTATTTCCAGCCATCCAAGCTCAACAATAGACCGTTTACTTCCGACATCTTTGACTGAATTAAACGCTTTTAAAACCTTCTCGTTGGTTTCCATTCTTAATTTCTATTACATTCGATGATAGTAAAAAAATCGACAGATTTTCCACCTAATTATCGAATGATATTGACTTTAGTAATAAGTAAAAAATATTTGCAATACAAACTTTTCCAATATTGATGTGAAATTTGCATCATTTGAAAGTATTTTTTTAAAGAAAGCAAAATACAAGCAATTTTGTCCTCCTTACAAGATCAAGCCAATTTACCGGCAAAAAACTCAAGAGAGCGAGCCAAAAAGCTTGTTTTAAGTCTTCAAGATGAAATTTGTGCTGGCTTGGAGGCTATCGATGAAGAAGGTAAATTCCTAGAAGAATCTTGGGAGAGACCAGAGGGTGGGGGTGGACGCTCAAGAGTCTTGAAAAACGGAAAAATCTTTGAACAAGGAGGTGTGAATTTTTCTGAAGTACATGGCAATGAACTTCCACCCTCAATCATTAACCAAAGGCCAGAAGCAAAAGGTCACTCTTGGTTTGCTACAGGAACCTCAATGGTTCTTCACCCCAAAAGTCCCTATATCCCAACTGTTCATCTTAATTACAGATATTTCGAAGCAGGTCCTGTTTGGTGGTTTGGGGGAGGGGCTGATTTAACCCCTTTCTATCCATATCTCTCTGACACTCGTCACTTTCATTCATGCCATAAAGCTGCATGTGACAAAATCAACAAAGATCTTCATAAGGTTTTCAAACCTTGGTGTGACGAATATTTTTTTCTAAAACATCGAAACGAGACAAGAGGAGTTGGAGGTATTTTTTATGACTATCAAGATGGATCAGGCTTGCTTTATAAAGGACAAAATGCCGATGGGAAGGCATCTAACATTTCACAAAAGTTAGGGAACTTCTCTTTGAGTTGGGAAAATCTTTTTTCACTTGCCAAAGCATGCGGGCAGGCATTTCTACCCTCCTATGAGCCAATAATAAAAAAGCGAAAAAATCAAAGCTATTCAACAAAAGAAAGAGACTTTCAGCTTTATAGGAGAGGTAGATATGCTGAGTTTAATTTAGTATGGGATAGAGGAACCATTTTTGGATTACAAACCAATGGAAGAACAGAGTCAATATTGATGTCATTACCGCCCTTAGCAAGATGGGAATATGGGTATAAGCCAAAAGAAAACTCACGCGAGGCCTTATTAACAGATTTATTTACTAAGCCTCAAGATTGGTTTACAGATCAATCTCTCGAAGAAAGGTGTTCAGCTCATCAAGCATTGGATTAGTTAATGCTCAGCTAGATTGTTCCATTTAAAAAAGCCTGAATTATTTCATTTGCAAGGAGCTTTATTGTCTTTCGCCTGGTTTTTAAATTTCTGAGATTTTTTTCTAATAAACCCTCTAATTTCCCAATTTCAAGAATCCTTATTTGCCTTCTTGGAGCACCTAAACCTCCTCGAAATGAGACAGGGAACCGTCCAAATGTTCTTGCAATTGACTCGTCTATTTTATTTGGCGTCTCAGAAAAAGGAGGGATCAATCCTGCGCCAACTCCATACTTACCGTATGCATCAAAATGAATTTCAATAGCATAACCACCACGTTTGGCAAATTTACTTCCTACTGACCAATTAGTTCTTGGATCATTAGCATCATCTATATTTCTTATTTCTGGGTCATAAGATCTAATATTTAAACCTTTCTTTTTGCCAAGTTGAACAATTGATTCTTGTAATTTTAAATTCCAAAAAAGTTCATCACTAATTTCAGGATCCATTGGCTTCAAACCAAACTTATGAACAGCTTCGCCCGGTGTACCAGCACCAGCTAACCCCTGAGAGTCTGCATGGCCAGCTAATATTAAAATAGGGATATTTTTATCTACATCTAAAATACCAACCCAAGTTGCGGGGAGATTGGAGCTTTCACCAATGATCAGATCAAGATTTGCAGCAATATTTAAATTCCTAGCGGAAAAAAGTTGATAAAAATAAAAAAAGGTAATTAAAAATATTATTAATTTTAAAATATTTAATAATTTTTTTGCCACCACAAATACTAATTAAATAGGGGAAGAAAGTAGAGAGTTTTCACTACTTAACTCAAGACTTTCAGACAATTCCAACTGAATTGCTATAAGCTCATCACGATGGGCTCTGATTCGTAAAATACTGATATCAGAAAGCTCTGAACTTAATAACTTAACTTCTAATGATTCCTCTCGATTGGATCTAACACGATAAATAATTCCAGCTAGAGGTGCACCAATCGCGGCCAGTAGCAAAGGCCACCAACTCAAAAAAGGATAAAGCTGAATAAGAACAAGACCTAAACAGGCTGAGCCCAGTCCTCCGAGGCAAGATAAAAAGATCACCAAAAAAGAACTAGAAGCAACATTGCCATTAAAGATCAACAATTTCTCTTCAGCATTTCCTCCATTTTTTTTCCAACCACGTTCTTCCAACCAAATACTGATACCTTTTAAAACTTCCAGAGGAGGCAAAGGAGACTGAACATCTACAACTGTTGTGCGGTCCTTACTTGCAGCTCGCAGAAAAAAAACCAAACCTATCGCCAATAGGATAGTGAGCAATAAAGTTGAGGAGAATGCAGATTGCATCTCAAAAATACGATCCCTTTTATTTTAATTGTTCTGGGAACCATAGCTACAAAAGTGAGCTTAAAGAATTAAAAGATCTTAGAAAAAATAAAATCGTTGAATTACTAAATATTTTCATCATTTGAGGTATTAGAATTAGATCATAAAGAAATTCTTGATTAATCAAATTACTATTAACTTTATTATGACCAAAAAACTTGATGAACCCGCGACTTTCAAGGTCTTTGATAAAGACATAGACAATGAAACAGAAATTGCATTAAGCGCATCTTTAGCTTTAGCAGTTGATACCGAAGCCATGGGATTAATTCATGGTAGAGACAGGCTATGTTTAATACAAATATGTGATGAATTTGATAATGTTATTTGTATTCGTATAGAACGAAATCAATATTCAGCACCACACTTAAAAACCATTCTTGAGAAAAAAACAATTGAAAAAGTCTTTCATTTTGCAAGATTTGATGTTGCTGCCTTAGCAAGTAATTTAAATATTGAGGTTAATCCAATTTTTTGTACAAAAATCGCAAGTAAAATAGGAAGAACTTACAGTCCTAGGCATGGATTGAAAGAAGTTATTATGGAGACTGTTGGAGTGGAATTAGATAAACAAGCTCAAAGCAGTGACTGGGGAACAGTTGGAGATTTAACTCAAAAACAACTTATCTACGCAGCAAATGATGTTAGATATTTACTAGGAGCAAAGCACAAACTGGAAAAGATGTTGAAACGTGAAGAAAGATGGGAATTAGCAAAAAAATGTTTCGAATGTATACCAGTTTTGTCCGAGCTTGATAGAAGACGATTTACGAATATTTTTGATCATTAATTTTTTCAACATAAAGATCTATTAATCCTCAAGCATAAAATTCTCCTCTTCTTTTAAAGCCTTCAATAATTGATCAAATGATGCAGAGGCCGATAAACTTTGTTGTTCATCCTCATTTAAAGTTTGCGCAAAGATCTTTTGAGCAATTTCTTTTCTCGATTGCAAATCTTTTTTTCCTTCTTTAGCTGCAGCGACCTCTACTTTTCGTCGAGCGGCTGAAATACTAATACTTAAAGAAGATGCTAACTGAGCACAAATTTTAAGATAGTCATGATCTTCAATTAGTGGCATATGCAGAAGCTCGAATAGAAAATCTTCATAAAAAATTTTCTACTAGATTACACCCCACTATAAACTGTTCGACAAGCGAGTAAAAATACTATGGGCTATAGCATGACTTCCACCCTCGGGTCCCATTCTTTTAGCCCCTCTTAAACCAATACTTTCTCTATCAAAATTAGAATTCAGCAAAAACCCTACTTTTTTCGCAAGAGTTTCATAACCCTTAGCAATAGCCACCGAACCTCCTAATAAACGACTTTGACGCTTAGCAAAATTGTAATTAAATTGATGGCCTTTCCCTGGCAAGGACACACATGGGATACCTAAACCTACTAATTGTTCTGTTGCTGTACCTGCATTAGCTACTCCAACTTCTCCCCAATTAGCCCAACAAGAAAATTGGTTAAAACCAATCAATATAAGTAATGAGTTTTTTTTCCATATTTCTGAAATACCATTTTCATCTATTGACTGATAACTAGGTTTAAAGCCTAAGTCAATCAATATAAATTCTATTTTTTTTCTCATAGTATAAGAACTTAAAGGCACAAATACTGCAATGGAAGATGTAAGTTGAATAAACTGGATTGCAGTTAAAAGTTTTTTAAAATTCTGATACGCCTCAGGTAAACGACTTCCACATAACAAAATCAAACGTCTATATTTTTTAAAGGCATAAGGACATTCTCTCTTAGAAATTCCATCCATCATTGGATTCCCAAGAGACACTGCCTTTACACCATGATTTCTCAAACCTCTAGCAGTAATCTTGTCCCTCACTGCAACCATACAACAACGACTAGATCGCATCAACCAATATTCCCACGGATCCCACTCAGTTCCTTTCAATTTATGATAAAAATCACTCAAAGCAGATCTTGGCCCACTCGCCCATGTGTAATCACTTTTAGGGGTGCCGATAAAAAAATAATTTGCCCCACTAGCCCATGCAAAAAAAAGAGGCAATAAATCTCCTACTGCAACAATAATTCTTCCTTCTTTGGCTGATCTATGAATCAAAGTCCATTGCCTCCAGAGACTTCCCAATAATCCAGCTTTTAAATCTAAAACCAAACCACTAAAACTCTGATTGCTAAACCCTCCGCTAGGCAAAAATGTTGAGGTGCCAATCTTGACAAGCCAACCATGTTTTACAAGCGTTGAAAATGCTTTCCCATCCCCAACCATCGGGAGAACTTCATGGGAGATATCTGGATTAATTTCATGGAGAGCTTCTATAACTCTGCAAGCAATCGTGTCTTCTCCATGTCCATTACACAGAAACAAAAGCTTTTGTTCGCCTTGACTGATACGATTTGAATTGGAAATGGGAATTTCATTTTCGGCGGCATGGCCAAGTGGTAAGGCAGAGGATTGCAAATCCTTTATCCCCAGTTCGAATCTGGGTGCCGCCTTGATTATTTTTCTTTTAGTTTTTCTAAGGAACCCTGCCAGCAAAATACTCCATGTGTAGCGAGTGGCAAGTTTCAAGAAGGCTCAGAATTTAATAAATTGATTTTGATACTAGATCTGAATATTGATCATATATCCATTCTTACAGTTACCCTCTAAAAGAACCACTAGCAAAAAGCTTGTGGACAATCATTATGACAAATATTTACATCCTATTTTCAATACTTGATTGAATATTTTTGTCCATGTTGTGAAGGTTTTTTTTCATTACAATTAAACAGAAGGATTCACATAGAAACATTATTCATGAATTAATATTAATCATATTAACCAATAAGAACAGTGACTGATCAAATTGAATTCAGTTCTTTTTATAAATTATTAAATTCAATAAAGGAAGGTGAATCTCAACAAATATCTTTACTAGATGAAAAAATTAATGAATTCAAAAATGGTGATAACTCAAAAAGTTTTCTTGATGAATTAGGATCTCTTTATCTCTCTATAGGTATAACAGAATTATATAATTTCACGAATACAAGAGATCTCAAAGAAATTGGACTCATCGATAAAGAAGGATGGGAAACTTTATCTTCTAAAAATCAACAAGAACTACCTGTATACCTGGCAAATAAAATGATTGAGTACATTAAAGACAATAAAAAAGTAAAAGAAATGTCCATTAAATGGAATACAAGAGAAGGGGAAATAAGAAAGCACATAACAAAAATGGCAAGATATATAACCGAAGGAATTATTGATGTAATTGAATAGTATAAAATATATAGTAATGCTTTATGTAAAAAATATATTTAATACTTTTAGATATAAATTAATAATCATTATCTGCCACACAAATACCTAAACATCTTATGCCATTACTAGAAGTTCTGCCACAATGATTACATAGAACTTTTTCTTGTTGAACTTTACCTTCTTTGTCTTTATGATTTTCTTCACTACTGTGCGTTTTTTTTAAAGAAGAATCTTTAAAACTATTTATTTGATTCATGTAAGATAATGTTATTAGTTTTCTTTATTTGACAAAACATAAATGAAGTCATGACTAAGAAAAAAATTGGGATTGGTTTTGGAACTTGGGCATGGGGAAATAAGCTTGTTTGGGACTATAAAGCTGAAACAGATGATATTTTACTTAAAAAGACTTTTTTTGAGGCAATAGATGGGGGATTAGATCTTGTTGACAGCGCAGATTCATATGGCACTGGGAGTTTATTTGGACGAAGCGAAAAGCTGATAGGCGATTTCCTAGAAGAGTTACCCAAGAGAAAGCTTAAGAAAATTACTATCGCAACAAAGCTTGCACCCTTTCCATGGAGAATTGGTCGCAATGGTCTAAATAAAGCTTTTAAAGCAAGTAATCAGCGTCTGAAAGGGAATATGACAAGAGTACAACTTCATTGGAGTACTTACCGCTATGCACCTTGGCAAGAAGAGCAATTACTAAATGGACTAGGAGATTTATACGAAGAAGGTTTAATTCAAGAAATTGGTCTATCTAATACTGGTCCCAAAAGACTAAATTTTTTGTTCCAAAAGATGAAAAAAAGAGGAATTAAAATTAATAGTGTACAAATGCAACTTTCGTTATTAACAAAACCATCTGTAGAAAATGAAAACATCAAAAATATATGTCATGAGAATGAAATTGAATATTTAGCTTATAGTCCATTAGGCCTTGGAATCCTAACAGTTCCACCTGATAAATCTCATAATCCTAAAACATTCTTACGACAAAAATTATTCCAAAGGATACTTCCAAAAACTATAGAATTGAGAACATTACTAACTGATATTGGGAAAAAGTATTCAGCGTCCCAAGCACAAGTTGCAATAAATTGGGTAAGGTCTCATGGAGCCAAACCAATTGTCGGTATTCGTAATCCACTTCAAGCCAAAGATGTGATTTCTGCACTTAATTGGTCTTTAACTAAAAGTGAAAAAAAAAGTCTGGATTTTTACAGGAATAAATGTCTAGCAAATATGCCTCAAAACCCTTTCACGAGTCCCTAATAAGAATTCAAGTATCAGGGCTGACAATAACCTTCATTGAATCTGAGGAAGTAGGAAGGCTAATCACTTTTGCTGGTGGAATTGGCTGTGAATTTGTGCTTTTTTGAATTATTTCTTTCTCAGGCTCTTTCTCGTCTTTAGCACAAGCTTCTAAAGCTTCTCTCAACAACGAGTCAAAGGTTGCACCTGGCAATCTATGCCTAGCGACCTCAAGGAAAGTGAGTGGTAAAGACTCTGATGCCGCATCTTTTAATGCAGGATTATTTTTTCTATGCTCTTGTTCGTCCTGAATGGCTCGAATAAATCTGAGAGTGACTTCATGCTTAGTAGATGCTTTAATCAAAGTATCGTTATCTCTTTGCTCATTAGTTACTTCTTGTTCTAAGTCATTAATTCTGCTCTCCAAACTGGTAAGCACTTCATCAGCTTCTTTCCCAATGTGTGCAAGTTGTCCGTCAGACAAGTTTGGCAAATCAGCTACGTAAACCTTTCCATGATCTCTAAGGGTTAAAAAAGTTGGTCTTGGACCACTATTTGGTCGCATAGAAGATTCTGATTGACCTCCCAAAGGCTTTCTAGGAGGTGTTGGACCTGCAGAACTTCTCCTACGCGTTAGACGCTGTTGATTTTCAAAAGGCATAGAGCTAATTAAGATCTAACTTCGCATTACCCGAACTAATATCCGGCTTGCGTTTTTTTACATCTTACTGTTTTTTTAGCGTTATAGAAAATCTTTTTTAACCTTAATTGAATTTGTTCAAAAACCTGTACTACAGAATTTTGTAAAACTACGCCTGCAACCTCAGCTAGGTATTCCAGAAATATCGACGTGCTTTGTATTATTCTTACTTTCAATAACTTGACCTATATTCCAAGCTTCAAAATCGTTTACTAAACATATTTCTAAAACAGAATTAACTTCATTTTTAGGAACAATTAGACAAAAACCTATACCCATATTAAAAGTATTCCAAAGATCAATTTCAGGAATATCTCCGGCATTTTTTAACCAATTAAAAATTTCAGTTATTTCCCAACTAGTTATATCTATGTAAGGTGACAGTCCAGAGGGGAAAATTCTAGGGAGATTCTCTGGCAAACCTCCACCTGTAATATGCGTCATTCCATGTATTGGTAAATTTTCTCTCAACAATATCTCAACAAGTTGAACATAAATTGCTGTTGGTTCCAGCAAAGTTTGAATCAAGTTCCTTTTATCTTTCCCAAAAAGAGTATTTTCATCCACATTCGCCATAGAAAGAACTTTACGAACAAGACTAAAACCATTGCTATGAACGCCTTTACTTTTGATCCCAATGATCTGATCTTCACAATTAATTTTCGTGCCGTCTATTAAGTGATGATTTTCAACGATCCCAACACAAAAACCTGCTAAGTCATATCTTCCACTGGGATAAAAACCTGGCATTTCAGCAGTTTCGCCTCCCAAGAGAGAACAATCTGATTGACAACAGCCTTCTGCAACCCCCTCTATCACTTCAGACAAAGCATCAGGAGTCAAAGTTCCGCTTGCAATGTAATCAAGAAAAAATAAAGGTCGAGCCCCATTAGTGATTACATCATTGACGCACATTGCAACCAGATCTATCCCAACTCCAAAATGACGACCATATTGCTGAGCTAATTCTAATTTTGTCCCAACACCATCTGTCCCAGATACCAAGACTGGACTTTCATAGCCTTTTGGAATTCTTATACATCCTCCAAAACCTCCTAAGCCACCAATGACCTCACTTTTATGAGTTTTTTCAACGCATGATTTAATTCTCTCCACAAAGGCTCTTCCAGCAGTAACATCAACTCCCGCAGTTTTGTAATCCATCAGTAAAAAGCTTTCTTTTTCAAAAGATATGAACCCTAATATGCAATCCATATGGGCTCATTATGCAATCAACTTATTTCATTTCAATCATAAGTTGATGAAATTAATTTGTTTACCAACATAGTGGTGAAAAAAATCTTCCACACTAATGCTGAATTAAATGATTGGCTTAGTGAACAAAATTCAGCAATAATTTTCATCCCTACCATGGGAGGACTTCATACTGGACATCAATATTTAATTAAGAAAGCAAAAGAAAGAAAAACTAAAAAGCAGATTATTCTTGTAAGTATTTTTATAAATCCTTTGCAATTTGGTAAGGATGAAGACTTCAAAAAATATCCCAGAAATTTAAGCAAAGATTCTGAATTAGCTTTTAATGCAGGAGCAAATGCAATTTGGGCTCCGGATTATTTTGAGGTTTTTCCTGGAGGAGAAAATTCACATTTTAAAATTCAAGTTCCTCAAACATTACACAATCAATTATGCGGTGCAGAGAGAGTAGGGCATTTTGATGGAGTTGCAACAGTTATTATTCGTCTGATAAGAATTATCAGACCTGAGAAACTAATCCTAGGAGAAAAAGATTGGCAACAGTTGATTATTATTAGAAGTCTATTTCAAGAACTATCCATACCTATAAAAATTGAATCCTATCCCACGGTAAGAGACCAAAGTGGATTTGCTTATAGTTCTAGGAATTCTTATCTGAGCGATTCTGAAAGAGCAAATGCTCAATCATTACCTAATGCAATCAAAGAAGCAAAAACAGAATTTCATAAAGAAAAAGTAATAAATCTCACAAAAATAGCTTCTATACTTAAAGACAACAATTTAAAAATAGAATATCTAAAAATTGTAGATCCTTTCTCATTAAAAGAAACAGAAAATCTAAATAGACTATGCCTTTTGGCGGCCGCAGTAAAATGTGGGTCTACGAGGATAATTGATCACGCTTTTCTTATGCAACAAAAACCAATTATTGCGATTGATGGTCCAGCTGGTGCTGGAAAAAGCACAGTAACTAAGGCATTTGCTAAAAAACTTGGTTTTATATATTTAGATACTGGCGCGATGTATCGTGCTGTAACTTGGTTAATCATAAGCAATTCGATTGATCCCACTGACCAAGCAGAAGTCAAAAATATCTTGAAAGATGCAAAATTAGAATTTAAAAACTCAAGTATTTTTGCACAAAAAATATTCATAAATAATATTGACGTAACAGAGAAGATACGATCCCCAGAAGTGACTTCGATGGTTTCTGAAATTGCCAAACAACAATTTGTCAGAGAATTACTTACGCGAAAGCAACAAGTAATTGGGAATGATGGGGGCTTAGTTGCAGAGGGAAGAGACATAGGCACAGCAGTATTTCCAAATGCAGATGTAAAAATTTTTCTTACTGCCTCTCCAGCAGAAAGAGCAAAAAGAAGAGCTCTTGACTTAAAAAAAAGAGGTTATGATTTCACCAGCATCGAAGTTCTTGAACAAGAAATTAAAGAAAGAGATAAAAAAGATAGTGAAAGAAAAATTGCTCCTTTAAAAAAAGCTAAAGATGCAATAGAGCTAGTGTCAGACGGTATGAATATTGAAGATGTATTAACTGAACTAATTTATATTTTCAGATCAAGGATTCCAGAAGAAGTCTGGCCAACTCCTAATCCATGAGACTATCTATTAATCCTTCTATAGCATCATCAAGTAAATCCATAACCTTATCGAATCCATTTTGACCTCCATAATAAGGATCAGGGACTTCTTCTAATTGAAAGTTTTTTGAGTAACCTAGAATAAGTTTTATTTTAGTATTTACCGGATTATTATGATCTTTAGTTAATGATTTAACAGCATCTAGATTATCTTTATCCATAACAAGAATCTCATCAAATTCATATAAATCATTGACTTCAATTTGTCTAGATCTACTGGTCAGCTCTATTCCCCTTGATAATGCTGTTGCGCGCATTCTTTGATCAGGAAGATTTCCTACATGCCAACTCCCAGTCCCTGCAGAATCAACTACAAACAATTTTTCTAAATCTCTCTCTTTAATTTTTTGATTAAAAATTCCTTCCGCGACAGGAGAACGACAAATATTTCCCAAGCAAACAAAGAGAATTTTTTTTACCATTTTTTTGTCTTTATTTTAGATCAAAAAGAATGTTATTTATATAGCTTTCAGTCCATTGCTCTCCAAAATAGCCTCTTAACATACCTCTTGCAGGATCTTTTTTAGCCCTATATCTCATATATTGTTTCTGACCATTTAACAGTTTCAAAGATCTTTCCTTAGAAATTATTTTTGCATCTCCCAACAAATCCAAGAAATAATTCAAGTATTCATCAAAAGCAGGTTTAATTATCTGACTAATTAATTTGTCACCTTCTTCTCCTAATGGAATTTTAGACCAAAGAAAAGCTGGAGAAAAATATTGTCTAGCATCAGAAGGTATATCACCTCCCAATGGAAGTTTAGATTGCCAATGAGCATGTATAGGTTTTAATTTATTCCATACATGTTGAGTATGATTTATATCATCTTTTAACGCCGGTTGAAGGTCTAATGCAATAAGATGTCCAGTTGGTAGTGTTACGAAATCGGCTCCAAAAAAAGGCAGATCATAATTATTCAGAGGTGAAATTACCAAATTCATGACAGAAGTGATTTCACCAGCCTGCAAGCAAGCACATCTAGCCTGTCGTATTTTTTCAGTCTTTAGACCCCATGTTTCCAAAATAACTTTTTTAGGATTAGAACTTGAACCAAAAAAAGATTCTCTAATAAGAAAATCGTTATCTATTGGATAAGGTCTAGGTTGAAAAATAGAAAACGCCTTAATAGTTTCATCTAAGAAATAAGCCCAACGCCAATTACTTATTGAAATTGGTTGAAGACTATTATTACGAATACTTTGCATATAAAAACTAAACTTAAGAATGAATGTTTTCTAGGCTTAAAGGAAATAAAAATTCATTCATATATTTCTCTGACCATTCTTTGCCAAAAAAGCCAGAAAATAAACCATGAGCAGGATCTTTTTCAGCACTATATTTATCATAGTCTACATGCAATAAGCGGATATCTTGAGATTTAATATAATTTTCATTAGCTTTAGATAAATCAAGATTTTCCCAATAATATTTAAGAAAAGAGCTAAAAATTTTTGGTAAACTATTTTTAGCTTCAAAATCACCCCCTTTACAAAATAAAGCCCATGGTGAGAAGTACTTACTTGGATCATATATATTACTTTGCATATCAGAATTAAAATCATTAAAGGATTTTTTAAGGCTTTTCAAGCCATCAAAATATCGGTCTAAATATTCTTTATCTTGAACAAGAGGCTGAAAATCAAGAATAGCAACTAGCTTTTGTTTTTTTTCAAACCACAAAAGGTCAATACCCATAATTGGCATATCATTTTTTTCATTAGGATATGCAACTGAATTTAATACCTGAAGACGGTCTCCCGCATCCAGTCTGGTTACTCTCCATCTTCGAAATTCAGGGACATCCCATAACCAACTATTCAGTTTATAACTGCCTTTTTTAGAAATGCATTCACAAAATTCATTCGGAACAAACAACTTCTTACCGCCATGTTCAAGAATATTTTTTGTCAACTCACTTAAAAGATCGTCAAACATATACCTTCATCTCCCTAGAAAATTTAACATTTACTCTCACTTAAAGTAATTGAATCAGTAAAAAAAAAAAATACAAAACTTTTAAATTATCTTAATAGATACTGAATATAAATAAAGCAATAGTCTTGAAAAAATATTAATTTCATTACTCTGTGCTACCTTTTCGCTTTTTATTTGAAAAGAATCTAAATAAAACTGTTCCTATGGCAGCAATTAAATTTCCTTCCAATTCATTAAAAATATTCATATTATATTTAAAAGATCTATTAGCCTCTTCAATAATTGAATCTGCTATCTTTTGGTCAATTGGAAGATTATCTAAGGTATTTCGATACTTGATTTTAAATTCTTTTTCATCTCTTATTTCCTCAAAAATATAAAAGCTAAGTCCCTCATCACTAGAGAGATTCATAGCCTTTTTCGTGATGGTTTTCAAAAGTTGTCCCCCCGACAAGTCACCTATGTATCTGCTGTAATGATGGCCAATTAAGAGTTCAGGATTATTTTTGGAAATTTCTCTAATTCTTGCTTCATACTCAACAGCTGGCTTAGATGGTTTTGCCAACTCAGACCACTTACTCCCAAAGTAGAACGACAAATCTTCTTCTAGTTTTTCCTTACGAAAAAGCTCTTTAAAACCAATTGGAGAAATTATTGGATGAGAGTTTTCACAAAGTTTTTCTATCTCTTCCTCCATCGCAGAGTAAACAAAATACAAATCAGCTAATAAATTTCTGTATGAGGATTTGTCAACTACTCCCTTGAGAAAACAACTTATAAAACCTGTATTTTCAGCCATCGTATGAGACTTTTTAGTCCCTTCACGAAGTTGCCTAGCCAAGGCTACTGACATGAGTTCAAAATCATTTAATCAAAACTTACCACTTAGACATAAGCTCAAACATATATCTATTAATCACTGAATAAAAATTATGGCAAATTTTGAAAAGCTAACTGCTCCATCAGAAGGCCAAAAAATTACTTTTGTTAATGGAAACCCCGTAGTCCCAGACCATCCAATTATTCCATTTATTAGAGGTGATGGAACAGGAATAGATATTTGGCCTGCTACACAATTAGTAATCGATAAAGCTATAGAAAAAGCTTATGGAAACAATCGATCCATAGAATGGTTCAAAATCTATGCTGGTGATGAAGCTTGCGACTTATATGGAACTTATCAATACTTGCCAAATGATACCCTGGAGGCGATTAAAACTTACGGGATAGCAATCAAAGGGCCTCTAACCACGCCTGTAGGAGGAGGGATTAGATCTTTAAACGTTTCTCTAAGACAGATTTTTGATTTATACTCATGCGTCAGACCTTGCAAATATTACGAAGGAACCCCAAGCCCTCATAAAAAGCCGCAAGATTTAGATGTAATTGTTTATAGAGAAAATACTGAAGATATTTACATGGGTATTGAATGGGAATCTAATGATCCAGCATGCATCAAATTGATTGATCAACTCAATAATGAAATAATTCCAGCCAGTCAAAAGCTAAAAAACAGGAAGATTCCTAACGGAGCCGGAATAGGGATTAAACCAGTTAGCAAAAGTGGTAGTCAACGGCATATCAGACGAGCTATTAAACATGCACTCAACCTTGAGGGGAGCAAAAGGCATGTGACCTTAGTTCATAAGGGAAACATCATGAAATTTACTGAAGGAGCTTTCAGAGATTGGGGATACGAATTAGCAACCACAGAATTCAGGAATGAATGCATAACTGAGAGAGAAAGTTGGATTTTAGACAATATAGAAAAAAATCCCCGAATCTCCTACGAAGAGAATGCTGAATTAATTGATCCAGGTTATTCATCTTTAACAGATGAGAAAAAGAAAGCTATTTGTGATGAGGTATGTTCAGTTCTTACAAACATTGGGAGTAGTCATGGCAATGGAAAATGGAAGGATATGGTAATGGTTGATGACCGAATAGCTGATAGTATTTTTCAACAAATTCAAACTCGTCCTCAAGAGTATTCCATACTTGCAACCCTCAATCTAAATGGTGATTACATTTCAGATGCGGCCGCTGCCATTGTTGGTGGACTGGGGATGGCACCGGGAGCAAACATTGGAGATACCGCGGCTATTTTCGAAGCCACCCATGGAACAGCTCCCAAGCATGCAGGCTTGGACAGAATCAATCCAGGTTCAGTAATACTTAGTGGAGTGATGATGCTGGAATATTTGGGTTGGAATGAGGCAGCAAAATTAATTACAAACGGATTAAGCAAATCTATTTCAGATAAACAAGTTACTTACGATCTCGCACGATTAATGGAACCACGCGTAGAGCCTCTTAGTTGTAGTAATTTTGCTAAATCAATTGTTGCAAGGTTTTAACTAAAGATTATTTAGTGTCTTCAAAAATTAAGAAATTGACTCCATCAATTTGAAAGCTTCTAGCAGTTTTTTCTCATTGCCCAGATTGCCTGGAAAAGTAACTACTGGTAAATCATATTGATCAGAGTTGCTTTTTACTATTGACAATCCTGGTAATATTTGACCTTTTAAATCTACTTGATTAAAATTAAATCCTTTCTGAAGCAAGATTTGAGTTGTAATACCTCCTTTACTAATAATATAACCTAACTGATTAGTTATTTTTCTAACTAGAATTGCCATGAATTCTGCAAGCTCCAGTCCAAAATTCATTCTTTCAGAGCAAGAAGGAAACTTCATTTCTTCTCGAGATGTATATAAAACAGGTACTTTTTTTCTACTCAAAATATCATCTATTTTCGATAATAAAATACCCTCCAGCTCTAAGATTGCCTCTTTACAATCTTCTAAAGAAAAAATATTAGCTAATTTACTGACTGGTATTTCCAAACCTTCACAGGATTTATCTTTCAATAGAACCTCTAATTGATCTGTCGCTAATTTCACATGGGAGCCAACCATTATCAGACCTGGCTTATATTCAGACTGATTATTTTTCGATTTCAAAGATACTAAATCTATCGTCCCTTTAGGGTTGGTTGGCAAGCCAGATAAAGAATTGATAAAGCTTGCTGCAGTTCTAAAAAGAAATCTTTTTTCTTTAGAAACTACTTTAATAGCACGCGCAAGTGTTTCTAAATGATGAGGTAATTTAGCATCCACAACTACTGAAATATTATTTTCTAAGTTAGACAAAAAGGTTAAAAGAGATTTAAAACCACATGTAGTATTAAAAGCCATATCTAATTGTTTAATTTCAATGTGCAAAATATTTTTCGCTTGAATCTTTCCAAAACTTTTTTCTTCAATCCATTTAGCTAAATCACTAGTAGAAAACCCAAAAATATTATCACGGCCAAAATCAGTAGTATGTACAGGTATCCCATTTAAATAATGAATACCGTTTTCAGTTGTTCTTCCACCTTCCAAAAAAGCTGGAATATGAAATGTTGCATGAAACGGTCCTAATTCTTCCGCAAGAATTTCAGGTTCCAAAACGCCATGACCACGTAATGTTGAATCACCTCTACTAATATAAAAAAAATCATCTTTGGAATAACCTTGTCTTAAAAAAAACTTCTTAATAGATGAACATATTTCTCTCGTTTTCTTAACAGCCAAAACAGAAGATAAAGATCTTGTATTCGCAAGTATAAATATCAAAGGAGAAGACTGGTTAAATACTTTCTCTAGAGTTTGTTCATCCCAATTTAATAATAATGGACATCCATAAACAGTTTGAGATCCAGTCGGATCATCATCAAAAATAATTATTTTCATAAAAAATTAATCTATGATCTAATCAACCGATTTATTCGAATCTCTCCCAAGTTTCAGGAACTTGAATATAAGATTTATTTAAATCGGCAACAGACCCGCATCCTAATAGTTTCATAGTTCGCACTATATCTGTTTGAAGAATTTCTATAGCTCTGGCAACTCCTTTACCTCCTGCTGCTGCAAGTCCATACGCATATGCTCTACCTATCAAAACTCCCTTCGCGCCGAGACATAAAGCTTTAACGACATCGCTCCCTCTCCGAATACCTCCATCTAGCAACACATCAATCTTCCCATCAACAGCAGCTAAAATTTCGGGCAAAACGCGGATCGTCGGAGCAACGCTATCAAGTTGCCTGGCTCCATGATTAGAAATAACGATCGCATCAGCTCCTAGCTCTACCGCTTTTTTTGCATCATCACCAATATGTATACCCTTAACTATAATTTTTCCACCCCACGCCTCTCTTATCCATTGAAGATCCTCCCAGGTAACAACTGATTGCTCTAAAGCAGGACCAATTGCCGTATATCCCATAGGGCCATCATCAAGTTGAACATTTGGAAAACTCATCAAGCCTCCATCACTTAACCATTGAGTCATCCAGCATGGTTTCACTAATATTTGAGGAATATAAGGAAACATCTCAAAAGGATTCATAGATAAAAGCTGTTGGGTTCCGGATCGCATATCTCTTTCCCTTAAACCAGATACGGGTGTATCAATGGTTACAACTATTGCTGAGAATCCTGCTTCTTTAGCTCTAGCAATTGTTTTTAAGGCGACTTCTTTTCCACCTAGTAAATAAAGCTGATACCAAGCTGGCCCGTCAGTAGCAGCTTTAACATCTTCTAATAAACAACCAGAGAGAGTCGACAAAGTATATCCAGTTCCAGCTTTTCCTGCCTCTCTAGCTGCAACAACTTCTCCCTGGGGATAAAACATTCTGCTACTCCCTACTGGTCCCAACAAGAAAGGAAGTTGAAATTTCTGATCTAAAACAGATATTCCAAGATCACACGAAGGCACAGAGACTGCACATCTAGGTCTAAATAAAATTTCATTATATGCGTTGCAATTTTGTGAAAGTGTTTGTTCTCTATCTGCACCACTATCTATATAGTTAAAAACCATTGCCGGTAGACGATTTTTAGCTCTAGACCTGAGGTCATCAATATTAAGTACGCCTGGAGAGGAAACATCTGCTCCTAACATTATTCATCACAAATTCATGAAGGATGAATCTATAATATATTGATCATAGATGCAAAAACGAACAGAATATTGAAATATTTGTCATACACAAAATTATAAATTCAATTTAATTAGTGAAAAATTATACTCATCAAAAACTTAAATAATTAGAAAGAATTATGCTTAAAAGTGGTAAATAATTCTATATATTCTTCTGGTTTAATTTCAAGTCTTCTATCTCCAGTCACCAGTGAATTCCTTGGGCTAGTCCAAGGTTCAAGACAAACCATATCCCTTGGAGGATCAGTCCATATGACTGTTGTATCCATTGGCTCTTGCTGAATTAATTCAATAACATTCCTAGATAAGCAATCGAAAAGTTTCACCGAAGAAGAAGGGTAAGAAAGAAAGTCAACTCCTTTATCTAAAATTCGTATTTGGTCAGAGGCATAAGTAACTTTCATATTAGTTTGATCAATGCATTTTTCAGGCAACCCATCTATCTTTATTTTTTTTGTATCTGAAACTTGAAAATATGGATGAAAGCCAAAACTGAAAGGCATAGAATCTTGACTCTGATTATAGATTTTAACTGATATTTTAAGACTTTTTTCTTTCAGGGAAACATCCATCAAAAGAGTAAAGGTGAAGGGAAAACAAGAACGTGATTCTTTAGTATCAGTTAGTTTTAGTCTTATTCCTAATTTATCTTTTAATAAATTAATTGACCAAGGCAAATCTCTTGCAAAACCATGCTGTTTTAAAAAGTATTTCTTACCACCAATTAAATAGTCTTCAGACAAGTCACCACATATGGGAAAAAGGATAGGTATACCTCCTCTGACACTTTTATCTTTATCCAGAAAACGTTCTAAATCAAAGTACAAAAGTTCTTTCCCTTCGCTGAGCCATTCAGTTATCAATCCTCCTCTTTCAGGGACAATTCTTATTAATGAATCGATTTCAGGATTTGAATATTCCCAGTGCGGATAAGGACTTGTCTTTTTTTCGAAACTGACCGTCATCGGTTAAAGATTATTAATCCATTCTAAAAGAGCGGAATTAACCTGATCGGGAACTTCATCATGTGGGCAATGGCCAGCGTCCAAAACAACTTCTTTCGTATTTTCAGGAGTGTATTTTTTATAAGTAGCTCTTTTACCAGGTGCATTCATCCAAGGATCTCTATTGCCCCAAAGCAATAACAATGGTGCCTTCAATTGAGCAAACAATTCATCAAGTGGTCTTCCCTGAGGTCCTGCGGGATCAAAAACACTTTTAAAGACATTAAAAGCGCCCGCATCCAAAGATGGTTTTCGAATCGCTTCTACTAATTCATCATCAACGTTAGATGTATCAATATAAACTTGATTTAAAGTTCGCTTAATTGTTGAAGGCTGTCTAAGGTTTTCAAAAATTATTCTTTGCAATAGAGCATTTTTTAGGAATATACCAGCAACAGTTTTTCTAGCTGTCGCCCAAACTCCTGAAGTGGGTCTCTTATCTTCACTAAAATAACCAGCAGCATTTAATAAAACCACACCCGCTGCTTCAGAACCCAAAGCCGCACCACTCGCTAGCGCAGCATATCCCCCTAGAGAGTTACCAACAAGTATGGTAGGCCTCCCAATATTTTCTTTTACGTAAGCAACTATTTGATCTTTCCAAAGTGGTCCACCATAAGCAAGACCAACGGGTTTAGAGCTTTTCCCAAACCCAAGAAGATCTAATGCGTGAACTTCATATTTTTTTCCTAATACAGGTAAATTGTGCCTCCAATGCTTTGTAGAGGCACCAAAGCCATGAATTAAAAGAATTGCTGGACCTTTTTCTTCATCGGTCTTGGTTTGATGAGCTTCAGGAATAATGCTCAAGCTGTGAACAGAATGACCTAAGAATTTCCAATCAGAAAGATTTTTTTCTAAAACTGAGGAAACCATTTAAGAATAAACTGACATTTGGAGATCCTAGTAAATCATTGATAGAAAAAGATTAGTGATTTTTTTTTTTTTTTCGAAATTTCCTCACCTTTTTTAATAGAGTTTTCGATGGTTTCTAAACTAAACCAACTGGATCAGCTGCAATCTCATCCGGAATAGAATTGCCTCCTGAAGGGGGTTTATCTTTCAAAACAACTCTTAGCAAAACTGGTGCTAAAAATGTTGTTCCAATAACCATTAACAATATTGCAGCCTCGAGAGAAGGAGTAAGTAAGCCCGCACTTGTTCCCAATCCTAGGAAAATCAATCCAACCTCACCTCTAGGCATCATTCCCAAGCCAACTACTAATCTGTTAGTTGGTTTATCAATTACAAAGCACCAACCTGCTGCAATTTTTCCAACTATTGCAACAATAAATAAGAAACCAGCGACAATTAGTGCAGAGCGACTCTGTGGATCAAGAGGATTGATTACAGAAAGATCCATGCCTGCTCCAACAAGTACAAAGAAAATAGTTGCGAAGAGCGATACCAATGGCAAAACAGATTGTTGAATTGCATGATTATTTTTTGAACTACTAAGAATCAAACCTGCAGCAAAAGCACCTAAAGCAGCTTCTAAACCAATAGCAGTAGCAACAAAACAGCTTAAGACTAAAATTACGAACGAAGCCACAACAACAGCCCCAGGAGCTTTAAGTCTTTCAAGTAACCAATCAAAAGCTGGAGCAGCTGTGCGACTCAAAGCAATAGCAGCAAATACAAATACAGTTGCAGCTAGTACTAATTTCACAATAGGAGCAATTTGCAATGATCCGCCCGTTGCAAGGGCTACTACAACAGCAAGAATAACAATTCCAAGTATGTCATCTAATACTGCTGCGCCAATAACGATTTGACCCTCACGAGTTTTTAAATAACCAAGCTCACCAAAAACACTTGCAGTAATACCTATACTGGTCGCTGTCATGGATGCACCAGCAAATATCGCAGGAATTATATCTACTTGGAAAATAAACATTAATCCAAATGTTCCAAAAGCAAATGGCAAAATCACGCCTGCCATTGCAACTGTGAAAGCTTGGGCTCCAACTGCTACAAGTTCCTCTAGTTCACTTTCAAGACCGGTTAGAAATAACAAGGCATACAAACCTAAAGTTGCTACGGCTTGTAATGATGGAAAAGTTTCAAAATAAATATCCGGGACTGCTTCTTTGGGTACTGAAGCAAGTGTGCTAATAACGGAAACAAAGCCTTGGTTTAATTCAGCATGCGCACTTGGCGGCAATAGAAGATGTAATCCTGAGGCACCAATTAAAACTCCCGCAAGAAGTTCACCGACGATTGTAGGTAAACTTAGTCGAACTAAGATTTCAGCCAAAGTTCTTGCAGCGACAAAGATCATTAAGAAATTAATGACCCCTATAAGTGTTTCCGCAACCTCAACATCATGAGTATTTAGTACTGAGACTAAAGGAGTTAATACCATCAGGTGTTCTAGAAAAGCCTTTTCTTTAAGACATAAATTACCTAATCACAGGGCATATTTGGCATAAGTATCAAAGGTGACTTAATCGATAAGGTGTGGATCTGAAGTTACTAACTGATTAACAAGGCTTTATTGGCTAGCGTCCGGGAACATTTGATGCCTTTATGAGCAGCTCCCAGTCACTAGACCTGCGTCTGCCGACCCCAGGATGCTATGCAGATCCTGTTCGGGCTGGCATGGATGCTGATGCAGTCTTCGATGGAATGACTGAGCATCTCTTTTTTACTCTTGGAAAACTTGCCACATCGGCGAGCTTGAGAGATCTCTATATGGCTTTGAGCTTTGCTGTTAGAGACAGATTAATGAGTAGATACTTAACGAGCCAAGAAACAATCCGAGCAAGACCTCAAAAAACAGTTGCATATCTTTCAGCTGAATTCTTAATAGGACCTCAACTAAATAATAATTTACTAAATCTAGGAATCAAAAAAGAGGCTGAGGAGGCTCTTAAAAGGTTTGGAATTGAATCTTTAAATGAGATTTTGGAAGTAGAGGAAGAACCTGGGCTTGGGAATGGAGGATTAGGGAGACTTGCAGCTTGCTATATGGAATCACTTGCCAGTCTTCAGGTCCCTGCAGTTGGATACGGTATAAGGTACGAATTTGGTATTTTCAACCAATTGATAAGAGATGGTTGGCAAGTAGAAGTTACTGATAAATGGCTCAAAGGTGGATGGCCCTGGGAATTACCACAACCAGATGAAGCTTGCTTAGTCGGTTTTGGTGGGCAAACTGAGAGTTATACGGATGACAATGGAAACTATCGCTCTCGTTGGATTCCAAGCGAGCATGCGATAGGTGTTCCACATGATGTGCCTGTTCTTGGTTATCGAGTAAATAGCTGCGATCGATTGAGGTTATGGAGAGCTGATGCAACTGAAAGTTTTGATTTCTATGCTTTCAATATTGGCGATTACTACGGTGCTGTTGAAGAGAAAGTAGCATCAGAAACTCTTTCAAAAGTTCTTTACCCAAATGATGGAACTGATGAAGGAAGAAGATTACGTTTAAAACAACAACACTTTTTTGTAAGTTGTTCTTTACAAGATATGCTTCGAAGCTTAGAGAAGAGGTCAATAGCTGTTGAGGAATTCCCAAACCACTGGACAGTTCAACTGAATGACACCCATCCAGCAATTGCTGTTGCAGAGTTAATGAGACTCTTAATCGATCAACATAGATTGGATTGGGATAAAGCCTGGGAAATCACCAATAGATCCGTAGCATATACAAACCACACTTTATTGCCCGAAGCTCTAGAAAAGTGGGACCTGAGCCTATTTAAAAACTTATTACCTAGACATCTAGAACTTATCTATGAAATAAATAGAAGATTCTTGCAACAAGTAAGACTAAAGTATCCAGGTAATGACTCAATTTTGAGGAAGCTTTCCATAATTGATGAAGAAGGTGGAAAAGCTATACGGATGGCACATTTAGCGACAATTGGAGCACACCATGTAAATGGAGTAGCTGCGCTACATTCTGATTTAATCAAGAGACAGTTATTACCTGAATTTGCAGAACTCTGGCCTGAAAAATTTACGAATGTAACCAATGGAGTTACTCCACGTAGATGGGTTGCTTTAGCAAATCCTGAGCTTTCTAAACTTCTGGATAAAGAGATTGGTCCCAATTGGATTACTAATATGGACCAATTACTAGAGTTAGAAAAAAAAGAAAATGACTCTACTTTTTTAGATCTTTTTGCATCAGCTAAGCTCTCTGGCAAAAGGAAACTAGCTGGTTACATTCATAGGCAAACTGGCGTTTTAGTAGATCCCTCAAGTCTATTTGATGTTCAAGTTAAAAGAATTCACCAATATAAAAGACAGCATTTAAATGCTTTGCAAGTCATTGCACAATATCTAAGAATTAAAAATGGAATAACAAAAAACATTGCACCTCGTACCATAATTTTTGGAGGTAAAGCTGCGCCAGGTTATTTCATGGCAAAGTTAATGATTAGATTTATCAATGGAATAGCAGATGTAGTTAATGCAGATCCTGATATGGATGGATTACTAAGAGTAGTTTTTCTTCCTGACTACAATGTGAAGCTAGGTGAGCAAGTCTATCCAGCGACTGATCTTTCTCAGCAAATTTCAACCGCTGGTAAAGAAGCTTCAGGAACTGGAAATATGAAATTCGCCATGAATGGTGCTTTAACAATTGGTACACTTGATGGAGCCAATGTAGAAATCAGAGAAAGAGTTGGCGCTGAAAATTTCTTTTTGTTTGGAAAGACAGAATCGGAAATTATGGAATTAAGAGATCAAGGATATAATCCAAATAGCTTTATTACAAAATCAAATGAACTACAAGAAACTCTTAAGTTAATAGAAGTTGGTCATTTTAGTAACGGAGATAGTGAGCTGTTTAGACCAATAATAAATATTTTAACCGGCAACGATCCTTTCTTTGTTATGGCCGATTTTGATGATTACCTTCGTGCACAAGATGAGGTTAGTAAAGCTTGGAAAAAAAGCAAAAAATGGAACCGCATGGCACTATTAAATACAGCAAGGTCTGGTTTTTTCTCATCAGACAGATCCATAAGAGAATATTGTCAATCAATATGGAAAGTTAAACCGTTACCTGTGGAGATAAGCTGCGAAAAATAAATAACTATTTATCAGGCAAGTCTGGGGTTTGATGTAATAATCTATTCAACCTTAAACGATCAATATTCAATGGGTCTGGAGCAAGTTCACCAGCGATCTCTCTAAACGTATCCTCAATCTCATCAGGAACTTTGACATCAAATATTCTTTCCATTAAAGCTTCAATCGAATATAAATGAGCATTAATATTTTCAAGATCAGAGATTACCTGAGTAATTGATTTTTCTTTTTTCTTGTTAGTTTGTGTTTTACAACTTTCTTCAGATTGATTGGATGAGTTGGGATCAATTTTCTTTTGCAAATCTTCTAAAACTCGGCCACTTAAAGTCCTAAAAGACTGAAGCGCAGCCCAATTGATCTCCTGCTGTTGACGCAAAGTGGGAAACTCTCTAATTAAACGATCATGTTCTCTATAGAATCTGAGGCAATCTGCACATTGGCATGGTTCTTCAGGCACCTTCATCGAGGCAGCTCAAAACCATCATTGCATTTCTTAGGCCGACATAGGGGGCTCACCACTAAATAAGTCTCCTCCGTCTTCATTATTATCTATTTCAGAGCTTTCAGGCAGTGGTATTTCAATACTAGTAACCACTTGGATAACATCACGTAATCTCATTGAATCAGCAAACCAACCCATTGCTTGCTCCGTATCACCTCTTCCTTCCGCATCATTAGCTTGATCTTCATGAGCTTCGGCTAAAAGTGTTAGCCAACATAAGCATCGAGCTTGAACAATTGATAAATCTAAATCACTCGGTTGAGAGTTAGATATGTGCTCACTCTCCTGTTGAACAAGTAATCGTAAGCGAAGATCGTGAAGCTGTGCCATGTTGACTTATTCACTGCACTAACGCTAGCGAGAGAGTAATGTTTTTGCACACCCACCACATGTAGGACTTCATATTTTCATTTTTAATTCGTTTTTCGCACGGGGCTGGCGGGACTCGAACCCACGGCCTACGGTTTAGGAAACCGTCGCTCTATCCAACTGAGCTACAGCCCCCTGAAATTAATTATGCCTTGAGGCATGATGGTATTGAAAGCAGGGGAGGTGATCGCAATTGAACTTCAGCATCAAGCTGAATCATTCTATTGAGGAAAGTCCGGGCTCCTATTTGGCCAGGCTTGCTGGGTAATGCCCAGTGCGGGTGACCGTGAGGATAGTGCCACAGAAACACACCGCCTAATGCTTAATGGGGAAAGCCCAACAAGCGCGGCAAGGGTGCAAAGGTGCGGTAAGAGCGCACCAGCAGCATCGAGAGGTGCTGGCTAGGTAAACCCCGGCTAGGAGCAAGGCGAGGGGCAATGGAGGCCATAGACCTTGCCCTTAAGGAGAGCCGCTTGAGGCTATCGGTAACGTTAGTCCCAGATAGATGATTACCCATTCCATTTCGAAAGAAAGAAGAATGAACAGAACCCGGCTTATGACCTGCTTTCACTTTATTAAGTTTACACAAAAAAATTACATTCAAAAACTTTTTTATCACTTAAATTATATGCATTGAATCATTATGAAAATCTCAAAACAAAGGGTTGAAGAAATAATTAATTTTATTAAAAGCCTAAATTTAGATAAAAAATATAAAGAGGAGTTTACTAATGAAAAACTAAATAATATTTTATATATTAATGAAGCACTGACTCATAGTTCGGCAAATCATAAAATTAATTATGAAAATCTTGAATTTCTTGGAGATGCAGTTCTAAGACTTATTTCATCAGATTTCATAAAAAATAAATATCCTTATATGCGGGTAGGTGAAAGATCTGAACTTCGTTCACATCTTGTAAGTGATCAATGGCTAGAGGAAGTTGGTAAAAAAATAGAAATCAAAAAAGTATTAATAATTGGGGGCAAAGCCCTTACAGACAAATCAGCAAATGCAACTATTCAAGCAGAGGCAACTGAGGCATTAATCGGTGCTTTATATGAAAGTCTCAAGATTTTAGAGCCTATAGGAGATTGGCTTATTCCATTCTGGGATGAGAAAAGTCAAGAAGTCCTAAGTGATCCGCACAAGAAAAATTACAAATCAGCGCTTCAGGAACTAACTCAAAGTAAAGGTTTGTTAATTCCCGTATATAAAACAATTGAAATTGACAAAAAACATGACAATCCTAAAAGATTTTTTTGCACTGTTTATATCAAAAATCGATCAATAGCTGAAGGTTGGGGAAAATCAATGAAACAAGCAGAAAAAGACGCAGCTAGTAAAGCATTGAAATATTGCGAGAATAATGTGATTGCTCAATAACTAATTTCTTTAGCAAAATAATGAACTAGCTTTTCACAAGATCTTTCAGGGGAAGTGTTAATAATTTATCCCAATTACCCCCTTCAAAAAGCACTGCGGCTTTATCACCACTTATTCGTTGAACAAACCCTTCATAACCATTGTAAATTGACTCTTGGTTATCAACAGTTACTGTTGTCCCAGGGAGAATAGGATCTTTTGAATTAGTCATAATTAAACATCTTCAAATAAACTATTAAAAAAGTCTACTCATAAAAATGATCGAAAAACATAAATGGATGTCAATAGGTGAAATTGTTGCCCCGCAGGGTTTAAGAGGAGATATTCGAATAAAACCTAGCAGCGACTTTCCTGAAAGATTTACAAAGCCAGGGAAAAGATGGATTCAAAAAAATAACGAATTACCCACTGAAATCAAATTAACAAAAGGAAAGCTTATTCCTGGAAAAGAAATCTATGTACTTTCTATCGAGGGAGTATCGAATAGGAGTTCTGCAGAGGAAATTATTGGTTGGAAATTAGTCATACCAATTAATAGCAGACCAAGGCTTAGAAAAAATGAATATCATTACTTTGATTTAATTGGTTTAGAAGTTAAGAAAGGACAAAAAAAGAATCTAATTGGTTATGTAACTGACTTAATCAAGGGAGGAAATGACCTTCTAGAGATAGAGTTAATTGAAGGCAAAAAAGTTTTGGTACCTTTTGTTAAAGAAATTGTCCCAGAAATAGAAATCGAAAACAAATGGCTGCTGATCAATCCGCCTCCTGGCTTATTGGAACTCTAGTTATCATTCAGGTTTTTAATCAGAACTTCAAACAAGAATTAAAAAGTTATCTATGGCAATAACTGAGCACTCAATTATTCCTGTCATTCTTAGTGGTGGATCAGGAACAAGACTTTGGCCACTTTCTAGAGAAAGCTATCCCAAACAATTTCTAGCATTAGATTCACGAACCAAGAAAACTCTTTTGCAGAAAACTTATGAAAGGCTAATAGGTTTAGAGGGACTTGAAAATCCTATTTTGATATGTAATGAGGATCATAGATTTATAGTTGCAGAGCAATTTAGAGAGATAAACACTAATCCTCAAGCAATTATTCTGGAGCCTGTAGGACGTAACACAGCTCCAGCAATAGCAGTTGCTGCTCTTCAAGCAATTTCTTCAGGCAAAGATCCCTTGCTGTTAATTTTGGCAGCTGATCACTTAATAGAAAATATCGCTAAATTTAAAAGAGTAATTCAATCTGCAAAAACATATGCAAAACAGGGAAGACTAGTAACTTTTGGTATTGTTCCGACATCTGCTGAAACTGGTTACGGGTACATTGAAGCAAAAGAGTTACCTATTGAAAAAGATCAAATAACTGGTTTAGAAATCAATAAATTCATAGAAAAACCTAATAAAGATTTAGCTGAAGAATTAATCAAAGATTCTCGCTACACTTGGAATAGTGGTATGTTTCTTTTTAAAGCGAGTTCAATAATAAGTGAATTAGAAAAATTCTCTCCTGAAATAATAAATTATTGCAAAATTGCTATTGAGAAAGATAAAGAAGATCTTGATTTTCTAAGATTAGAAACAGAATCATTCAAGAAATGTCCAAAAGTTTCTTTAGATATTGCAGTGATGGAAAAAACAAAATTGGGAACCGTTCTGCCTTTAAATGTAGGATGGAGTGATATAGGTAGTTGGAAATCTTTATGGGATATAAGTCGAAAAAATAATGATGGAAATTATATAAATGGTAGAGTAATAGCTGAAAAAAGTAAAAACTGTTATTTACAAAGTCAACAAAGACTAATTGTAGGAATAGGAATAGAAAATCTAATAGTTGTAGATACAAATGATGCTGTATTAGTAGCAAGTAGAGATCAATCTCAAAATATTGGTAATATAGTCAAAAGTCTCAGTTCATTAGACTTTCCAGAAGCTAAAATACACAGAAAAATATATAGACCATGGGGTAACTACACAACAATTGTTGAGGGAGATAGATGGTTAGTTAAGCTTATAGAAGTAAAACCAAATGCTTCTCTTTCTTTACAAATGCATCATCATCGAGCTGAACATTGGATTGTAGTTAATGGAACAGCATTAATCGAAAAAAATGGTGAAAAACAACTCTTAAGTGAAAATGAAAGTACATTTATCCCCCTTGGTTGCAAGCATAGGTTAAACAATCCAGGAAAAATGAAACTTGAGCTAATTGAAGTTCAAAGTGGAACATATTTAGATGAAGAAGATATCATTCGCTTTGAAGATTGTTATGGCAGAATAAAAAAATATTAGTAAGCAAAAGTATATTTGATTAATAGAAATTGGTGGAAATTAATTATATCAAGTTATGCAGAATTAAAAATTTTTATTCCACGGTTACACTTTTTGCTAAATTCCTAGGCTGATCAACATCTAAACCTTTATGTGCTGCTATGTGATAACTAAATAACTGTAAAGGTACAACAGTCAATAAAGGACTAACCCATTCAGTAACTTTTGGAATAGTAAATAATTCATCAAACATTTCCGATTCCGGTCCATTAGTAGACACCCCAATCAAACGGGCATCTCTAGCTTTAGCCTCTTGCGAATTACTGAGAACTTTTTCATAAACGACTCCAGGAACTGCCACAGACACCACTGGAACATGTTGATCTAAAAGTGCTATTGGTCCGTGTTTTAGCTCGCCAGCTGGATAGCCTTGAGCATGGATATAGCTTATTTCCTTTAGTTTAAGAGCGCCCTCAAGTGCAATTGGATAATTTATTCCTCGACCTAAGAAAATCACATCCTTTGTTTCAGCAAACAAATGTGCAATTTCCTTAGAGAGAGAATCATGTTTTTTTATTAGATCTGTTAGCTGTTTAGGAATTAATCTCAAATCATTAGAAAGATCTAAAATTTCTTGAGGGGTTCTTTTTTTCCTATGAGAGGCAAATAAAATTGTCAAACCATAGAAGGACAACATTTGACCAAGAAAGGTTTTGGTTGCTGCAACACCTATTTCAATACCAGACCCAATATCGATAACATTATCTAGTTCGCGACCAAAAGAACTATCAACTCTATTTGTAATTCCCAATTGATGAAAAGCATAATTAGCATCTTTAGTTGCACCTCGTCTCTCCTTTTCCATCCTTAACGCAGCTAACGTATCTGCTGTTTCGCCCGATTGACTGACTCCTATTGTCAAAGTATTGGGAGAAAGTGGAGGAGGAGCGTATCGAAATTCACTTGCGAAATATACCTTTGTAGGAACTCCTGAAAACTGTTCCAACAAATACGAACCAACCATTCCCGCATGCCTGCTAGTCCCACAGGCAAGTATTTGAATTTGTTCTATCTTCTCTAAGGTAGATTTAGAAATCGGCAAAGCAACTGAATTTCCCGAGGATAAATCCATCGGCAAAAATCTATCTATCCATTGTTGTGCTGTCTCTGGCTGCTCATAAATTTCTTTAAGCATAAAATGACGGAAATTTCTTTTATCCGCCAAAAGTTGCGTACCCTTTAAAAGCGATGGTGATCTGTGCTGCCTATTTCCCTCGTTATCATAAAGTTCAATTCCTAATGGAGTTAAAAGTGCAATTTCATGATCCCTTAAAGGTAAAAATGTACTGGTAAATCCTACTAATGCTGGTGTATCACTTGCACAAAAAAACTCACCTTCACCAAAGCCAATAACTAGAGGCGCTTGTTCCATGGCGACTACTATGGCGTTGGGAACCTGAGACCAAATCACTGCTATGGAATAAGTCCCTTCTAAAAGAGTCAAAACCTTTTGAACAGCTTTTAAGAATGTTTGTTCATTAGAGGACAGTCCATTTGCTAAAGACTTTTCAATCTCAAGACCGATTAAATGTGGAATTATCTCAGTGTCAGTTTCGGAGGTCAATTTAATTCCTTTGGTTTTCAAGCTTTCAGATAAATCTCTATAATTTTCGATAATTCCATTTTGAACCACTGCAATTTGACCTGAGGAATCAAGATGAGGATGAGCATTTATTTCGTTAGGTTTTCCATGAGTAGCCCATCTGGTATGGGCAATACCTACATGACCTTTTGGAGGCTTTTTTTTAATTAAATTTGAAAGATGAATCAGCTTTCCTTTGGATTTTGTAACATTTAGTTTTTCAATTTGATCTTTATTAAAATTATCAATTGTTGCTATCCCTGCTGAGTCATAGCCGCGATATTCAAGTTTTCTTAATCCATCAATAAGCAAAGGAGAAACTTCTCTTGATCCAATAACAGCAAATATTCCACACATATATTTTAGTTAGCACCACAAATTATTTATATAAAATAAACCTTAGTAGAGAAAAATACTAATTTTTAGTAAGCCAAACCCATACTTCTAGTTGTTTCATCACCCAAATAAACCCTAATGCTAAGGAAATCAGTTGGACAAGCAGTTTCACACCTCTTACATCCAACACAATCTTCTGTTCTTGGAGATGAAGCTATCTGTGAAGCTTTGCAGCCATCCCAGGGAACCATTTCAAGAACATCCAGTGGACAAGCCCTTACGCATTGGGTGCAGCCAATACAGGTGTCATAGATTTTGACGGCGTGTGACAAATTAACAACCCTTATTTCCTTGATGTATAAAACTATACTTACGTTTCGCTACATAAAAAAAAATAGTTGCAATGCCGTCACTTTTGTTAACTCGACACTCTAACCCGTAGTATTGGAAGTCAGGTCTAAGAAGGTTATGTCCCAGGAAGCAATCCTTGAAAAAGTTCGTTCTATTGTCGCAGAACAACTAAGCGTTGAAGCCGGTGAAGTAAAACCGGATTCAAATTTCCAAAACGACCTTGGAGCTGACTCTCTCGACACCGTTGAGTTAGTTATGGCTCTTGAAGAGGCATTTGACATAGAGATCCCTGACGAGGCAGCCGAAGGCATTGCCACTGTTGGGGATGCAGTCAAATACATCGAAGAAAAACAGTCTTGAGGTCTAAATGATGGAGAAACTCCATCGAGTTGTTATTACAGGTCTTGGCGCCATTACTCCAATTGGCAACAACCTCGAAAGTTACCTCAAAGGGCTTCAATCCGGGCAAAATGGGGTAGATCAAATAACACTCTTTGATGCCTCATCACATGCATGCAGATTTGCAGCAGAGGTGAAAAATTTTGACCCAACTGGCAAACTAGAGCCAAAAGAATCCAAAAGATGGGACCGTTTTTCAAAATTTGGAGTCATTGCAGCAAAAGAAGCCTTGAATCATTCAGGGCTAATAATTGACGACTCAAATTCTGGAAAAATTGGTGTAATTATTGGTTCTGGAGTTGGCGGATTGCTGACTATGGAAACCCAAGCTCATGTATTAAACAACAAAGGGGCTAGTCGAGTTAGTCCTTTTACTGTTCCCATGATGATTCCCAATATGGCTACGGGACTAGCTGCTATTGCAATTGGTGCCAAAGGCCCAAGTTCAGCAGTTTCAACTGCTTGCGCCGCTGGCTCCAATGCTATTGGTGATGCATTTAGACTTCTCCAATTAGGCAAGGCAGATGCAATGGTTTGCGGAGGAGCAGAAGCAAGTATTACTCCATTAGGAGTTGCAGGATTTGCTAGTGCGAAGGCCCTATCGTTCAGAAATGATGATCCTTCAACCGCGAGCAGACCGTTTGATTCTCATAGAGATGGATTTGTAATTGGAGAAGGGGCAGGAGTACTAATTTTAGAAACTCTTGATCATGCACTAAAAAGAGACGCAACAATCCATGCAGAAATCATTGGTTATGGAACAACTTGTGATGCTCATCACATTACCTCTCCAACTCCAGGTGGAGTGGGAGGTGCAGAAGCTATGAAACTTGCATTAATTGATGGGCAAATTAATCCCGAAGAAGTTGATTACATTAATGCTCATGGCACTAGCACTCCAGCCAATGACAGCAATGAAACATCTGCTATAAAAACTGCTTTAGGAAATTATGCATATCAAATTCCTACAAGCTCAACCAAATCCATGACTGGGCACTTGCTAGGAGGGTCTGGCGGAATTGAGGCTGTTGCTTGTGCTCTGGCAATAAAACATGAAATAATTCCGCCAACAATTAATTATTCCAATCCAGACCCAAATTGTGATCTTGATTATGTGCCTAACAAAGCAAGAGAAAAGAAATTAGGCGTCGTACTATCTAACTCATTCGGGTTTGGCGGTCACAATGTCTGTCTGGCTTTTCGACGAATGATCTAAATCAATTTCATTTTCGCTTTCCACTTAAATTTCTTCTCCCCCACTTACTAATTCAAAATGGTTGCCTTGAATACTTCCCTAGACACACTTTGCATAAACAGTATCAGGATGCTCGCTGTTGATGCAATTAATAAATCCAAAAGTGGTCACCCAGGTTTGCCTATGGGTTGCGCACCTATGGGTTATGCGTTGTGGGACAAACACTTATGTCACAATCCCAAAAATCCAAAATGGTTTAATCGAGACAGATTTGTACTTTCAGCAGGGCATGGATGCATGCTTTTGTATGCTCTTCTGCATTTGACTGGCTACGAATCTGTCACCATTGAAGATATAAAAGAATTTAGGCAGTGGGGAGCTAAAACTCCTGGACATCCAGAGACTTTCGAGACTCCAGGAGTTGAAGTAACTGCAGGACCTTTGGGAGCCGGAATTTCAAATGCAGTTGGATTAGCCATTGCGGAAGCTCACCTTGCTGCAAAATTCAATAAGCCTGATTCAACAGTTGTAGACCATTACACCTATGTAATTATGGGTGATGGGTGCAATCAAGAAGGTATTTCCTCAGAAGCTTGTTCCTTAGCTGGGCATTTAAAACTTGGTAAATTAATAGCGCTCTATGACGATAATCACATCACTATTGATGGAAGAACAGATGTCTCATTTACAGAGGATGTCTTAAAAAGATATGAAGCATATGGATGGCATGTACAAGAAATTCCTGAGGGGAATACTGATGTTGAGGGCATATCTCAAGCAATCGAAAAAGCCAAATCCGTAACTGATCAACCATCCATTATCAAAGTAACAACAACCATTGGCTATGGTTCACCTAATAAAAGTGATACTGCAGGTATTCACGGCGCCCCGTTGGGCGAAGAAGAGGCAGAACTAACTAGAAAGCAATTAGGTTGGTCATACAAACCTTTTGAGGTCCCTCAAGATGCTTACGATCAATATCGAAAAGCCATTCAAAAAGGTGCGCAACTAGAAGAAGAGTGGAATCAAACCCTAGCCAATTACAAAGCAAAATATCCTAAAGAAGCATCTCAATTTGAGCGCATGCTGAGAGGAGAACTCCCTGAAGGCTGGGACAAAGATTTACCTACCTATACATCTGATGACCAAGGGGTCGCTACTAGAAAACATTCTCAAATATGTCTAGGTGCTCTTGGTCCAAACATTCCAGAACTAATAGGAGGTTCTGCTGATTTAACTCACTCTAATTACACGGATATAAAAGGTGAAACTGGATCTTTTCAACACGACAGTCCTGAAAAACGTTATTTACATTTTGGGGTCAGAGAACATGCTATGGCTGCCATATTGAATGGGATTGCTTATCACGACAGTGGTTTAATTCCTTATGGTGGCACCTTCTTAGTTTTTGCAGACTACATGAGAGGATCGATGCGTCTTTCCGCTCTTAGTGAGCTTGGTGTTATTTATGTCTTAACTCATGATTCTATAGGTGTTGGTGAAGATGGACCAACACATCAACCCATAGAAACCATTCCATCGTTGAGAGCAATGCCAAATATGATGGTTTTCCGTCCAGGGGATGGAAATGAAACAAGTGGTGCCTATAAAGTTGCAATTAAAAATCGTAAGAGACCAAGTTCCTTATGCCTCAGTAGGCAGGGGATGGTCAATCAACAAAATTCATCCGTAGATAAAGTCGCTTTAGGTGGATACGTACTTGAAGAGTGCGATAGCACTCCTGAATTAATACTTATAGGAACTGGAACTGAACTTGATTTATGTGTGCAAGCAGCGAAAAAGCTAACCGCAGAAGGTAAAAAAGTGCGAGTGGTTTCTATGCCATGCATTGAACTTTTTGAAGAACAAAGCGAGAGTTATAAAGAAGAAGTTTTACCTTCTAGCATCAGAAAACGCCTAGTAGTTGAAGCCGCCGAGAGCTTCGGATGGCATAAGTATATTGGTCTTGATGGTGACAGCGTAACTATGAATAGCTTTGGAGCATCTGCTCCAGGTGGATTATGTATGGAAAAATTTGGTTTTACAGTTGAAAACGTATTAGAAAAATCTAGAAATCTTCTCAACAAATAAAATCAATAAGTTAGTTCATGACCAATTAACCCAAGTAAAGTTAAACAAAGAACTAATTTTCTTTGTTTAACTTTACTTGGGTTAATTCAGCCGCACCTTTTAGCTTTATTTGTTCATTTAATTGATCAAGATCTTCATCTGTGATTTTTGTATTCATTGGACAATGATTAGGTCCACACATTGAACAAAACTCTGCTTTTTTGAAAATTTCTTCAGGCAAAGTTTCGTCATGATATTGCTTAGCTCTCTCTGGATCCAAGGACAATTCAAACTGTTTGTTCCAGTCAAAATCTTTCCGAGCCTTACTTAATTCATCATCACGATCACGAGCTCCTGATCTATGTCTTGCAACATCTGCTGCATGAGCAGCAATTTTATAAGCAATTAAACCTTCTCTAACATCCTCAGGATTTGGCAACCCAAGATGTTCCTTAGGTGTTACATAACAAAGCATCGCTGTTCCATACCAACCTGCCATCGCTGCACCAATCGCACTTGAGATATGGTCATAACCTGGAGATATATCTGTTACCAATGGACCTAAAACATAGAAAGGAGCTTCTGAACACTCCTCCATTTGCTTCCTAACATTGAATTCAATTTGATCCATAGGTACATGACCAGGCCCTTCAACCATGACTTGAACATCATGCTTCCAGGCACGTCTAGTCAATTCACCAAGGGTTTTCAACTCAGCAAGTTGAGCTTCATCTGATGCATCATGCAGGCATCCAGGCCTTAATGAATCACCTAAAGAAAATGTACAATCATAGCGTTTAAATATTTCGCAAATATCATCAAAACGAGTAAACAAAGGGTTTTGCTTGTAGTGATAAAGCATCCATTGAGCAAGAATTCCTCCTCCACGACTAACTATTCCTGTAATACGACCTTTAACCTTTGGTAAATGCTCAATCAATAAGCCTGCATGAATAGTTTGATAATCAACTCCTTGCTGACAATGCTTTTCTATTATGTGTAAAAAATCATCCTCAGTTAGCCTTGAAATGGAACCATGAACACTTTCTAAAGCTTGATAAACAGGAACTGTACCAATCGGGATAGGGGAGGCATTAATAATTGCAGTTCGTACCTCATCTAAATTAACTCCTCCAGTAGATAGATCCATAAGAGTATCTGCTCCATATTTTACTGCCAGCTCAAGCTTCTTTAATTCTTCACTAATATCACTTGCATTAGGAGAAGCGCCTATATTTGCATTGACTTTACATGTTGAGGCAATACCTATTGCCATTGGCTCTAAGTTCGAATGGTTAATATTTGCGGGAATAACCATTCGACCTCGTGCAACCTCTTCCATAACTAAAGACTCAGGAAGATTCTCACGCTTTGCTACATACCTCATCTCTTCAGTGATTTCACCTTTGCGAGCAAAATGCATCTGAGAAACATTGGTTTTACCTTTTCTAGAAGCCACCCATGAATTACGCATGAACTAAAAAGCTATTGAATAAAAAAGGAGCAATATGCATAAAGATCACAAGATTTCACTTTCCTTAAACTGGTTCAAACCAGTTCAAGTTCAGAGGGTGTGATCTCAGCCATATAGCAAAGCAATATGGCACCCCTAGTGATAAATACAAATTAGCTCGAAATGCACAACTAAACCCTAAAGTTTTTCTAGATAAAAATTTTGAAATTAAACATTTTTATCATTCATATCTTTTTTTATCTCTAGAAACAACATTCTTCGTCGCCTAAGTCTTCTAACCGCTCCTGTCAAAACCAATCCACTTCCAACAACCAAAGCAGGTACGGCTTGGATCTTATCTTTGCCCTCTCTATGTAAAAAGCCTGTAATTGCTAGTAAAATTAGCAAAGGTGCTGAAATTGAGATTAATGGGTTACCCAATCTGTTCATAAAATTAAGCACCTAGATGTCTTGATGAGTTTTCGATGCCATGACTAGTGCTTGAGACAAAATGTTTATTCCTAATTCCAGGCTTCTTTCATCCAAAGAGAAATATCCACTGTGCAATGGAGCACAACCTTGATCCCCAGCAACGCCTAATCTAAACATCGTCCCTGGAACATCCTGCAAGAAGAAAGCAAAATCTTCAGCACCTAATGAGGGATGTTCTAAACAAACAATATTTTCTTCATCCATAAAATTCTTTGCAGACGTAGATAACAAACTAGTCAACTCTGGATTGTTATAAACTGGAGGAGCGATCGACTTGAAATTTATATTAGCCTTAGCTCCGTAATTAGAGGCTATATTTTTTACTATTTTCTCAATCCATTGAGGCAACTTTTCATAAAGATTATTATCAAGACACCTTACTGTACCTAGTAGCTTAACCCTCTCAGCAATAACATTAAAAGCATTCCCTCCTGTAATTTTCCCAAAGCTAATAACTACTGGCTTAAGAGCATCTAAACGTCTACTAATAGCCTCTTGAAGTCCACTAATAACTTTTGCAGAAATCCAAATTGAATCTATTCCTTCGTGGGGTCTAGCTCCATGCCCTCCATGACCAAAAATATCTATTTCTAATTCAGCCGCAGCTGCTGTAAAAGTGCCGCTTTTGATTCCAATCTTGCCAACTGACAAATCAGGGTAAACATGCACACCAAATAGAGCTTGGACTCCTTCAAGAACGTTTTCAGCTCTCATCCAATTAGCACCTTTAGCAATCTCTTCAGCAGGTTGAAAAATGATTCGTATTCTAGAATTTGTAAATTTATTTTTTGCTAATACTTTAGCCACACCCAAACCAATGCAAGTATGTAAATCATGACCACATGCATGCATCAAGCCTTGAATTGAAGAAGAATAATCTAAACCTGTTCTCTCCTCAATTGGTAAAGCATCCATATCCACTCGTAAGCCAACAATAGGTCCGCTTCCCTCGCCAATCTCAGCAACCACTCCTGTTTTCCCTACTGCTTCTTTTACTTCCCAACCTGATTTTCGAAGTTCCCCGGCAACAAGAGCAGCAGTTTGATATTCTTGACCGCTTAACTCTGGATGAGCGTGGAGATGACGACGTAACAGAATCAAATCAGGCAATATCTCCTTGGTTAAAACTTGAATTTTTTTTCCTAAATCTTTCATTTATCCTCCAACGCAAGAAATGCAATCAAATCATTTGTAGGTCTTGGAGGCCAACGACGAATATTCAATAACCAATCCTTCTCACGATATCGAATATCTAGTCCAGCAGCAGCAGCCCAGTTACTTTCGGCTTCACCTGAGAAACCTTTACTCCATAGAAGCGCACTTAATGCTGCTCTCGCATCTGCGAATAAGGGATATTTGCGGATTAATATTCTGATTTTTTTTTCAGCGAGTTCAAGATCACCTAATTGATAAATCGCAAGCGCCTCACTCGACCTAGCCATAGCAATAGCATTATTTGACGAGGCAGCTTGAGAAAAAAATTTCTTCGCTTGAAGCCAATTATCCATTGAGCCCATCACATTACCTAAGTTATACAAAGCTGAAACATCTTTAGGATTTTTCTTTAAAACGTATTTGTAATCTTCACTGGCGTCCTTCCATCGCTGCAAAGCTTCTTCAGCAATTCCTCTATTCAAATAAGGGTCTAAATCTTCAGGCGAAATTTTTATTGCCATAGTTTGATCTCTTATGGCTCCCTGAGGATCACCAAGAGCAAGACGAATATTGCCTCTATTACTTAATGCTGCTGCATCATTTGGATTGTCTTTCAAGTAAAAGCTCCAATCTTTTTCAGCTTGAATAAAATCACCATCATTACTTTCTTTGAGAGCTTTCTCGAATAAAAATTTTGGTGGAGCCTTTGCTTGAGACTGAAATGGACCAAAAACAAAAAAAAGCAAAAGTAGAAGTAAAACTTGAAAAATTCTTATGTTTATCATTTCTCTTTTTTATTAGAAGATGTTAAAAGATAGTGCTTCTCAGCTACTGGAGTAACAACCCTTCCTCTAGCAGTTCTTTGTAAAAAACCAATTTGCATTAAATAAGGCTCAACTACAGTTTCAAGAGTGGTTGCATCTTCTCCAAGCGCAGCAGCCAAAGTTTCCAGCCCTACTGGACCGCCTTGATATTGTTTAACTAGCAAGCCTAAATAACTCCTATCTGTCGCATCTAACCCTCTTTGATCTACACGATGTAAATCAAGAGCTTCATTTACAACTTGAGTATCAATAACTTTTGAAGAGGAATGCACTTCTGCATAATCTCTCACTCTTCGTATAAGCCTGTTTGCAATTCTAGGAGTACCTCGACTTCTTCTGGCTAATTGATGAGATGCGTCTTCTGTGATTGATAAATTTATAAGATTTGCAGATCTATTAATTATGTTTTCAAGCTCCAAATAATTATAAAAATCTAGTCTTTGAGTTATTCCAAAGCGATCTCTCATCGGGGAGCTCAACGCTGCTGGCTTTGTTGTAGCACCAACCAACGTAAAAGGAGGAATTTCAATTGATCGCATTCTGGATGAAGTGCCTTTACCTACAGTTAAATCCAACCTTCTATCTTCCATCGCTGGATACAAAAGTTCCTGTGATATGCGATTAAGTCTGTGAATCTCATCAACAAAAATTAATTCACGTGGCTCCATATTGATCAATAATCCAACTATATCCCTTGGTCGTTCGAGCGCAGGAGCGCTTGTAACTCTGGCTTTAACGCCTAATTCCTCAGCAATAACCAAAGCCATGGTTGTTTTTCCCAATCCAGGCGGCCCATAAAGCATTAAATGATCAAGTGCTTCTCCTCTTGTTAATGATGCCTTAACTGAAATTTCAAGAACTTTTTTTAATTCTGATTGACCTACAAAATCATGAAAAGATTTAGGCCTAAGTGAATCTTGCTGAGATAATTTAAACTCCTCATTTAAAAGACTAGGACCAACCAATCTTTCCGCTCCTTTATCATTAGGAAGAGAAGAATGATTAGTAATTGAAGACACAATTGCCATGAATGAAGGTTAGTGGCATCTCAACAAAAATGGAGGTAAATAGAAGAATGAGCAAAAAAGGAAAGAAAAAATCCAAAAAAAATTCCTCATATGATGGAAATCGTCACTTAGCTGAAAATCGAAAAGCAAGGTACGAATACGAAATCCTAGAAACACTAGAAACTGGCCTAGAGCTTCTTGGAACAGAAGTTAAATCTATTAGAGCTGGAAAAGTAAATTTAAAAGATGGTTTTTGCCTGATTAAGAAAAATCAAATTCAACTTCATAATGTTCATATATCACCTCATAATCATGCTGGTAAATTTTTCAATCACGAACCTCTTAGAATCAAAAAAATTCTTGCACACCGAAAAGAAATCGAAAAATTAAAAATCAATTTAGAAAGAAAAGGTTTAGCATTAGTCCCTTTAAGTCTTTATCTCAAAGGCTCATGGATCAAATTAAAAATTGGAGTAGGAAAAGGGCGAAAACTACATGACAAGAGAGATAGAGAGAAAATTAATGACTCCAAAAGGGATGTAGTTAATGCTCTAAAAAGTTTTTAAAAGAAAATACTTATTAGTTTTTACTAAATTTTTTTTAGAAGAAAAATAATAATTTAATTAGCTATTATCAAGTAGCATCCAAACTAACATTTTCTGGTGGAGGTGTTGGATCAGGGTCAGCAATAAGCATATGTTGTAAAACAATTTCAGGGCGCTCGCTATCTCTCCATCTAATGCGATAAGCAGGCATTTTTGTACCCCTGCTTGTTGTTTGCTCAACAGGTTCCATAACCCAGCCGCGCCTTGAACGCCCTTGGGGATTCCTTTTCACAACAGCATCTGCATGCTTGAAACGGAAACCAACTCTCTCGCCACTCATCTGAACAAAATCCTTACTCGCCTATTATCCACTCTGACGGGTCACTTTCCAGTTTGTTTTAAATTTGATTCTGGTCTCAGAAGAGGAAAAGCTATCACATCTCTAATGGAAGGGCTATCGGTCAATAGCATTACAAACCTGTCTATTCCTATTCCTAGGCCTCCTGTGGGTGGCATTCCAACTTCAAGAGCATTAATAAAGTCTTCATCCAAACTTTGAGCCTCGAGGTCACCAGCTTCTTTTTTCGCCTGCTGTAAAAGTAAACGTTCTTTTTGATCAATTGGATCAATTAATTCACTAAAAGCATTAGCTGTCTCTCTACCAACAATAAAAAGTTCAAACCTTTCAACAAGACCTTTCTTAACCCTATGTTTTCTTGCCAATGGAGAAATCTCTATTGGATAATCCATTACAAATGTAGGTTGAATAAGCTTAGGCTCAACAACTTGTTCAAAAGCTTCATTTAATAGCTTTCCAACGCTATCAGCCTTATCGGGCACCTGAAGCCCCTTTCGAAGCATTTCAGCTCTAATATCATCAGCATGCTCCCCAAATGATTCAAAATCAATTCCAGTGAATTCCTGAACCAATTGATGCATTGTGGCCCTTCTCCAGGGAGGTTTCAAATCTATTTCTTGATCTTGATAATTAATTTTGGTCGATCCACAAATCGTTTTGCAAACTGAAGAAAGTAAATTTTCTGTCAATTCCATCATGTCGAAATAGTCAGCAAACGCCTCATAAATTTCAACAGAAGTAAATTCAGGATTATGCCTAGTACTAATTCCTTCATTTCTAAAAATTCTTCCAAGTTCATAAACCCTTTGAAATCCACCCACCACTAGTCTTTTCAAATGTAATTCTGTTGCAATTCTCAAATACAAAGGCAAATCCAATGTGTTGTGATGAGTTATAAAAGGCCTTGCATCCGCGCCACCGGCTTCTGATTGTAAAACCGGAGTCTCAATTTCAAGAAATTTTTTTTCATCTAACCATCGTCGAATTGAACTAACTAATAACGCCCTAGTTCTAAAAGTTTTTCTTGACTGAGGATTAACAATTAAATCTAAATATCTTTGTCTATAGCGTTTTTCTACATCTGCGAGTCCGTGCCATTTATCTGGTAAAGGCTGCAAAGATTTTGACAACATTGACCATTCGAAAACTTTGACAGAAAGTTCACCTCTATCTGTTCTCCTTAATATTCCACTAACTCCTATCCAATCACCAGAATCAACAAGAGAGGTTATATTCTCAAAATTATTGTTGGAATTTTCGATATTTTCATTCTGATTTAAAGTCGCCTTTTCCAAAAAGAGTTGAATTGTTCCTGTCTCATCGGTAAGAGTGAAAAAAGCAAGTTTTCCCATCACTCTTCTAGAAGTTACACGCCCTGCAATGGATACTTCGTCTTTTTGTTCTTCGCCTTTTGGCAAGTCTTTATATTTTTCCTGCAAAACATTAGCTGAATCAGTAGGGCGAAAATTCAAACCATACGGACCTTGCCCAAGGCTTTTTAGTACTTTTGCCTTCTCGAGGCGGGTATCTCTTAAGTCAGACAAGGCAAATCATACATACGGCAGGGATAAACGATATCAAATGAAAACCTATCAATATTGAGCTATTAATCTTTAACTGGCAATAGCAGTAGGAAATTCTCCCATTCTTTGAGAAGCATAACCAATACCTCTGACAGTTAGAATCAATTCAGGATTCCTTGGATCTGGCTCAAGCTTGCCTCTTAAACGAGCTACATATACATCCACAACTCTTAAATCTGCGGCTCTTCTGGGAGGGTAGCCCCAAAGCTGTTCCAAAATTTCTGCACGAGGCACAACACGGCCAGGATCACGAAATAATAATTCCAGCAAGCTAAATTCTGTATATGTAAGGCCTATTCTTTCTCCTCCTCTACTAACTTGCCTTCTATTAGTGTCTACAACAAGATCGCCAAGTTTCATTACTCCTTGACCTGATGGAACCTCTCTAGGCTCATCAACAGTAGGAGCTGGTCCAACTCTTCTCAAGATCGTTGCGATTCTAGCTTCTAACTCTTTAGGGCTAAATGGTTTGGCCAGATAATCATCAGCGCCTAAATCCAAACCTGCAACTCTTTCCGAAATCGCTTCAAGAGCAGTCAAGAATATGATTGGAACGCAAGACTCCGCTCTTATTCTTCGACAAACCGCAAAGCCATCCATTTTAGGAAGCATGACATCCAGAACAACTAGATCTGGTGCTTCTTTGTGAAAAACCTCGAGTGCTTGTTCTCCATCCTGTGCAGATAAAACTTGATAACCAGCAAGATTAAGCCTTGTGACCAAGACTTTCAAAACTGCTGGTTCATCATCTACAACCAAAATGCAGGTCATGAGATTAGCTGTTGCCTTAGTGACAGGAGCATCGAAATTTTCTGTCGAAATGGCTTCTTGTTATATGAAGATATCATCTTCAAGCCAGGTATTCAAAGCCCTTTGACCAATCTAGAAGACAAAGTCCCCATTAATAAGTAAGTATATATTCTATTTTTAAAGATTTAAAAAAATTTTTCATTAGTTTCTTTTATAAGCAAAAATAAGCCATGAGCAGACAAATGGAGCTACTAAGCCAGTAATTATGACTTCGGAAATTAATACATAAATTGACCAAGAATGAAACCAATTATTTCTTAAAACGCTATATATAATAATTTTTTGAACCCAAATAGAAAAGCCCACAAAAGCAGTTCCAAAGATAGCCATCAAACCAATGTTCAGAAATAATTCAATTTTTTTATTGTGCAGTCCATATGTACTCCAAACTAGAGATAAAAGAAATAAAGATGGAATATATGAAACATCACTAATTGTAAAAGAATCTATAAAGATTCCTAATAAAATTGAAGCCATCATAGCCTTCCAAGGACTATTCTTAAGTGAAAATGGCAACAATAAAATAACAGGCCAGCATGGAGTTATTCCATTTATTTTAAGCCAATCAGGAGATGTGATTATGCAAGCTTGTAAACAAATTATAGTAAAAAAAATTAATAAATTATTATTATTTTTTGGCATTATCTTTCAAGATTTGAACCCAATCTATTGCCTCAGGTGATGCAGTTAATTGCACAATTGCATAAGGTGAAGGCAAAGCTTTTTCTTCAACAAACTGAACAATTCCAATTGTTAAATTCGGGGGTAGTAAAGTACTCGCTGGAGATGTAGTAACAGCATCTCCAACTTTAGCTATAGTATTTTTATTTAAGAAAATTAGTTTTGGTCTATTAGTACCCATCCCAGTCAAAATTCCATGGTGCTTAGTTCGATCAATCCAAGCACCTATCTGATGTCCAGGGTCTGTCAATAATCTAACTCTTGAAGTAAGTGGAGTTGTGCTATCAATCAGGCCAATTAGGCCCCCAGGTCCAATTACTGTTTGTCCTTTCAAAACACCATCTTTATAGCCTTTATTAATTTCTAGCTGTTTCCACCAATTCCTTGAGGATCTAGATATAACAGCAGCTGAAATTCTTTGATCAGAATTAAACTCTTTCAAAGAAAGTGCTTTTCTTAATCGGGTATTATCCTGTTCAAGCAATTTTAATCGAATATTTTTTTCAATATTTTCTCCTTCCTTAATCCATTCTTTTTGAGCAGTCCCAGGGAGTATTGGTTTTAACAAAATAGAGTAAAAATCTAAATATGCTGCTCCTTTTGTCCAACGAATCCCGAATAACAAAGCACACACTAAAAATAGTACCCAAAATCTACTTTTCCAAAGCAAATGAACCCCTATCTTCCTTCGGGTTTTAATCATTGTTCAATCTCTAATTACATTTCTGGCGAAATCAGGCGTATCTAAAACTCTTCGCATTTTTTTAAAATCATCTAAAACTAGACCACAGCCATTTACAACGCACAACAATGGATCCTCAGCTACGTGAGTGAAAATTCCTGTTTCATGACTTAACAGATCACTAATGCCTCTAACCAATGCTCCCCCTCCTGCCAGCATTATCCCCCTATCAACAATATCTGCAGCCAGTTCGGGTGGGGTTCTCTCTAGAGTCCTCTTTACAGCATCAACAATCTTATTCAAAGGCTCTGCCATAGCTTCCCGTAAATCTCCTCCTTTCAAATTAATTGAACGGGGCAAACCAGATAGTAAATGCAATCCCCTGACATCTATTGATTGGAGGTCAAATTCATTGGATGGAAATGCTGATCCAATTTTAATTTTTATCTCTTCAGCTGTTCTTTCACCAACTACTAAGTTATGTACTTTTTTCAAATAAGTCGCGATGGAGTCATTAATTTCATCACCCGCAACCCTTACAGATTCACTTAAAACAGTTCCGCCAAGACTTAAAACTGCTACTTCAGTAGTACCACCGCCAATATCAACGATCATTGTTCCAATAGGCTCTGTGACTGGCAAAGATGCTCCAATTGCTGCAGCTACAGGTTCATCAATTAAATGCACCTCTCTAGCTCCCGCAAGACCAGCCTCACGAACTGCCCGTCTCTCGACACCAGTCACGCCACTAGGAATACCCACAACTAGTCTTGGCGCAATGATTCCTCTACCCTCATTGCATTTTTGAATAAATGTCTTAAGCATTTGTTCAGCAGCATCAAAGTCCGCTATTACACCATCCCTAAGCGGCCTAACAGCGCGAATATTTCCTGGCGTTCGCCCTAACATTAACTTCGCATCATCGCCTACAGCGAGAGGAACTCCTTCTTCTAAATCCATTGCTACAACTGATGGTTCTTGCAATACGATTCCCTTACCAGAAACATAAATCAAGGTATTTGCTGTACCTAAATCAATCCCTATATCGCGGGAGAATTTGAAACGGTTAAAAAACACGGATTTCAATCATTTGAGTCATCATAAAGAGAGTTGAACTAAGATAAATATATTATTTAGCAACCAGTAAACAGAGGAATTAATGATGGCAATAAATTCAGTCACTCTTGTTGGAAGAGCAGGAAGAGATCCTGAAGTTAGATATTTTGAATCCGGTACTGTAGTAGCAAATCTAACAATGGCTGTAAATAGACGTAATCGAAACGATGAGCCAGATTGGTTCAATTTAGAAATCTGGGGTAAACAAGCCCAAGTTGCCGCTGATTATGTAAAAAAAGGGTCTCTGATCGGTATTACTGGTAGCTTCAAACTAGATAGTTGGAAAGATCGTAATACTGGAGAGGATAGAAATAAACCAGTTGTTAGAGTTGATCGTCTTGAATTATTAGGATCAAAAAGAGATTCAGAAAATAATAATTACCAAAACAACAATTCATTCAATCAGCCGACGAGTAATGACGAAATTCCATTTTAAGAATATCTTTTTTAATTGTTAATTAGTTTACGGAGAGTTTTATAAATTAAAGTTATTAAAGATCCAGATATAATTATAATTATAATTGTCTTAAAGAAACTTGAAAAAGGACTAATCCACATCTCAATATTTGCATAATTATCGCCTAAATAAAAACCTGTAATTGTTAGAAACAAGGTCCAAATGAGGCTTCCTGCAGTGGTCCAAATTAGAAATGGAATCATGGGCATCAACTCAACCCCTGCAGGCACTGAAATTAAAGTACGAATTCCAGGAACTAATCTTCCCCAAAAGACTAAAGATACCCCATACCTATTGAACCATTTACGACTTCGAGCAAGTTCCTGAGGATTAATTCCAATCCAACGACCATTCTTCTCAAGCCATTGCTCAAGTCTTTCTTCATTGACTAATCTGCCAATTCCGTACCAAGGCAAAGCACCAAAAACAGTTCCTATTAAACCTGCTAACACAACTGGTAAAAAATCTAATTGACCTTGAGAAACATAAAAGCCACCAAGAGGCATAATCAACTCGGAAGGAATTGGAGGAATTAAATTTTCCAAAAACATTGCAAGTAATATGGCCCCATAACCAATCCACTGGTTAGTCTCAACTGCATTTCCTATTAATACTGGTAAAGAAGATATAAATTCAGATATTTCCATATGGTTTAAATTGTATAAAGAAAATTAATAACGATATTGATCTGTCTTGTAGGGGCCTTCAATTGGAACATTAATATATTCAGCTTGTTCTGCTGTTAACTTTGTTAACTTTGCTCCAATCTTATCTAAATGAAGAATAGCCACCATTTCATCTAAATGTTTTGGCAAAACATAAACTTTATTTAAATATTTAACTCCATATTTGAATAATTCAATTTGAGCTAATACTTGATTGGTAAAAGAATTGCTCATAACAAAACTTGGATGGCCGGTAGCGCATCCAAGATTGACTAATCTTCCCTCCGCTAAAAGAATTATTTTGTTTCCACTTGGTAAAGTTATATGGTCAACTTGAGGTTTAATATTTTCCCATTCATAAGATTTTAATGAGGAAACCTCTATTTCATTATCAAAATGGCCGATATTACAAACTATCGATTCATTCTTCATCCTGATCAAATGCTCATGACGAATAACTTGAAAATTTCCAGTGGCGGTAACAAAAATATCTACATTTTCAACCACTTCATCTAGTCTAACTACTCTAAAACCCTCCATTGCGGCTTGAAGGGCACATATTGGATCTATCTCAGAAATCATCACTGAAGCGCCTAAACCCCTTAAAGACTGAGCAGAACCTTTACCAACATCTCCATAGCCCATAACAAGCGCTACCTTGCCCGCAACCATTACATCTGTAGCTCTTTTGATGCCATCTACCAAGGATTCTCTGCAACCATAAAGATTGTCAAACTTACTTTTAGTAACAGAATCATTTACGTTAATTGCTGGGAATACAAGTTCTCCACTTTTTTCCATTTGGTAAAGACGAGCTACACCAGTTGTTGTCTCCTCAGTAACTCCTTTTAAAAAAGATTTAGCTGTTGAATAAAAATTTGGATCTTGCGAAAGTTTCTTCTTGATGGACGCAAATAATGCAATTTCCTCTTCATTAGTGGGATTATCAAGAACTGAAATATCTTCTTCAGCTTTGCTCCCCAAAACAATCAATCCTGTCGCATCACCACCATCATCAAGAATCATATTTGCTGATTCACCGTCTCCCCATTCAAAAATTTTGTGCGTATACTCCCAATATTCATCTAATGTTTCACCCTTCTTAGCAAAAACAGGGACTCCTGAATTCGCAATAGCTGCAGCAGCATGATCTTGTGTAGAAAAAATATTACATGAAGCCCATCTAACTTTTGCACCAAGTGCAACAAGGGTCTCAATAAGAACTCCTGTTTGGATAGTCATATGGAGACTACCTGCTATGTAAGCCCCTTTCAATGGTTGTTCGGGTCCATATTTTTTTCTAAGTGCCATTAAACCAGGCATTTCTGTTTCAGCGATCAAAAGTTCTTTTCGACCAAATTCTGCTTCGTTTATATCTTTAACTACGTAATCAGGATTCTTCTCAATACTGTTGAGATTTGACTTGGTTGCTGCGAACATAAATTGAACTCTCTATGGGAGATTGTGGAAAAAGATACTGAAAAACAATTCGAGGTTTTTAATTCATCTGCTCAGCAGACTCATAATTTCTGCTGGACTCTAGAAAAACCTGAATCTACGATGTCATTAGGTTCAACATTAACAAAAAAATTTCCAGATCTAAGCATTCTCCTTTTATATGGGCCTCTTGGAGCAGGAAAGACCACATTAGTTAAAGGAATTGCAAAAAGTCTAAAAATTCAAGAGCCCATAACTTCGCCAACTTTTCCTTTATCCCAACATTATCCTTGTGGATACCGTCCATTGGTTCATCTTGATCTTTATAGAATTGATGAACCAAATGCGGCAAACGAATTTTTTTTACAAGAAGAAGAAGAATCTATATGCATGGGTGCATTAATGGTTGTTGAATGGCCAGAGAGGTTATCTCTTAAAATGACTGATGCCTGGAGAGGAAAATTGGAATATTCCATAGAAAATCAATCCCGTTTTTTTCAGCTGATTCCTCCTTTAGATAAAGCCAATAAATTATCAATATCCTCAAGATAAGGTTGAGCCTCTATGGCGCCTACACCCTTGCAAACATGAGAACCGCATGCAATTCCAAATTGAATAATTTCTTCAGCCATTTGTTGGCTTATTTGATCAAGCTCAACAGATGTGAGTTTATAAATTAATCCTGCTGTGAATGCATCACCAGCTCCAGTCGTATCGACCACTGACGAGGGGGTAATCGCAAATGATTGGCCAGTATGATTATTGAGTCTCCATGAAATGGGATTTGATCCATCAGTAACAACAACAGATGGTCTATGAGCGATAGATGAAGAAATTTCTGTTGGATCAGAAGTGTTAAAAAAACATTGAGCCTCTTCTTTTGCGAGTTTTATTAATGAAACGTTTTTTATTATTGAAAATATTTGATTTTTTTCTTTCATAGAGGGCTCTAATACTGTTGAAACATGGTTTCGCCAAAAAGTTGGGCGCCAATTAAGATCCAATGCAATCTTTATTCGTGCATGCAAAGCTTTTTCAATACACCACAACAAGGCTCCTGATGATATTTCTGAAGCCAGAGGAATCGTTCCCGCAACCAACCATTGCGCCTTTTCTGCAACCAATGGCCAGTCTTTAATAACTTGTTCTCGTGATATAGCTTGATCGGCAAATCCAAAGCCTTTATCTCCCTCAAATCCTTCAAAAAATCTTTCTCCATCAGCGTCTCTGCGAACCAATACAACTCTTGTAGGACGAAGGATATCCTGCTGTAATCCAGAGGTATTAATTCCTCTCTGAATAAATAGATTCTTCAAATTTTTCCCAAAAGCATCATTTCCTAAAGAGCCAATAAAAGAAACATTCGCTCCAAGACGACTTAATGCACAAGCGACATTAGCTGGAGCACCACCAAAACAATCTGATACTGGAATATCAGAAGAAGGATCTCCACCTTTAGGGCCAAGTCGATCTATCAAAGCCTCTCCAATCGCAATAACACTGCCATCAGTCATGTCTTAGTGAATTATCAATAAAGCTATTATTAGCGATTTAAGGTTTATTATTTCCGATAAAACAATGTTTATGTAATTCAGAAATAATTTTAGTGTTAGCAGCTGGAAAAGGAAAATCTAAAAGTTTATCCGGATACACCCAAAGTAATTTTTGACTAGCCAAAGGTTTTGGCTCACCTGATATCCATTCACAAATATGAACAGTAAAATAAAGCTTCTTGTGGGTATATGAGTGTTCAAAAGATAAAAGCTTTTCTCCAACTTTTACAACAATTCCAAGTTCCTCTTTTAATTCTCGCTCGATAGTTTTTTCAATAGATTCATCGGAGGTTTTTTTCCCTCCTGGAAATTCCCACATTCCACCCATACTTGAGCTTTCCAATCGCTTGTCTATAAGCAATTCACCTTTGTCATTAAAAACAAGCCCAATGCCTATTTCTTGAATAGGTTTTATTTTATTCATTTTTTTTTCGGGAAAATCATCAGGATCGTACTTTCTATAAGCAACACAACAATTTTTTAGTGGACAACAAGAACAATTTGGTTTTTGGGGAGTACAAATAGTTGCACCTAAGTCCATCAAAGCTTGATTAAAATCTCTTGGCCGTACCGTTGAAATCAATAAAGAGCTAAATTCCCACAATTTTTTTTCATCTTTAGTGGAATGTCTTTTATTGGCAAGCAATCTAGAAAAAATTCTTTTTACATTTCCATCCAAGATTGGGGCAGGCAAATCAAAGGCAGATGAGATAATACTACCTGCAGTACTTCTACCTATACCAGGAAGAGACATCCACAGATCTATCTCTTTAGGCCAAGAAGATGGATCTTGATCACTATTCTTACCAAGAAATTCAAGTAATACTCGAGAGGACTGATGTATTCGATTCGCGCGTGAATAATAGCCAAGACCTTGCCATAGCAAAAGAACATTCTCTAGATCAGCCTCGGATAAAGAAGTCAAAGTAGGAAAGGCATTCATCCATTTTTTCCAGTAAGGGATAACGACCTTCAACTGAGTCTGCTGAAGCATTACCTCTGCAATCCAAATTTCATAAGGAGATATACTTTCACCTAATTGAGGTATGGAACCATCTTTCTTTAATTTCCAAGGTATCCAGTATCTACCATTTATTCTGAACCATTCCAGAAGTGGATTTTGAATATTTTGAGGAGAATCAATAATACCCATCAAAATAAATCAAAATTAAAAAAATTATTTTTTAATCATATCAATATTTTAATAATCTTACTGACACAAATTAATACTTTTTTAATAAATAATACATCGAATAATATGAATAAAAATTTATTTACTTTACTAAAGAGAACTCTTTAAGTAAAAATAATTTATATTCTTCTTATATATTATGAAGCAATTCTGGAATTGGAGAAATTATGAAATTGCATGGCAATTAGAAGAAACAGATAATAATTCCGAAATCGCAATAGTATTAATTCATGGTTTTGGAGCATCCAAAGATCATTGGAGATTCAATCAAAAAAATATCGGCTCAATTGCACCATGCTATGCATTAGATTTAATAGGTTTTGGAGACAGTAGTCAGCCAAATTCAAGAATTTCATACGAAAAAAAAACCTCTAGAAATTTTAATTATTGTTTTGCTAATTGGAGTCAACAAGTTTATGATTTCTGTAAAGAAATAGTTAAAAAACCGGTCTTATTAATAGGAAATTCGATTGGGGGAGTTATTGCATTAAATACATCAAAAGAATTATCTAACAAATGTGTTGGAGTAATATTAATTGATTGTGCTCAAAGAACAATGGATGATAAGCGCCTAGCAGAGCAATCATTACTTATGAGATTTCTTAGACCAGTGATTAAAACTTTAGTAAGACAAAGAATTTTAAGTTCAAATATTTTTAAAAATGCAGCAAATCGAAATTTTATTGAAAAAGTTTTAAAAGTAGCTTATCCCAGTGGCAGCAATATTAATGAAGAATTAATTGATACACTCTTCAAACCAACTCAAGGGAAGGGAGCTCCTGAAGCTTTTAGAGGATTTATTAATTTATTTGATGATTATCTTGCTCCAGATTTACTGGAGCAATGTACAAATCCAGTGTATTTAATCTGGGGTGAAAAAGATCCTTGGGAACCTGTAAGAGAAGCTCAAAAGTGGTTTGAAAATTTTGAATGTATAAAAACTTTAGATATTATTCCTGAAGCTGGACATTGCCCACATGATGAGATGCCTGAAAAAGTTAATCCTATACTTAAAAAGATAATTCAAGAAGCCATATAAGCTTCCACTGAATCTCCAGCTTTTCTTAAACCGCGCAAACCATCTCTTTCTAAATTTCTTACTCTATCTCTACTAATACCTAAGACTCTTCCAATACCCGTAAGACTCATAGGATCGTCACCATCCATGCCATATCTCATTCTTAAAACACGATTTTGTAATTCGGGTAATTGTTCAAGTAGTGTTTCTAAATCACCCTTCATGCAAGCGCTTTCTATTTGCTCAGAGGGCATATCAATTTCATTAGATAATAAGTCCAATAGAATGGTATCTTCACCATCACCAATTTTGGTTTCCAAGCTAACTGGCTGACCAGCTCTACTCATTAGATCTTTGACGTCACTTTCAGGCAATTCAACATACTCGGATAATTCTTTCAAACTTGGAGTCCTTGAAAGTTCTTGACTTAATTCTCGTTGACCTTTTTTCAACTTATTTAGCATTTCAGTTATATGAATAGGAAGTCTTATAGATCTACTCTTTTCAGCAATTGCACGTGTTATGCCTTGGCGAATCCACCAATAAGCATAAGTTGAAAACTTGTATCCACGAGTGGGATCAAACTTTTCAACTCCTCTAACCAAGCCAATAGTTCCCTCTTGAATTAAATCAAGCAATTCCATATTCCTTTTTGTGTATTTCTTAGCAACACTTACTACCAGACGAAGATTTGCAGCAACCATTCTCTCCTTTGCTCTTCTACCACTTTTCAACTTCTTTTTTAATTGGATATGGGAAATCCCAGCCTTATCAGCAAAGAAATGAATATCTGGCTTTTCACCTAGATCACTCTCAAGTTGAGCTTCAAGATTTTCAAGAATCATTAAATCTTGGACTTGTCTTCCTAATGTTATTTCCTGCTCATGTGACAACAATGGGACTCTTCCGATATCTCTTAAATAAGAACGAACTAAATCAATGTCTGTTACGGATTTTGAAACAACAGCGGGAGATGAATTTTTAGCCTGAGAAGCATCTACTGCCGTTGTCATGAGTTTGTTTAGTTTTGTAAAGCTTACTACTAAGAATTGTAAAGATCAATTAATGGCAGCTCGGCTTCCCGCACTTTGAGTAAAAACACTCATTCCGCTTTTACGCCAGTCTTCCCAAAAGCCAAGCAGCTGTTTTCAAGTAAATCAACACCCCTGCAACATCTGTAGCGGTAGTGATAAATGGAGCAGACATTAACGCGGGGTCTAAACCCATGCGATCAAAAAGTAAAGGTAATGAAGCCCCTGCAGTAGCGGCAAGAGTTGTAATGGCCATCAAGCTTATTCCTACAGCGGTTGCGACCAAAGGTCCCTCTCCTTGCCACCAAGCAAAAGGCACAACAAATACAGCCATCAAAATTCCCAGCAAAGCTCCTGCCAAGGCTTCTTTCCCAATCGCCTTAAGTAGACCAAGTCTTTGTATTCGTTGGGTACTCAAACCTCGAATAACAACCGTTGAGCTTTGAGCTCCAACATTACCCCCCGCGCCAATTAACAGAGGAATAAAAGCAGTCAATAAAACTACTTGCTTTAGAACTTCGTCATTCATTGCAATCACTTGAGTTGTTAATCCATTTGCAAAAACCAAGACAGCAAGCCAGACAATGCGGCGCCTTGCCACAACGAATAAGTTACTCTGAAAGTAATCATCTTCATCCCCAGCCTGAACGGCGCCAGCTGCATAAATATCCCTAGTCGCCTCTTGCTCAATAACATCTATAACATCATCTACAGTGACAATGCCAACTAGTCTTTTCTCAAGATCTACAACCGGTAAAGCTAAAAAGTCATATCTTTGAATTGCTCTTGCGACCTCCTCTTGATCAGTATCTGTCCTGACATTGACCACTTCCCTTGTCATCACCTCCCCAATAAGTGATTCAGGATCAGCCACTACTAAATCCCGTAAAGATAAAATCCCAGTTAAATGCCTCTCTTTATCAGTTACATAAAGACTGTAAATTGTTTCCGAAAAAGTAGCTCTTTGTCTTACTAGTTTTAATGCTTGTGAGACACTAAGAAATTCTTTAAGATCTATAAATTCAGTTGTCATTAATCTGCCAGCCGTTTCAGACACATACCCCAAAAGCTGAGCAGTTACTCGCCTTTCTTCAGGACTCAGTTCTGCAAGTAAACGCCTGACAACTTTTGCAGGCAACTCATCAAATAGTCGAACACGATCATCGGGTGACATTTCCTCCACTAAATCGAGTACTTCGTTTGACCTGAGCCGATCTAAAAGATTTTGTTGTACTGAGGGGTCTAAGTATTCGTAAACTTCAATTGCTTCGTTTTTGTTCAAAAGCCTGAAAGCCAAGGCTTGCAAAATCATCGGCAATGTTCCAATAGCCTGAGCTATATCGACAGGCTGTACAGGACTAAGAAGTAATTTGACACCATCGTAATTACCAGCAGAGAGCATTGCCTCTAATTGCTGCGCAACTGCCTCAGCAACCAAACTGCCATTTGCTAAAGATTGAGTCTCACGAGATGCCCCTGGTTGTTCGTTCATATTTGGAGCAGCAAGCCTTTATTATTTTATGGCCAACCCAAGTTTTTTATTACTTCAATATCCATGTCCGTAAATATCAGCAAAGTTGAAGTCTTCTCTTTTGACAATCAGAAAATAACTTTTGATCAATTCAAAGGAAATGTTTTATTGATTGTGAATGTCGCAAGCAAGTGCGGATTTACTAAGCAATATAAAGCTCTTCAAAATCTTCAAGATAAGTATGAGTCAAAAGGCTTCAAAGTTTTAGGCTTCCCTTGTAATGACTTTGGGAACCAAGAACCTGGAGAATTAGAGGAAATAAAAAAATTCTGTTCAACAACTTATGGAGTAAATTTCCAGCTTTTCCAAAAAGTTCATGCTAAAGGTCAGACGACAGAACCATTTACAACTTTGAATCAAGTAAGTCCAGCAGGGGACGTTGAATGGAACTTTGAAAAATTTTTAATTAATAGTAACGGAGATGCAATAGCAAGATTTAAAAGCTCAATAGAGCCCAACAGTTTTGAAATAACCAACTCAATAGAAAAATTACTTGATTAAGCATCAAGTTTCTTACCAATCATATGTCCCAAAGCGATAGCCAAGACACCAATTAGAACAAATGATATTGAGTTAAATAAAAACAATTGATACAGACCTTTACTCAGCAACTCATACAAGTGGGAAGACCATCCACTGAAGGTAGTCATAGAGCCACAAAGTCCAACCCCAAAAATTAGTTTATATCTCTTGGAAATAGGCAATGAATTAAAAAATCCTAATAAAAAACAACCAATTAAATTGACTATAAAAATTTCATCAATTTGCCATCGAAATAAAGCTCCTGGAATTGCACCTATAGATATCAAAAATATTTTATTTTTTTTAATATCTATAATCATTATTTATTACTCAAGAAAAATCCAAATGCAAAAGCAATGATTCCTAGAGAAACAGAAACTATAAAAAGCCTTAAAGCTCTAAAAAATTTGAATTGCAAACACAATTCAAACAAATCATAAACAAACGAAGAAAACGTGCTGAAACTACCCAATAATCCAATTGAAAAGAATAATACTAATTTGTAAGAATAAATAAAAGAACTAAACTGCTCTAAAAGGGAAAGGAATAAACCCAGAGAAAAAGAAGCAAAAGTATTAATTATTAGAATTACAAAATCTTTTCTTAAGCTTAATTCTCCTAATTTATTTTGAATTTTAAATCTAATATTAGCTCCTACAATTGCACCAATAGAAACAAGTAAGATCTCAACCATATATCATGATTCTCTAATATTGACCCATCCTCTTCTATAAAATAATTGATCGAAGTTCTGGCATAAAACATTAACTAATAGCCATTTACTACTGTCAAAACCAACCCAAACTTTGATAACACTAACAGGTGTACCCTGTTTGACCCTAGTCAAAACAGAGGAATCATTCGAAGCAGAAGAAAGTAAATTGAATTCTTTCAATGCAATTATTGGTGATCCAATATTATTTGTTCTGTTCTGGATAATTGATTCTTGGGCCCCTCCAGCAGGCAATGAGGCAGGGGCTATCAAACCAATACATAAAAGCCATGACCACACTATAAAAGTACTAATAAAATTCATCAAATATCTAAAGTGGCAAGATCAAGTTCAACACTATGAGTTTCAATAAACTCTCTTCTTGGTGCAACTTTATCACCCATTAAAATTGTGAATATCCGATCAGCTTCAAGAGCATCTTCTATCTCAACTCTTTTCATCATTCTTGTTGTTGGATCCATTGTTGTTTCCCATAATTGTTGTGGCATCATTTCTCCTAAACCTTTAAATCTTTGGATTGTATAGTTTGCCTTTTCTCCAAAACTTGAAAGAGTTTTTTGCAAGTCAGATTCGTTATAGCAATAAGTATGATTTTTGCCTCGTTCAACCTTGTACAAGGGAGGACATGCAATATAAATATAGCCACCTTCCACAAGTGCTTTTTGATATCGATAAAAGAAAGTCAAAAGCAAAGTTCTAATATGTGCACCATCAACATCGGCATCAGTCATTATAACTACTCTATGATATCGAAGATTCTTTACCTCAAAATCTTCTCCTTTGATACCTAAACCAAGAGCAGTTATTAAAGATTGAATCTCAGTATTTTTATAAATCTTCGCATCATCAGTTTTTTCAATATTTAAAATTTTTCCTCTCAAAGGCAAGATAGCTTGAAATTTTCTATCTCTTCCTTGCTTCGCCGATCCACCAGCCGAATCACCCTCAACTATATAAATTTCTGATTCAGAAGGATCTCTGGAACTGCAGTCAGCCAATTTACCAGGCAGTGTAGAACTTTCTAGAACACTTTTTCTACGAACAAGTTCTCTTGCTCTCCTTGCTGCTTCAGCAGCATTAAAAGCTTGGATAGCTTTTTCTAAAATCAAGTCAATAACATTTGGATTGAATTCTAAATATTGACTCAAAGACTCACCAACTAAACTATCAACAATGCCACGTACTTCAGTATTACCTAATTTAGTTTTAGTTTGACCTTCAAATTCTGGGTCTGGAACTTTTACTGATAGAACAGCTGTTAATCCTTCCCTAATATTTTCACCTGCTAAGTTCGAGTCTCCCTCTTTTCTTTTACCTCTTTTCTTTGCAAAAGAATTTAAAGTCCGAGTTAATACTGTTTTCAATCCTTCAATATGTGTTCCACCGTCAATGGTGCGAATGTTGTTAGCAAAACCTAAAATGCTGTCTGAATAAGCATCAACACACCACTGCAACGCAGCTTCTACTTGCACTCCATCTTTTTCAGAATTTACATAAATAATTTCTGGATGTAATGAGTCTTTTTCCTTGGTCATATAATCAACGTATTCTTTAATACCACCCTCATAAAAATAAATTTCCTCATAAGGTTTCAGATCATTATCTAAAGACTTCTTTCTTTCATCACGAAATACGATACGTACTCCGCCATTCAAATAAGCTAACTCTCTTAGTCTCGATGACAAGATGGAGTATTCAAAGGTTATTCCATCTGTAAAAATCTGATTGTCAGGTTTAAAACAAACAGTAGTACCAGTTAAATTTTTATCTGATTTCGGAAGATTCTCAGACTTTAAACTTCCAATTGATGACCCTCTTTCAAACCTCTGAAAATGAACTTTTTGCTGCCTTTTAACTGTGACTTCCACCCATTCACTTAAAGCATTTACAACCGATATACCAACACCATGCAAACCTCCAGAAACTTTATAGCCACCACTCCCAAATTTTCCACCTGCATGCAAAACAGTTAGAACTGTCTCAAGAGCACTTTTACCAGTACGAGGATGTATATCAGTCGGAATTCCGCGACCATTATCTGAGACCAATGCTGAACCATCCTCACAAAGTATGATTGTGATTTCATCACAGTGACCAGCCAGAGCCTCATCTACAGCATTATCAACAACTTCATACACAAGATGATGAAGCCCTTTAGACCCTGTTGAGCCTATATACATTCCAGGCCGCTTTCTTACAGGTTCTAAGCCTTCCAGTACTTGGATCTGCTCAGCACCATAAGCCGCTTGGACTTTTGAATCTTTACTCATTCGGATAACGGCAAACAGGCAAGGTTGTCTTTGATACGAGCATTAGCTGAAACCTTTCCTGAAATTTCAATTTAACATCGCTATTAAGGAAAGTCTTTGGAAAAATTTCAAAACCAAATCAAAAAATTTAAATTCATGCAATTACTGCCAATAAACCCCCTTAAAGAGAATCATGCAACCCAATAGGCCTCTTGTTATAGCCATTATGGGCCCAACTGCAAGTGGTAAAACAGACCTAGCAATTGATATTGCAAAAAAAATTAATTCGAATATTCACAATGTCGATTCTCGCCAAATTTATATTGATATGAATATTGGTACTGCAAAGCCAACAGAAGCTCAACAAAAACAAGTAAAACATTTTCTAATTGATGTTTGCTTGCCTTCTCAACCAATCAATCTTCACGATTTTCAATCCATAGCCAAATCATCTATGGAGAGAGACTTAAAAACAAAAGGTTTAACTTTACTTGTAGGAGGAAGTGGCTTATACCTTCAAGCCTTAATTGGCGGAATTCATCCTCCAGCGGTACCTCCTCAAAAATTCTTAAGAGCTCAACTAGAAAAAATCGACAAAACAGAGCGACACAAATTATTAACTTGTTGTGATCCTTGTGCGGCGAAGAGAATACATCCAGAAGACTCAATAAGAACAATTCGTGCTCTCGAAGTTTTTTATGCAACAGGAAAAATGTTTTCTAAGCAAAAAAATATGAGACCTCATCCTTGGAGAGTTTTAGAACTTGGATTAAATCCTCTAAATTTAATCACTAGAATCCAACACAGAACAGAAGAAATGTATAAAAAAGGGTTAATAGAAGAAACTGAAAATTTGATCAATAAATACGGAAATGATTTACAGTTGCTTAAAACTATTGGATATGGTGAAGCAAGGTCTATTATTAATGGAAAGATTAATTACGAGGAGGCTTTAGAAATAACAATAAAACGAACTTGCCAATTAGCCAAAAGACAAAAAACTTGGTTTAGAAATAAGCATAATTCTAAATGGCTAAATGATGAGAATGCATTACCAGAAGCTTTATCTACTATTTATGAGGTTCTAAGTTGATTATTTAAAATATGCTTAGAATTAGCTCAACAGTACTTACTCTCCACATAAATTAATCACTGAATGCCACCACGTCCCCGTTTTGATCGTCGCGCTCCGGAAAGAGAGCTCCCCAACATTAATGAAAGAATCAGCTATTCCGACTTGAGAGTTGTTGATTCTGATGGCACTCAGCTTGGTGTCATCAGTAGAGAGGAAGCCTTAGAAGTCGCTAAAGAAAGAGAACTAGATCTTGTTTTGGTAAGCGAAAAGGCTAAACCTCCAGTATGCCGAATCATGAATTATGGGAAATTTAAGTTTGAGCAAGAAAAAAAAGCAAAAGAAGCTAAGAAAAAATCACATCAAACAGAAGTTAAAGAAGTAAAAATGAGGTATAAAATTGATCAGCATGATTATCAAGTTCGTATTAGTCAGGCAACTAGATTTTTAAAAGCTGGAGATAAAGTAAAATGCACGGTTATATTTAGAGGCCGCGAAATTCAACATACTGCTTTAGCAGAAACTCTCCTAGAAAGAATGGCAAAGGATTTGGAGGAAAAAGCAGAAGTTCAACAATCGCCAAAAAGAGAAGGGAGAAATATGATTATGTTTTTAACTCCTCGTAAATCACCTCTTTTAAAGAAAGAAGCAGAAACAACCGAGTCCAAAAAAGCTTTGAGAACAATTCAATAAATTAAATAAACTTGTCAATGGACAAACAAATAATTGTCTCTGGTCATTCTATTTATTAGTGTAGCCGCATTCAAACCTGGCATACATCACGCGTGAGATTCCACATACAACAGGAAAGTGAAATCCCTGCATCAAGTCAGTTATATAACCAAATTTGTTTTGCTATCGCAGCAAGACATTACCCACCTGGGCATAGGTTGCCCAGCACTAGACAACTTGCTATGCAAACAGGTTTACACCGAAACACAATAAGCAAAGTTTATAGACAGCTTGAGAGTGATGGAGTTGTTGAAGCTATTGCAGGGTCAGGTATTTATGTTCGAGATCAGCAAAAACAAAAAGATCTACGAAGCACCTCTCATTCAATACGAAAAAAAGGTATTCAAGACGTGGACCATGAAGTGAGAAAAAGCATTGATGAACTTTTAAATGCAGGATGCACCTTGCAGCAGACGAGAGAATTGTTTACTCGTGAAATTGATTGGAGGCTCAGATGTGGAGCTCGCTTACTTGTAAGTACTCCGAGAGAAGATATAGGAGCATCATTGCTAATTGCAGAAGAATTAGCACCTCATCTAGATGTCCCCGTAGAAGTTGTACCAATGGAAGAGCTAGAAAGTGTATTGGAAAGTTCAAGTAAAGGAACCGTCGTAACTAGTAGATATTTTTTACAACCTTTAGAAGAATTAGCCAAACGCCATAAGGTTAGGGCCGTAGCTGTAGATTTAAGTGATTTTCAAAAAGAACTCAACATTCTAAAAAAGCTTCGCACAGGTAGCTGTGTAGGGATAGTAAGTATTAGCCCAGGGATACTAAGGGCAGCAGAAGTGATTTTACATAGTATGCGCGGTAATGAACTACTCTTGATGACTGCAAATCCTGATGTGGGAAGTCGGCTAATTGCTTTATTAAGAGCAGCTAGTCACGTGATTTGTGATAGTCCTAGCTTGCCTGTTATCGAACATACTTTGAGACAAAACAGATCCCAATTAATGAGAATGCCACAAATTCATTGTGCGCAAAAGTATCTTAGTGACTCTACAATTGAAGAGCTTAGTAAAGAGATTGGCCTTCTCGAGTAAACATTGCTTGTGGAATCAATGTTTAGATCACTAAAATCAGACTTCTCCATAATCAAAGAAAGAGATCCAGCCGCAAGGGGTTTTTGGGAAATAATATTTTGCTATCCAGGCTTTCAGGCCCTTGTAATGCATAGAATAAGCCACAAGCTTTGGACATACAAACTTCCTCTTTTCCCAAGGCTAATCAGTCACCTCACCAGATTTTTCACTGGTGTTGAGATACATCCTGGTGCGAGGATTGGTAGAGGCGTGTTTATAGATCATGGAATGGGCGTTGTGATTGGAGAAACAAGTGAAATAGGAGATAGATGCTTGCTATATCAAGGAGTTACTTTGGGTGGTACTGGAAAAGAAAGTGGCAAAAGACACCCAACCCTTGAATCTAATGTAGTTGTAGGGGCTGGAGCTAAAGTACTTGGTGGAATTTGCGTAGGGACTAATACAAGAATTGGGGCAGGATCAGTTGTAGTTAAAAATGTTGACGCAAATAGTACTGTTGTAGGAATTCCTGGACGAGTAGTCCATCAAAGCGGAGTAAAAATCAATCCCCTAGCTCATTCTGCACTGCCAGATACAGAGGCCAATGTCCTGAGAAATCTTATGGAAAGAATCGATCAACTAGAAAGTGATATTTTAGGCCTTCAAGATCTTGTAATTAAGATTCAAACAAATAGAAAAAAAGAAGAAATAATTATTGGTGAATCACAAAGCCTACGAGACAAAGAAATTATAGAATTTATTGGGGACGACTTAAACCAATGAATTAATTAAATTTTAATGATGCAACATTTAAAGAAGAAAAGGCAATCTTTTACTCTGATAATTAAGCACTCTAATAGTAAAGAAAAGTCCAATAAAATTTATACATAAAAGTAGAATAGAAGTTAGATAATTCACAGATCCATCTATTATGCTTAGTCTAATAGGGTCTAAAATTTGATAAATAAAATTTAAATTTGTAATCCACTCTAATGAGCCTAAGCTTTCTTTTTGATAGAGTATTGGGGAAGTCAAAAAAACCAATTGCAGCACTATGGGAACTAATTGAGCCATATCTGTAAATCTCACACTTATTAGACATACGATTACAGGAAACCAATATATGAAAATAAATAAATTTAAAAATGGAATCCATGAATAGATTAATAAATTACTTAATAATGAAGACTTCAAAAAAAGAAGCACAAAGAACACTAATATAAATGACTGTATAAAAGTTTGTAATTGGAAAGACCATTCCTCTAAAGTATAAAAAATAGGCTTAACATTCATATTCTTTATATTCGAAGAATTATGAGCAAAAAGATTAGGAGAATTAGAGATTGAAGAGCTAATTGTATTCCAAAGAACCAATCCAATGCCTAAATATATAAAATAAGACCTAAAATCTTGAACAGAAAAGACCGTGCCATAGACAATTCCCAAAGCTCCAATCGATAATAAATTTGAAAATCCAAGCCAAAAACTTCCAAGAGTAGTTCTCGCAAACCTTGCCCTTGATCTTGAGGTGGCTGTATACCACCAAGCTTTCCTTGTTTTAAAAGCAAATTTAAAATTATCCAATAACATTTTTACGATAATAATCATGAGTATGATAGTAATTCAATGCAGCATCTAAAGGACCATCATATGCAATTGATCCATGACTAAAAACAACACCTCTATTACAAAATTGTTTTAAAAGCTCCTCAGAATGACTTGCTAAAAATAAAGTTGCCGCAGATTCCATAAATTGCTTCATTCTCTCTTCAGCTCTATCACAAAAATCTGCATCACCAGTACCAAAACCTTCATCTATTGCTAAACAATCATGAGGACTTGAGGTAAGAATTGAAAAAATTAATCTTGCTGACATACCCTCACTATAGGTTTTTATAGGTAAAGAAATGTATGAGCCTAAACCTGAAAACTCAATTATTTCCTCTAAAAAAGATTCAAAACCATCAAGACTATGGTTATTTAGTAAATAATGGGCCTTACAAGCATCGAGCCCAGATAGTTCTGAACTAGTCAGGAAAGTCTTTTGAAGCATTGGATAAACATCTACTAAGACATTAATATTTCCACTAGTAGGAATATATATGCCAGAAATTAACCGTAAAAAACTACTTTTACCAGAACCATTATGACCTATAAGGCCAACCCTCTCTCCCTTCATTATGGTTAAATTAATATTATTTAGAGCAATAATATTTGTTCTATTTTTTGATTGATCTAATGCCCCGCCCGTAATATTAGTTACTTTCTTGGCCAATCTCTTTGTTAGCGATCTATTTTCTGAATGATAAATAGGAATTGATAGAGATATATCAGTAATTTGAATTGCTGGCTTATTCAACATATTTATTGGAGAACCTGACAATGAGCGAATCAGATCTGAAACCATATCTATAGATTGTTTTTCATTATCAACGTTACACAAAAACTGAGTCACTTTGATAAATGATTCGCCAGATATCCAAGGTGATATTGAATCAGGTTTATATAAATTAATTAAAGTAATACTCTGACTAATTTGTTTAGTAAAAAGTTCTGCAGCCAAAATTTTATTATTTAAGATATGAAGATCTTTTTTTTCTTGCGTAATATTAATTGAATAAGTTTTTTTCTTCGTAAAGACTAATTCACATATAATATCTGAAATTTGATAATCTTGATTATCTGCCATTTCAACCCAATAATTCAAAACATCAAAATCAGCTTTTCTATTAAATAAATTTAAATAAACCTTGTTAATCTTAAATTCAAGAGATTTATCTAAAGCACAAAACTTTGTATACTCATCTTGTCTGGATAATTCATTAGATATATCTTTAATAGTAAGTAATTCTTTAGAGCGTGAAAGCCAATAATTTATTCCTGATGGATCACCAGGTCTTCCAAAATAAGCTATATATAATGTTTGTAACTTTTTAGCATCAACATTTATCATATGAATAATAAATTAATTATTGACTTTATGCCTCTACTTTCTTTTGAGCTGGTTTAAACATAAACATTGAGTAGATTACATTTCTTCTCATATTAATCATCATATCTAAGAACATATCATAGCCCTCATTTTTATATTCGATCAAAGGATCTTTCTGCCCATAACCTCTTAAACCAACTGATTCTCTTAGTGAATCCATAGATTGCAAGTGCTCTCTCCAAAGATTATCTAATTGTTGAAGAATGAAGAATCTCTCGGCTTGCCTCATGATCCCAGGATGTGTTTGCTCTAGTTGAGCTTCTTTAACATCGTAAGCATTTCTCAATTGCTCTTTTAGAAACTCTTTTAATTCGTTTTTATTCAATCCAAGTACATCTCCAGACTTGAGATCATCCAATAAATAAATAAATTCTTTTACCTTCGACACTAAGTTGTCCAAATCCCATTCTTCTGGAGGTAAATCTTCGTTGACATATGCTTCAACTATCTCTTCCATAGTTCTTTGGCCATAACCAATAACTTGAAGTTTTAACTCTTTACCTTCTAAGACCCTTCTTCTTTCTGAGTAAACTGCTTTTCTCTGGTTATTCATTACTTCATCATATTCAAATATTTGTTTTCTAATATCGTAATAATAAGTTTCTACTTTTTTTTGAGCACCTTCTAAAGACCTTGTAAGCATTCCAGACTCAATGGGCATATCTTCCTCCACACGAAACGCATTCATAAGTCCAGCGACTCTATCTCCTCCAAAAATGCGAAGAAGATTATCTTCCAAGGACAAAAAGAAACGCGTGCTCCCTAAATCACCTTGGCGTCCAGCCCTACCTCTTAACTGGTTATCAACCCTCCTAGACTCATGACGTTCAGTGCCAATTACATGCAGACCTCCAGCCTCGCGGACTTGTTTCTCTTCAATAGTTAAGACGTCTTCATACTCATTTTTTATTAGCTGAATTGCATTCCTTAATTCCATAATATTCTTATCTTTAGTAGGTGTTTTTTCAGCGGCAGTCGCAATATAGTCATCAAGTTCAATTGAACTTAAGGCTCTATCTCCCCATTCTTTTACCAATTTAGAAGACAAAGAAACGAGTTTTTTTTCGGTATCCTCAGTTAATAAAACAGGGAATATTTTTTTTAAAGATTCAGATTGACTTGTTTTTGAACTCTTAGGACTCTCATTTTTATCTTCTTTAAATCCCTCTGTCTGCTTATTTCGTTGTAGCGGGATAGGAGGCTTATGACCTTCTTCAGGTTTTACCAAACGAGAACTGAGAATTTCTTTGATTTTCAATCTAGCCATATAGTCACTGTTACCTCCAAGAATAATATCCGTTCCTCTTCCAGCCATATTAGTGGCGATCGTTACAGCTCCAGATCTTCCTGCTTGAGCAACTATTTCAGCTTCTCTCTCAACATTTTCAGGTTTTGCATTTAATAAATTATGAGGCACTTGCTGTTCTGATAAGAGGGTACTTAGCAACTCACTCTTTTCCACACTGGTAGTTCCAACAAGAACTGGTCTTCCTTGTTGATGAATTGCAGCCGTCTCTTTTGCAACTGCTCTCCATTTAGCGTTTTCAGTTTTAAAAACTTGGTCAACCCAATCCTCTCTAGAAATCTTTCTATTAGTCGGAACAACAGTCGTCTCTAATTTATAAGTTTTTTCAAACTCAACTTCTTCAGTTTTTGCAGTTCCAGTCATGCCAGACAATCTTGGATAAAGAAGAAAGAAATTCTGATAAGTAATTGAAGCCAAAGTTTGCGTCTCCGGCTGAATGGGTAAATTTTCTTTAGCTTCAATTGCTTGATGTTGTCCATCACTCCAACGCCTCCCTGGCATAACTCTGCCTGTAAATTCATCAACAATTACTGCTTCCTTGTCACGAATAATGTAATTAACATCTTTAACAAAAAGTTCTTTAGCCTTTAAAGCATTTGTTATGTAGTGTGCCCAAGGATCTTTTGGATCAAATAGATCTTTAACGCTTAGAAGCTGTTCGGTTTTGGCAAAGCCTTCATCAGTAAGGATACAACTCCTTTGTTTCTCATCCACCTCATAGTCACCCTCAGGATCAATTCCATCCTTGCTCGTTTCAAGGGCTCTTTGTAACTTACCTACAACTGACGCAGCTTGTTGGTATTTTTCTTGTGGACGTTCAACCTGCCCAGAGATAATTAAAGGGGTTCTAGCTTCATCAATCAAAATAGAATCGACTTCATCTATCACACAAAATTGGAAGCCTCTTTGAACAATTTCAGCATTATCTGCCGCCATATTATCTCGCAAATAATCAAAACCTAATTCTGAATTAGTCGCGTAGGTAACATCACATAAATAATTTTTCCTTCTCATCTGTGGTGTCATGTCTTGCTGTATCAAACCAACCGAAAGTCCTAGAAAACGATGAACTTGTCCCATCCACTCTGCATCTCTTCTGGCTAAATAATCATTTACAGTCACAACATGAACCCCTCTACCAAGCAAAGCATTTAAGTAACTTGGCAAGGTTGCTACCAGTGTCTTCCCTTCTCCTGTTTTCATTTCCGCAATTTGACCTTCATGCAAGACCATTCCACCAATCAGTTGAACATCAAAATGTCTCATTCCAAGAACCCTTTTTGCCGCTTCCCTAACAACAGCAAAAGCCTCTGGCAGGATTTCATCGAGAAGGATAAGTTTATCTTTCTCTTTGCTAGATTTTTCTAACTTTTCTCTGAATTCATTTGTTTTGTTTTTTAGATCCTGATCGGTTAGAGCTGCTATTTGTTCCTCTAAAAGATTGATATCAGTTACTATGGGTTGGAATCTTTTAAGTTTTCTATTATTAGGATCACCAAGTAGGTTGCGAAGCATTTATAATTTTTATAGCCTCACTAAGTATAGCTCAATCACCTCGAATTAACTGATCAAGGCGTGTTATTCTGGAAATTAGATATTTACATTTTAAAAATCCTTTAGGAAAATATTTAATTTAAAAATTATCTTATTTCACTGATTAAGCAATGTATTCTCAACTAAATATTATATATAAACTTTAAGGTTTATCATATAAGTAATTATTAAACAATACTCTCAACGAAAAAGCATTGGCTTAAAAAATAATCAATTTGATATTCGATTCAGCAGTGAAGTACAATATCAAGATAGTTGTAATTACTATGAGTAAAAATAAAATTGCTCTCATTACTGGGATTACTGGTCAAGATGGAAGTTATCTAGCAGAGTTACTTCTTGAAAAAGATTATATAGTCCATGGCATAGTTCGCAGATCAAGCAATGAGAATACCAACAGAATTGAACATTTACTTAAGAAAAACGAAAATCAAAGTCTCTTTTTACATTATGGAGATCTAACTCATAGTACAAATATTCTAAGAATAATTAAAGAAACATTACCTGATGAAATTTATAATTTAGGAGCACAGAGTCATGTCAAGGTTAGTTTTGACTCTCCTGAATATACAGCACAAACAGATGCACTCGGACCCTTAAGAATACTGGAAGCGGTAAGGATTTTAAATCTCACAAAGAAAACAAAAATATATCAAGCCAGTACTTCAGAACTTTATGGACTTATACAAGAGTCTCCTCAATCAGAGCTAACTCCTTTTTACCCAAGAAGTCCATATGGAGTAGCAAAATTATATGCCTATTGGATCACGGTAAATTATCGAGAATCCTATGGAATGTATGCATGTAATGGAATACTTTTTAATCATGAATCTCCAAGAAGAGGTGAAACTTTTGTCACAAGAAAAATAACCAGGGGATTAACAAGAATTGCTGCTGGTGTACAAGACTGTTTGTATATGGGAAATATAAACTCACTCAGAGATTGGGGGCACGCAAAGGATTACGTTGAGATGCAATGGAGAATGCTTCAGCAAGAAAAGCCTGAAGATTATGTGATTGCATCTGGACAAATGACATCTGTTCGAAAATTCATCGAAATGTCTGCTAAAGAACTAAATTGGGGAGGAATTGCTTGGGAGGGAGAAGGTATTAATGAGATTGGGAAAAGAAAAGACAATGGAAAAATTGTTATAAGAATTAATCCTGAATTTTTTAGACCAGCTGAGGTTGAGTCTCTGCTAGGCAATGCTGAGAAAGCAAGAAAACAGCTAGGGTGGCAACCAACCACTTCAATTGAACAACTAGTCAAAGAAATGATAGAAAAAGATATGGAATTAGCGAAATAAATATAAAATAAAAATAATAATTAAGACATAATATATATAATTAATTCAGGTTAAATTAATTTTCCAGAATATTTTTGGGACTTAATAGATGCAAAATGGGGTTTCCCGCACTATGCACATGCGAATGGATGAAATAAATTTATTAGGATAAAACTTTTTTAAAATGGCAACTATTAAAATCGACGATGTCGAATACGATTCAGACAAACTATCTGAATCAGCTAAAGCTCAAGTTGTTAGTCTTCAGTTTGTACAGACTGAAATTAATAGACTCCAGTCACAGCTTGCAGTTTATCAAACAGCTGCTTCTGGATACCAAACTGCACTTAAGAACGAGCTAGATAAATAAAATGTTATAAATGCAAGGTTTTTTAAAAAACCTTGCATTTTGAAGTTTAGAATATAGGATATTTTTCAATCGAAATATATCGATTTTTTTTGTTAATGGATTCACTTAAATGCCTTTCAGCTGAATGTGTGAATTTATTACACAAAAATAACCTTCTTCATTCTTTAGTAAAAGCAGAATTAAAAAGTTCAATATTATCAGAAATACAAGTTGATAAAGAGACTGAATCCAAAGCAATCCAACGTTTAAAAAATAAATTTAAAATAACTAATGAAAGCGAATTGGATCAATTTCTTATTCAGAATGGACTAGATAAGAAAGAGTTTATTAATTTAGCGGTGTTTCCATTTCGTGCTAAAAAATATTCCTCAGAAAAATTTAATAACAAATCAAAAGCTAGATTTCTTGAACGAAAAAACCAACTAGATATAGTGATTTATAGCCTTTTGAGAACTTCTGATACTAATTTATGTAGAGAGCTATACCTCAAGATAAACGAAAAAGAAGTTGATTTTGGAGAAATTGCTTCACAATATTCAGAAGGTATTGAGAAAAAAACAAGAGGAATTGTAGGGCCAATCCCTCTTGAAAAAACGCATCCATTTTTAGCAGAGCACTTACGAACGAGTAAGATAGGAGAAGTTACTCAACCTTTTAAACTTGATAATTATTATTTAATCACAAGATTAGAATCCTATGATCCTGTACAACTGGATAGTTATATGAAAGATAAAATGTGTGAAGAACTTTTCGAATTATGGCTGAATCAAAAATCAATAAGTATTTTGAATGAGCTAATTACTCCACTTAAGTCAAAAATTAAGTCTTCAGGAGAAATATCATGACTAGCTCAAATTACAAATTAAACATAAGATCAATTCAATGTTTCAATAAAATAAGCAACTCAATATTAAATTCGATTGAAAAAGAGTCAAAGATAATTAAATACAAAATAGGAGATTCAATCACTCAAAGAGATATTATACCTAATAAGATTTTTTTAATATTATCTGGAGAAGTAAGGTTAACGACTAACACATCAACAAATACGAAAACTATAACTAAGCTCACGTCAGGATCATTTATAGGGTTAGCATCATTATTAAGAGCGAATCCATGTGAATCAACATCTGCCACGAATGATGTTTTAGTATTATCTTTACCAGATGACTTGATACTAAATATATTTGAAACTGATTTACACTTTAGAAATTGGTGCAACACAACTATTCAACCAATTGAAACCTATGAATTATTTAAAATTTTATTTGATAAAAACGAGCAAAAAAACTTTAACAGTATAAAAAATCAATTAAATAATTCACTATCTGTTGAAGTTGTTAATAATGGAGAAATCATAAAAACCAATAAAGACACTTTAACAATAATTGGTAGTAGTAATTTAATGAATACAAATATAGGAGATATATCCTCTGGAAATCAAAAGGCGAATATACAAGGTCTTTTACCGGCAAGGATTTTCTCTATAAATAAAGATGCTTACAATAATTTATCTAGTCAAGAGAAAGAAGAACCAGAAAATAATTCATCTAAAGTATCGAATATTGAGATAGCTGATCAAAACATTGTCTTGAGTAATAGTTCTCTACCAATAGGTCAATATGAGCCCAAAAAAGAATTAAAGTTTATTAAAGCAAATGGCATAGTTAGAGAATCATTAGCATGTTTACAAATGTTAGCGAACGAACTGGACTTGCCTTATAGATCAGATGCTATTGAGAAAATAATAAGAGATTTAATTAAAGATAATAAAAAGCCTTCGATTATGACTATGGGAAATATAACAACAACAATGGGTTTACATACATCAATAGCAAAAATACAACCTTCACTTGGTGGTAGGTTGCCATATCCCTCGATTATTTCATGGGGTAATTCTTTTGCATTAGTTAAAAAAAGTAATGCTGACTGTCTTGAAATCGCCTCTCCAAGTGAAGGTATTATAAAGATCAAATTAGAAGACCTAAACAATAAATTTGAGAAAGGATTTATAGAGTTTTTAAATATAGAAAAATCGGATGCAACTCCTGAAATTAAGTTTGGATTTCAATGGCTACTGCCTGCTATTAATCGCCATCGTAACGTACTCATTCAAGTTTTAATTGCATCATTTGTTGTTCAACTTTTTGGGCTCGCTAATCCACTCATGCTGCAAGTAATCATTGATAAAGTGATTAGTCAAAGGAGCCTAGATACTCTGCAAATTCTTGGAATAGCGCTAATTGTTATTACTCTTCTTGGTGGACTAATTAGCAGTCTTAGAACTTTTTTATTCAACGAAACTACCAATAGAATAGATACTAGACTAGGTGCAGAAGTCATTGATCATTTACTTCGTTTACCATTAAAATATTTTGATAATAGGCCCGTTGGAGAGTTAGGAACCAGAATTGCAGAATTAGAAAAAATAAGAAATTTTTTAACAGGTCAAGCACTTACCACGATTCTAGATGCTGCATTTTCACTTATTTATATAGTAGTCATGGTCTTCTATAGTTGGCTATTAACACTAATTGCTTTAGGTGTTGTCCCAATACAAATATTGATAACCATAGTTGGAACACCTCTACTAAGGAGACAAATACGCGAGATAGCTCAAGAAAACGCCTCAACTCAAAGTCATCTTGTTGAAGTACTTACAGGAATACAAACTGTTAAAGCTCAAAATGTAGAGAGAGTAAGCCGCTGGAAGTGGCAAGAATTATATAGTAAATACATTTCAAAATCATTTCAAAAAACAATTACTGGAACTGCATTAGGTGAAACGAGTCAAGTTCTTCAAAAACTCTCTCAGCTTCTTGTCTTGTGGGTAGGTGCTTCTTTAGTATTAAAGGGTCAGCTTAGCTTGGGACAGTTAATAGCATTCAGAATAATTTCTGGGTATGTAACACAACCCCTTTTGAGATTAAGTTCTATTTGGCAAAACATTCAAGAATTGAGAGTTTCATTTGAAAGGTTGGCTGATATCGTAGACACTCCAGAAGAAACATCCGAGAAAGATAGAGCCAAAATACCACTTCCCAGTATTAAAGGAGATATAATTTTTGAGGATGTTTGTTTTAATTTCCGACGTACAGATCCATTCGTTCTTAGAGGAATTAATTTATCTATAAATCAAGGACAATTTGTTGGAATAGTTGGTCAAAGTGGTAGTGGAAAAAGTACTTTAGTTAAACTTATACCAAGGTTATACAATCCAAATTCAGGTCGAATATTTATCGATGGATACGATGTTGATAAAGTAGAGCTTTCCTCTCTTAGAAGACAAGTTGGGATAGTGCCTCAAGAGCCACTTTTATTTAAAGGGAGCATAAGCGAAAATATAGCTCTTACAGACCCAGAAGCTCCAAGTGATCAAATAGTGAGAGCCGCAAAAATAGCAAATGCGCACGAATTCATAATGGAACTGAGTGATGGATACAGCACAATTATCGGAGAAAGAGGTGCTGGTCTTTCGGGAGGTCAAAAACAAAGAATAGCTATAGCAAGAACACTGCTGAATAATCCAAAATTATTAATAATGGACGAAGCAACAAGCGCTCTAGATTACTTAACTGAAAGAAATGTCTGTGATGGCATTAAAGAATCATGCCTCAACTCCACTGTACTTTTTATTACTCATCGCTTAAGTACAGTAAGAAACGCAGATATAATATTAATGCTCCATCAGGGTAAAATTGAAGAGTTAGGCACACATGAAGAATTAATGGCTAAAAAAGGTAGATATTATGCTTTATTCCTTCAGCAAGAGTCATCTTCATAAGTATCATGAAAAGAAATATACACTCAACTATTAAAAACTTAAGTAAGGGCTCGCTGAAGAAGTTTCAGAAGATTATCTTGAATAAAAAAGAGATTATCACCCAAATTAATCAAAGAAAAAACCAACTTTTACAACTGAACAAGAAAATTGATCTCAATACAATCAGTAATAAATTTGAAGAAATTTTAAAAGAAAAACTATTTTTAAAAAGCCTACAACCTTCAATATGGGTGCAATTTGCCCAAGATAAAGTCAATAATATCTTCGAAGGTGAAAATAATCTAGTTTTTCTTCGTCAATCTCGGTTCTGGTTTAATGCAATTTCATGGACATTAATAGGTACTGCAGGATTCGGTATAGCATGGATTTCTATTGCAAAAACAGAGGAAATTGTAATAGCTACAGGAAAACTGGAACCAAAAGGTGGTGTAATTGAAGTTCAAATGCCTTTGGAGGGTGTGACTAGGAAGGTGCTTATAAAAGAAGGAGATATCGTCGAGAAAGGAGAAATATTAATACAATTGGATACTGATATTACTGATGCAAAAAATATTGCACTTCAAAATAATTTAGAACTGAACGAGAACATCGCAAGCAAATTAAAAGTTTTAGCAAAAGAAGGTGCAGTATCAGAATTACAATACCTCCAGCAATTAGCAAAGATAGAAGATATCAAAAGTGAAATCAAAACTAATGACGTCAGATTAAAATATCAAGAGATAAAAGCACCCTCAAAAGGGAAAATATTTGACCTACAGCCCAAAGGCCCTGGATTTGTAGCAAGAAGTTCAGAACCAGTTCTAAAAATTGTACCTATGAGTAATTTAATAGCAAAGATCGAAATACAAAGCAGAAATATTGGCTTCGTAAGTGTCAATCAAAAAGCTGACATTAGTATAGATTCATTCCCTGCGAGTGATTTTGGAGTAGTAAAAGGGAGTCTTATCAGTATTGCATCCGATGCCTTACCACCAGACCCATCAATGGGAAAGAATTACAGGTTTCCAGCTAAAATAAAATTAGATACTCAATACCTAAAACTAAAATCAGGGAAGAAACTACCCTTACAAGCAGGCATGAGTCTTAGCGCAAATATAAAGCTTAGGAAGGTAACTTATTTACAATTGCTTCTGAATAAATTTACTGATAGAGCAGAATCATTAAAAGCAATTTGAATGAGTTAAAAATTAATGGCTTTGAAGTCTGAGAAAAGATAAAACAGTCATAAAAAATGTCAAATATGTGAACTAGAGTTTTAGATCTTCAAAAAAGAAAATTATATATTTTTTATTAAAGCAAATACAGAAAATATTAGTGGTTAGTTTAGAGCTAATTAATCAATCATTTGAAAAGAAATATCCAATTAAGATAATTAGTTATCATGACTAAATAGAAAGGTAAAAAAAAACCCCTAAATATTAGGGGTTTTTTATTAAGTTGAGCAGTTACTTAAAGCTTATGCGAAGTCTGAGAAGCTTGCACTAGTGAAGTCTTCGGACTCAGCAGCAGTAAAGTGAGCAATAAGTGTAACGTTAGCGGCATCAATAGTTGTGTCAGTACCACCAGTAACTTGAGCAAGTGTCGTGTTACCTGCAGCCCCTTCAACTAGTACGTATGCAACGTCTGCTGCTGATCCAACGGTAACTGTGTGGTTATCAGTACCATTACCAGAACCATCTAGGTCACCTAAGAAGGTAGCAATTTCTGCAGCAGTTAGATAACTTCCTGCGTCAATAGCCGTTGTTGATGATCCGGCGAATACTGTCAATCCATCGATTATGGCATGGTCGTCTGTGTTAGCGAATAACAAGAAGCCATCTACATCCAAGTCGGTGTTTGCAGCATCGTTTACGTCTCTTGTTCCAGTGAAGTCAATAATGTCAGTTCCAGCAGTGAAACTACCAATAGTGTCTATACCTTCTCCACCGTAAGCAAGGGCAAATGTATCTGTACCACCACCAAAGGTAAGAGTGTCATTACCTCCTCCAGCAGTAACAGTACCACCACCTGCTCCAGTAGTAATTGTATCTGCTTCACTACCTGTAGTAATAGTGTCAGCTCCAGATCCACCTGTAATTGTCCAGATGATATCACCGTCGGCGATTGTACTTGCAGCTGTTGCAGCAGCATTAACGTCAATTTGCCAGTCAAGAGTGGTAACAAGATTATCAGCGTTGCCGTTAATAATCATTCGACTATTTGTAGTGTCGTAGATCACCTGACCAATAGATCCAGAAAGATTGGCCTGAACTTCTGAGGTGCCTGCACGAGCTGTTTGAACAGTACAGTCATATGTTGCAGCGCCAGTATCTGTGGAGTTATTAATCGTGACATTGAACTTATCAGTACCTGATGTGAAGTCAGTAATTGAGTCACGAGCAGATCCTGTTGATTGACCAACAGCTGTGTAAGTGAAAGTATCAGCTCCCGCACCACCAGTAATAGTGTCTCCACCAAGACCACCATCTATGACGTCAGCTCCAGCTCCAGCTGAAATCGTATCACCTGTAGCTGTTGTAGCTGTACCAGTAACAGTATCAACTCCACCACCACCTGAGTAAGTAATGGTGCCATCATTTTCTGCACTTGCATCAAGTGTGAAAGCATCACCAGTATTAGCTTCAGCATTAATTGTCAATACTCCACTAACAGTGTTGTTATCACTCAAAGTAAGACTACCAACATGGTTACCACCGGTTTTAATGGTTTCTATTTTGGTTACTCCAGACATGTCTGAAGCTGAAACAGTATCTATAGAAGTTTCATCGTCAAAGGTAATTGTCAAGATATCTGAGCCAGTACCACCAGTTAAGGTATCTCCAGATGTGAGATTGTCTTCAGCGATAGTGAAGGTTATAGCAGCACCTGAAGCTTCGGCAGTAACTGTGTCATTACCTGATGAAAGAGCAATGGTTGCTGCTGAAGTTACACCAGCTCCCAAAGTTATGCTGTCAGCTCCAGTACCATCGTTAATAGTAGCTATAGAAGATTCTTCAAATTCGCTACCGAGAACTAAAGTTGTTGCTGTATTTGAAAAAGTAAGTACATCAAAGTTAGTTACGCCTGTGAAATCCGCGTCAGATAGAGTACCGCCATCGCTCAAGGTGATTGTATCGGTTCCAGATACACCGTTGATTGTGTCTGCTGAAGTTAACTGAGCAACTGCAATCGTAACGCCGTCAGTACCGCTTCCTCCTGTAATGGTATCTCCCATTGAGGAAGCAGAAGCTGTGATCGTATTACCACCATGACCACCAAGGATGGTTACTGCGCCGTTGGTTTCGGCGGACATTGTAATGGTAGAAACAGTAGTAGCATTTATTGTTGCATCGATAGTTAACGACTTAGTAGCTGCTACGACTGCATCAACAATAGTTACTGAGTTTGCAGCATCTCCATCAACAAACTTGATTGTTTCAAAACCAGTTACATTATTTAGTGCTGTAGCAGCAGTAGCAGATGAATCGTAATCAATTTCTAATACGTCACTGGTTCCAGTACCTGCAGTAATTGTGTCACCACTGGTTAGGTCATTGGAGTCAACATTGACTGTTAATGCAGCAGTCATGGATGACGCATCAATGGTATCTGTACCAGCAAGAAGATTCACCTTCTGTGCTGTGGTAACTGAATCAAGATTCAGATCATTAGTAACAGAAGCTGCAAGATTAATTGTTGAGAAACCAGCAGCGGTGTACTCAGCACCAAGATCGGTATCAGAAGAAGCTATAGAGGTGAAAGTTAGCGTCTCCATGTTGGAAACATTCGTGAAATCAGCATCTGCAAGTGTTGCAGCTGTGGTGATGATCGAAAGAATGTCTGTACCAGCTCCACCATCGATGGTGTCTAAAGTAGTTAATTGAGCTGCTACGACGCTGACTGTATCTGCACCTGCATAAGTATTAATAGTATCTCCAAGATCACTAAGACTAGCGGTGATAGCGTCTCCACCTGTAGCTCCATGAACTGTGATTATTCCATCTGCCTCAGTACCTGCAGAGAAGGTTAAACCGTTTGCAGCACTTACTATTGCGCGACCATCAACTAATAGTGTTTTTCCATCTGCAACGGTTCCGTTGTCGATAGTTATGTTCGCAGCTGCGTCGTTAGTAATAGTGAACTTCTCTATCGCAGTAACACTTGCTAACTGAGCTGCAGTGTAGGTGTCACCAACAAGTTTAAGTTCGTCAGCTGTACCTGTACCACCGGTCAATGTTGAAGTAACGCCTGTATCAGCGTTAATCGCAGTATCAACACCAGCAACAAGGGTTAAAACACCGGTATAGGTAGATGCATCGATCGTGTTTGTATCAGCAGCAACAGCAGCATCAAGGTTAACGGTTATTGCGTTTGTGACATCGTTTTGAATTGTGACTGTGTCAGCAACACCACCATTAGCTGTACCAGCAAGAGTAACGGTTGTTATACCCATTGCTTGCGCATAGGTATCTAAGGTTGCAGATAAACCAGTTGCATCAGATGTAATTACTTCAATCGATGTGTTGTTCTCGAGTTGAGAGTCGGCTACAGCTGATAAATCATCAAGTTTAAGAGTATCAGTACCATCTCCACCATCTAAAACGTGGAATGAAGCAAGGTTTGTATCAGTTCCATAGAAAGTGTCATTTCCTGCTCCACCACTAATGGTGTCTTTAACAGTAGTTAATGCAGCAGCTGTAAGCGTGAAGGTATCGTTACCAGCTCCACCATTAATAGTGTCTGACGCAGCACCACCAGTAATTGCATCGTCACCAGCTCCACCAGTAAGTGTTGAAGCGTGAGAGTCACCAAGAATTGTATCGTTACCAGAACCACCGGTAATGGTTGTTGCTCCAGCAGTAGCAGCATCCATGACTAGATTTCCAGTCAAACCAGAAGCATCAATTGTTCCTGTACCGGAGCCATCAGTACCAACTGTAATTACACCGCTTGCATGGAAATTACCTTTACCGGAAATATTTAGTGTTGCTGCAGTTCTGAGACCATCCGAGTCTGGATCTCCAGTTACGTTAAAAGTAGAGACATCCTGCTCAGTGGTTGTAGTACCTGTACCTGTACTGAAGTTAACTGTCTCGAAGCCATTAACAGCTACAGAGTTGTTATTAAAAGAATCAACCGTAGAGGAGTTAATAGTAAGAGTGTCAGTAGTTGCTAAACCAGTATCAGTAACTGTTAGAGCACCAGCACTTGCTGTACCCATTTTCAGAGTATTACTACCAGCACCGAAAACAACTGTTCCAGCATTTGCTCCAGCCGTAAGTGTGACTGAACTAATTGTTGAATCAATATTTGCTGTAGTAAGCGATGTTGCTAATACAGTGGATGCTTCAATAACTTCAATGTTAGAGACGTTATTAGCTGTTGTAAGTCCTGCAAGTTCACCATCATCACCTACCAAAGTATCTGTTCCAGCTCCACCATTAACGATGTCTGCATCAGCTAAGTCAGCACCGAAGATAAGTCTGTCGTCACCTGAGCCACCAGAAAGTGTATCGATTGAAGATGCAGCTCCTTCTGATGTAAGTGCGTCATTACCTGAACCACCAGTAATAGTTACAGCACCAGCAGTGCCAGCCAACGTATTATCTGAAGCTAGTGTTATTGCTCCAGTAGCAGAACCAGCGTTAATAGTAGTGGTCTGATTGAGAATTGTTGAAGCAACACCAAGAGTCAAATCTGCACTACCAGAAATATTCAATGTAGTTGCATCACTATCCAACCTTACAGAGTTAGCTGAAGTTGAAGAGGTTAAATTAACTGTTTCAACAGCACCAGTAATAGTTGTAATTACTGTATTACCACCAGTTGCATTGGCTAGCTCTAAATCAATACTGTCAGCAGTACCGGTAAGAGCAGCAGCTTTATATGTGAAAGTTGCGCCTTGATCATTATCCGCAACCTTAAGGTCTGCAGTTGCATCACCGATATTTGAGATAGTTCCAAGAGCTATAGAACCGGAGTTAGTGTACTTAGTAACACCAGTAATATTTACTGCACTAACTGTCTTAGCGGCTTCAAAAGTAAGGTTTATATTCTCAACATTCTTGATAGAAAGTGGAATTACAGTTGTTGCTATTGACGCATTAAGAGTGTCAGTTCCACCTTTACCATCAATTTCATCAAGAGAATTAAGTGTGTTTGCACCAGATGAAGTCAGGCCAGCACTTATCTTATTAGTACCTGCAGTTCCAGCAATATCATCTACGTTTGAAGTGAGTGAGTAGTTGGCTGATTCAGAAGGAACTCCATTACCAGTAATAGTAGTAACACTTGCAGCGATACCAGCGGCAGTACTAGCTGTATCTTTATTAATACCGGACATATAAGAAACAGCTTCAGCAATATTTACACCAGACTTCCAAGGACTTGTTGACTCAGCTTGATAAGCAAGAATTGCTGAAGCGTCTTCTTTTACTTTCGCTGTGTAAGCTATTGCAGCGTCTGTTTTATTACTAAGAGCAGTTTTGTCATCTTCGCTACCTGCATTGTTCTTAGCCGCCCAGATTAGATGAGTCGCGATTTCAGCGAGCTGAAGATTACCTAAATCAATTTCTTGGGTCCAATAAAGCAAACCAGTTGCATCAGCAGCTCTATCGAAAAGATTTTCATAGATCTGATTGACTTGGGATTCAGTTGAAAGACTGCCGTAAACATCTTTAAATTCAGCCTGCGCATACATGTCTGCGGCGAACTTAGATGTAGTTATCCCTTTCTTCGTCCAGTAATCAAGACCTGCGGGATCAGCGGCGCGCCCAAAATAAGCAACGTAGAGCTCTTGAAGTTGTGTGCTAGTCGCGTTATCAGCCATTGGGGAAAAAATTGGTTATTTGCTGGGGATATCCGCATTTAATTGCGGGTATCTGCTTTGGACAGGCACTTTAGCCTGATCGAACAGAATTCCACGGAAATATAAATGTGAAGCACCAATATAGCAAGTGTTTCTGGGTTTAAAAACAAGGAAACGCAAACATTCTCTCAAAAAAAAGAGAGGCAATTGCCCCTAAAAAGCAATCAAAAATTCGCACCACTACAAGTAAAAAAGATTAAAACAAAAATTGAAAGAAATACTGCTAGAAAAGGGTTTTCAGGAGACTATAAGGGTATTTAAGTTTTGAAATTTGAAGCTTAATAAATGATTTTTTTTTTCATATGAGGCAAGCCTCGGAAGTATCCAATAAAACCAGAATGCAAAGTGCACACTGAACCAGCAAAACATTCGGTGACACTGAAAATTCGTAAAATTAATCCTAATTATTGTTATTCTCCTGATGGGATTCCTTAGAAGTTATTCTTGGTTTGTGATCTAATGAATGAAACTCAGTTGAGTTTTTATCAATTTCGTAAAAAATAGGTAAAAAATTACCAAGACAATTGGCCAACAAAAGATCTCTAATACTTGGCTGCAGTGGACAAGATGGTGCCCTCCTAAGCCTTTCGCTTCTAAAACAGAACTATGACGTTATTGGCACATCAAGGAAACTAAAAACAAATAAATTACAGAAAATAACTAATCATTCGATTCTGGGCATTGATAAAGACATTAGATTAGTAAATTGTGATATTACAAATTCCGATGAGATTTCTAATTTAATTGAGAAATATAAACCAAATGAAATTTACAATTTAGCAGCACAGTCGTCAGTCGGTAAATCCTACGAATATCCTCAAGAAACCATAAAAAGTATTGTTGACGTTACTATTAACCTGCTAGAAGTATGCAGAGAGATAAACTATAATGGAAACTTATTTTTTGCTGGAAGCAGCGAAGTTTTTGGAAACACCAAAAGAAAAGCAAATATAAACAAAAAACAAAGGCCGGTAAGCCCTTATGGAATTGCGAAACAAACCAGTTTTAACTTGGTTAAATTATACAGAAATTTGCACAATCTAAAATGCGTTACAGGAGTATTGTTTAACCATGAATCACCACTAAGAAGCGAAAAATTTGTAACTCAAAAGATAATTACCGAAGCTTTGTTATGTAGAAAAAATAAATCACATAAATTAAGAATAGGCAACATAAATATTGCGAGAGACTGGGGCTGGGCAGAAGAATTTGTAGAGGGGTTTCAAGTAATGAACAGAACTAAAAATTTAAAAGATCAGATAATATGTACTGGAAAATCAACAAAATTAAAAACATTTATTAAAATAGTGTTTAAAAAACTGAATCTTAATTGGAGAAATCATATTTTTGTAGATTCAGAATTTTTCCGAAAAGATGAAATAAAGCAAAGCTATGGAGATCCCAAACAAATGAAAAATGATTTAGATTGGAAGGCAAAAGTTGAATTAGAAACGATAATTGAAAGACTCATTGAATTTAAATTAAATTCTCAAAAGTAGAATTTAACTCTAAGCTTTTTAAAGTATTGATAAGGTATTGTCGTAAATGAGTAAATCTTCTTTTGCTTAGAAGTTTCTTTCTATTCACATAATCACTTTTAAATAGTTTAGGTTTTTCTGATTTGAACCAATTATAAATTCCATCTGAAATATCCTGTGGAGTTGAACCAGGAAGGTATTCAACTAAATCAGAGACATCATTAAATATATTTAGAGGAGTTACTAATACAGGTCGCAATGCAGCGAGCCCTTGCCTGACAGAAGCACTTGAAGATTCATTTGATTGCTGATAGGGGAAAACAATACAATCAAATGTACTAAGTTTATTTATTGTATTTTCGTCAGACATATAATCACCAACTACTGAAACTAAATTATTTAAGTTTAAATCTTTTATTAATTCCTGTAATTCCTCAAAGAAATATTCATATTGCTGATTATAGATTGCAGAGAAAATTGTTAAGCTAATTTTAAAATTATTTTCTCTAAGTAAACTTATCGCGTGTATTAATTCTTTATAGCCTTTATTTGGAAGGCAAAAACCATAAGATGCTATTCTTCTGTGACCACCAAAATTAATTTTTTTAAGAATAGATTTTTTCAAATTATCCTTTGGCAATAAATCAGTTATACCGTGACAAAGTAAATTTGAATTGTGTATTATACCTAAATCTTTTAATCGATTAAGATCATCTATGGAATGTACAAATATTCTATTACATTTCAACAAACTATTTCTAAGATTATAAAGTCTTTTTGTGGTATCATTTTTTGGATCAATTGTTGAATGAAGCAGTATAACGACATTAATATTTTTTTCATGAAGATAATCAATCAACTCAGACAAACATTTAAAGCTAAATAAACCATAATTAAATTGAATAAACAATGTTGTTATCTCTTCAGTAATAATAAGTTTATAAAGATTTTCAAAATTTTGATTCTTATTATCTAGATGCCAAGCTGATATTATTTTGTGTGAATTTGTATAGATATTTTCTTCTTCATACGGAGAAAAAATAACCAGATCATCGCTAATATCAGAAAACATATTTTTAGAATAAGATGCTATTCCACATTTTGAATTCCAAGTCGTGAGAATACCTAATTTAAAATATTTAGGTTTATATTTTATGCACTCTTTTTGAACAAAGTTAATATTATTCTCTGCTACAGAATCCCACTTAAATAAATCAGTATCTTTTTTGGCCCTATCTGTTCTTTGAGAAAGAATTTTTTTATCTGAAGAATAAATTTGATACAGTAATTGTGAAAGATGTTTCTGTGAAGGTTCTGCCCAGTAGGATTGATAGATTTCAAAGTGAGACTTAGAAAAAGCGAATTTATAATCAATCAACCAAGAATTTTCTTTTGTACAAAAATCTAGTTGTCCTCCCCAACCTGTTGTAATAACCGGGACACCTAATCTCATTGCTTCGCCAATAGGAAAACCAAAACCTTCACCTCTGCTAGGAGCAACTAAAACATCAGATTGTATTATTAAACCTTTAATCTGCTCATCTGTCATATCTTTATTTAAAACAATGATATCAGGTATATGAGAATTATTACTCCTCATTTGATCTATTTTTTTTTCAATATGATTATGTGGATTATTAAAAGTTTTAATAATAAGAGTTACTTCATCTTGATCAGTAAAAGTCTCACAAAACGAATTTAATAAAATATCTACACCTTTTCTGGGAAAACAGGAGGAAATATGTATTACTTTAAATTTTTTTGATTTTAATTCAAAATTAAAATCCGATTTAATTCCGTCTATATGATCCAAACCAAGACTAGAAACTTTAATGGGAATATTGACGCCACTATCGATAAGAATTTTTTTTACTTGGGCTGACATTACAGTAATTCCTTGCAAATAAGTATTAAAATCATTAACCCATTCGCAAGGAAATTTGGACTCTTCCCACCCGTAAGAGTGAAGTATATTTATTCTTGAATCTAAATCTTTGACTCTTGGTGGATAAAGATTTCGACTTGAGATATCAATTTCTTTGGATTTATTTTTTGACTTTAAATATATAGAATGAATTAAAGGAAAATTACGTAAATAATCTATATCTATTTGATAGTCACCATATCCCTCAGTGATTGATATGAAAAGATTTAATAACTTTGTATGTAAAGCTTCTACAAAGTGCCTGTTAAGCTTGGCAAGGCTATAACTTGAATCAAAAGGCCCTTCTACTATCCAAGATCCTGGGGTGTCGGTATTTAAGAGACCCCTATTCAGAAAATCAATTTGTTTATTAATACGATCAATAGATGACGCAATCAATAGCCATATTTGATCATTCGAATTATTATTTGAAAAATTTATTTTTGAAATTTGTAAAAATAAATTTTCTAGATTATTCTTATTTTGTGAGATGATATCTTGATATGAAAAATCAGGAGCTTTTTGTTCATCAACTTCTACTATTTTCTCGCAGGCAAGCTTTGCAGCTCTAGCAGTCCTACTCCATGAAAATTTTTCACTTTGCTGTTTAGAGTTAACTACTAATTCCTCTCTAAACTGCACATTAGTTAAAACCTTCTGAATAAGTTGCTTAATATCTTCTGAATCATTTGGATCAAACATAGCCTCCAATTTACCTATTACTTCTGGAATACTTGTTGTGTGGGATCCGATTACAGGAGCCCCGCATGACATTGCCTCTAATACAGGAAGTCCGAAGCCCTCATGAAGAGAAGGAAATATAAACAGATAACAATTTCTATATAAAACTACTAAATCATCATCTGGAATGTAGCCAGTTTGTATTACATTTTTAACATCAATTCCATATGATTTCATCCAATTATCAATTAACTCTTGTTCTGGTTTTATTAACTTGCCAGCAAGTACAAGTTTAAAATGATTTAATTCCTGAGGTAATAAGCTATATGCCTCAAGTAAACTTTGAAGATTCTTTCTAGAGTCTCCAGCGCCTGCATATAAGAGAAAAGGTTCTTCTAATATAGTTTTAATTGCATCTGAATTAATAATTTTTCTAGTAGTATTGAAAATATCTTTATCACAGGCTGAGGAAATATTAAATACAAAATTTCTGTTAAATTTTAAATATTCTTGGGCTTCATGTGCAGAAGATTCTGAAATTGCTAGCAGACCATCAACTTGTTCTAATTTTTTTAATTTAGATGCATAAAATCTCTGAAATTCTAAATTACCATGAAAATAAAGATTAGGATTTAAGAAAGGTATTAAATCATAGAAAACTGATAAGATTTTAAAATTAACTTGATCAAAATCAAACTCAGTCAAACAATTATCTGAAAATCCCTCAACGAAACTAGTTATAATTACGATGTCAAGATATAAACAAGAACAAGCATATGATTTAATATAACGTCCTAAATTGATTAAAGTATCATTACTAGAAATATAATCAAAAGGACATGGAGAGCTCCATTCAAAATAACTAACATTATCTAATCTCAATTCAGATTTAAATTGCAATTCTAGATTCTTTAAACATCCATTAGCTATTAAAACAAATTCATGATTTGGAGAAATTTTAATTAGATTACGAACTATCTCCAGAGAATATCGACCAATGCCTCGTGTTCTACTACCTTCACTTTGCAATCCTTGAAGATCAATTCCGATTCTCATTATTATTTCCTGAAAATACGTTTTATAAGAGTATTTCGGATTTCCATAGCACTTCTAGAATTATTATAGTGTGTTATAAGTTTCTGATTAAAATGAACTGAGTTAATATCTATTTGATTAACTTTATTTATTGCTTCATACACTTTTTCATAACTAACATCTAATAAATTAAAAGGAAATAGATTAAGAATAAATCTTATTAATAATAAAGTATACTTGTAGTTTAAGATAGAGCGCATTATACGATAATTCAGCATAAAACTAACTATAGAAGTAGAAATAAAAATCATAATCTTTTTGAAATAACTCAAAATCTTAGTTATGGGAGATAAAAGTTTATTTATTATTAATTGATTGGTTTCTAATATCCGTATTTTTTCCTTAGATAAAATTAATTCTTGATTTATCAAATTTATAAGTTTACTTTGATCATCAATTAGTTTGCTTTGTTTTGTCAAGGAACTCTCCAATTCGAAATCAAAATTTGTGGCAGCATCAAGGGTAGTAGGTGCTTGCGATAAATCACTTTCCCAATCAAGATTTATATTAAATATACAATCTGCAATCTCTTGGCTTTTGCAAGCAATAATTGATAAGTCCTGAGCTACACCATTCAATACTCTTGTCAATTTAAGTGAAGAAGCTTCTTGTAGCGGTCCACCATTTATAAAATAGTAATTAGCTTTAATAAATCCAGCACACTCAATATCAAAAATTATTCTGTCAGGATTTATATGATTAATATGGGTTGAATCAATATAAAATAATTTAGAAGAAACTAATAAATTATCTATACTTGGGGTTTCCATTATGAATATACCGTCATCCTTTAAAACCCTATGGCATTGTTCTAACAATAAAGTCAGTTTTTTGCTTTCAATATGCTCTATCATATGAAATATTGTAATTAAAGATATTGAACTACTTTCTAGTGAGTACAATATTTCTAATGCTTCACCTTTTAAAATATTTAATCCCAAGCTTTCACACAAATTGATCATATTTTTATCTTGCTCAATACCAATTGAATTAGGAATTCTTTTATTCCATCTTTGTAAAAACTCTCCTCTTCCACAACCTATATCTAAAAGACTTATTTTTTTATTATTTCTGATATATAAATCTATCAATGAATCATAAATTGATAGTTTATTAATTATATTGTCACGATTTCCTCTAAATTTATTCTCAAACTCCAAATAAAAATCTGACTTCATCGTTCTATACTTAAAAGCTAAAACATTAATTATTTAAAATAATTATATACCTTTGATAAAAATACTTCAAATTTTTAATTAATCCAAAATAAAAAAATATAATTAACTGACTACTATAGTTATTATAAGGATTAGGTCGGCTTGACTTCTGAAGTTCTACTTAATGAAAAATCCAATTGTAATTAAACATGCACAAGGTGCTCCAGGTTTAAGATTTTTGGGAATGGGAGCGTTCTTCAAGCCAAGCCAAGGAATTCAAAAACTCTTGACATTACTTAAGAATAATACTTCTTGGGCCTCAACTCGAAATGAAAAGGATATAAAAACTATGTTGAGAAAAAGCTCAGTTATTGTAAGTATTTGGAATCATAATCAAATGATTGGATTTGGTAGAGCAACAACTGATGAAATTTATAGAGCTGTATTATGGGACGTAGTGGTTGACAAAAGATACCAAAATAAAGGTTTAGGAAAAAAAATAGTTAAAACAATTCTTCAAAGCCATGAAATTTCAAAAGTTGAAAAGGTTTATATAATGACTACCAACTGCAAGACTTTCTACTCTAATCTAGGCTTCAAAATAGTAAAAAATCAGAATTTAATGCTATTAGAAAACATATAATAAATTAATATATTTTAAATTTTATTATATATTAGTTGATAATAAAAAACCCACTATTTTAAATAAAAAATTAAAATTAAATAATCAATTTATCAATCACTATTAATATTATAAGAGATTGATTATAATATTAATAGCTTATTTTTTTGAATGTCCTCAGCAATATACTATTCAAAGGATGCTTTCAGAATTGATAAATCTAAGGCTTATGGAAGACAAGTAGCTGGGAATGATTTTTTACAAGCTTATTGCAAGTCAAATAAATGTTCTGAGTATTGGGTTTATGCAAAGACAATTGAAGAAGCTAATGATTTCAACCATTTTGTTAAAGGTAATGGCATAAATAAAGTTATAAAATTCATAAACTTTGAAAACACTTCAGCCCTGAAAGAACCAGGATTACTCTTTTTCCCTGGACCAGGCATAGCCGAATTATCAAGAAATCGCTCATTTTTTTCAACAAATTCATGGAGTATTTGTGGAGTAACTCATACAACAAGTTCCTCAAGAGTGATGGCAAGCATTGAATCGATGGTTACATCTCCAGTGGCACCTTGGGATGCCCTGATATGTACCAGTACATCCGTAAAATCAAATGTTCTTAAGATCATTGAAATTACAGAAAATAATCTTCGAAATAGACTTGGGGCTAAGTCTTTTGTTAGGCCTCAACTACCGGTAATCCCTCTTGGTATTGATACTTCAAAATTCAATTTTAGTGACCATGAAAAAACTACTGCTCGAATAAATCTTGGAATACAAAATGATGAAATTGTAGTTCTTTATCTTGGAAGACTCTCATTCCACGCGAAAGCGAATCCCTTTCCGATGTACAAAGCATTGGAAAGTACTAATTATCAAACTAAGCAAAAAATTGTCTTAATAGAATGTGGGTGGTATGCAAATGAGCAACTTAAAAATGCATTTTCTAAAGCGGCAAATTATTTATGTCCAAGTATCAGATTACTTAGAGTTGATGGAAATGATCATGAGATGAAAAATAATTCGTTGGCTGCCGCTGACATATTTTGTTCATTATCGGACAACGTTCAAGAAACTTTTGGGATTACTCCAATTGAGGCCATGGCCGCAGGGCTTCCTTGTATTGTTTCAGATTGGAATGGTTATAAAGACACGGTAAGAGATGGGATAGATGGTTTTCGCATACCATCTCTAATGCCAGCGGAAGGCTACGGTAATGATTTAGCTTTTAGATATGCACTCGAAATAGATAGCTATGATATGTACATAGGACATACTTCAAATTTAATAGCAATAGACATTAATAGAACCGCCTCAGCATTTACTAAATTAGTAAGTAATCATAAGCTAAGAAATGAAATGGGCGAGAATGCAAAACAAAGGTGTAAAAATAAATATGATTGGAATATTATTATAAATAAATACACAGATCTATGGAATAATCTTCATCAAATACGTAAGAATTCAATCGATAAATCATCTTATTATAAAAGTGCAGATAGACTGGATCCATTTTTATCTTTTTCTAAATATTCTACAAATATATTAACTGACGAAAAAATAATTAGCCTAAAAAAAGACGAAGAAAATAATAACTTGGAACAAAAATTACAAGAGCTAAAAGAATTGTTGATGATTAATTATGCTTCGTATATAATACCAGATAAAAAATTTCTAATCGGATTTTTAGCCTATATTAATAGAGATAGAAAAAACATAAAAGAAATAAAAAATTCCTACAAAGATCTAAATTCTGCTTATCTAATTAGAGCAATAATGTGGCTTTATAAATTTGATTTAATTGAAATACATAATTAATCATTTTTTTAGATGATTAATTATGCAGTGATTTCATAAAAATCCATGGTGTAGGTCCACTCCTCCACTCCCAAACTGCTAACAATTGATCCAAATGCGAAAGTTGTAAAAACCATTCAGGTTGCAAATCTATTTGTCTCTGGCCATTATCATTGATAACGATTATTTGATGAGAAGGTGAAAACCTCTCAACCAATTCTTTAGTCATTCCTGGTTTAAAACAATCATGTGATTCAACCAAAATATCGAATTTAATTAAAGCGGGATAATTAGCAACATCTAACAGTCGATTTTCTTCTCCCTCAACATCACAGAGAATTAGACACTTTTCATTTTCATGACTATTAAGTAATTGGGGATGAAATTCACCAAAAACCTCTATAGATTTTGAAACATTATTCTTTTTAGCTAGTTCAATACATGCTTTTTGAGCAGCGACATTTATATCAAAAGAAAGGATTTTAGTCGTTTGCATGCGAACAGCTAATCCTACAGAATAGTAACCTTCAGCTGAACCAATATTAAAAATAGTTTCATACTTTGTGGAAATAATTTCTTCAATATATTTATGAAGAGGTTGCTCATAAGTACCAAAAAGTTTGGCCATATGACAACCTTCAGAAGACTGATTTAAGAACTGCATATCTTTAAAAGGTCCTTGAAAAATACCAACACCACAGTTCTGTATATATGTATTAGTAATTAATAAACTCCTCCATTTACATAATAATCGTAAAGAATCATTTAGTTGATTAATTTCGTTCTTAGAATCCTCTGATAGATAATTTACTAATGAATGTTTAATTGACTTTTGAAAACTCATCAAATTTCTTAAAATGCTAGTAACTTAGTTTTGATACATAAAATCTTTTTCAATAAATTAAATTTAAATTCTGTATTTGTAAGTGTCAAATGCTTTTAATAATAATCTTTTGAGAGAACTAAATTAACTAATAACGAAGCGGATGAAGAGATTCGAACTCTCGACATTCTCCTTGGCAAGGAGATGCTCTACCACTGAGCTACATCCGCATAAACAAAATCATTGTTTAATATAATAAGCATGCCTCAAAAGAGGTGTAGTGGTCAAATAATTTTCTTAATTGACAAATAATGTTTAACTCACTGCCTTTATTAAGGAACCCATTTCAAGAGCTTGTAAAGCATAGCTCCAACCAAGATTATTTTTAATACCCGCTCTTTCTAGGGCTTGCTGCATAGTATCTGTAGTTAAAACTCCAAAAATAATTGGTACTCCCGTTTCTCTTGATACAGTAGCGATTCCTTTGCTCGCTTCAGATACCACAACATCAAAGTGAGGAGTATCTCCTCTAATTACTGCACCAAGGGTAATTAAAACCTCATATTTGCCTGTTCGAGCAAGTTTTTGAGAAATAAGTGGCAACTCAAAAGAACCAGGAACCCACGCTATATCTAATTGTTTACTTGACTCAGATACATCAATGCCGTGACGAGATAAACAATCTAAACATCCGCTTAATAACTTACTAGTGATGAGATCATTAAATCTAGCTATTACAATAGCTACCTTTAAAGACGATGATTTTTCAAAAGTACCCTCTATTGTCGCCATTTTGTAAAGGCTATTAATACGTACCAACACTAACCTCTATCGAGTAAATTTAAAACATCAAAAGAAAAATTAGTCTATATAGTCAATTCTTATCAAATCTTTTGATTAGACACTCATTTGGTGAGTTATGTATTCACCAACTAAAGCTTGAAGCAGTACCAAATGGAACCATACTCCTGCAAGAATCTCAATCTTTTTAATGTTGGGATTTCTATTGTCTTCAGGATTTGTTTGGGTCATGTAGAAAACAGGGACACCAATTACCAAAAGCAATGAGGAGAACAAAAGTGCGTTCGCGACGATTGAATTAATAGCCAGCATAATTGAAGCTGCAGAAAAAATTTCTCAATATTCGATAATTCTCCCATGTAAGTGATTTGTTTGAAGTGTTCTGTTCATATTTGTAGCGAGGCTTCACATGCAAAAAAAAATAATTCTTCTAATATGCATGACTAAGCTCTAAGAAATCCAATGGCTGCCAGCCAAAACCCTATACAAGGCAGTCTGTTTGGGGAAAACAAGCAGAGATATATTAAAGAAGCTGGAAAAACTAATGGTTCACAATTATCTGATGAGAACCTCTCAAATCAACAACTAAAAAATGATGCTTCACTTAGACCTCGTTTAAAAAAAAGGTCTAAAAATCCAAATTTAATAATGGATCGAGAGAAGTTTTCGAATTCTTCGGTTAACGAACCCAAGTGGCCGCATCACAACTTGCCAAATATTGATGATCTGACTCCTGCATTAAGACATTATGTCGAATTAAAGCAAGAAAATCCAGATCGCGTTTTGCTTTACAGGCTTGGTGATTTCTTCGAATGTTTCTTTGAAGATGCAATAACACTTTCACAGCTTCTAGAAATCACACTCACCAGTAAAGAAGGTGGTAAAAAAATTGGGAAAGTTCCAATGGCGGGAATACCCCACCATGCATCTGATCGTTATTGTACAGAACTAATTAAAAAAGGTTTATCAATTGCTATTTGTGATCAACTTGAAGCTGCTCCAGCAAAAGGCAATAAATTAATAAAAAGAGGGATAACTAGATTAATAACCCCTGGAACAATTCTAGAGGAAGGAATGTTAACGGCTAAACTAAATAATTGGCTAGCTTCTGTTCTAATACAATCAAACTCTAAAACAGAAATTATTAACTGGTCTTTAGCAAAGATAGATGTCAGCACTGGGGAATTTCTAGTTCAAGAAGGTGAGGATACTAATAATTTACGTCAAGAATTAATAAAACTCAAAGCTGCTGAAGTTATATCAGAAAAACAATCGATTTCAAATAAAAGCTGGCATCAGGGGTTAATAGATATAACAGAATTCAATCAAACATCATTTTCTAATTTAGAAGCAAATAAAACTATTAAGAATCATTTTTCTTTAAATAATGTTGATGGGTTAGGGATTAAGTCAGATTGCCTATCAATCAGAACAATTGGCGGATTAATTGCATATCTCAATAAAACTCATCCGAATATTACCGACAACTTACAAAATGAAAGCAAAACCACTATATGTATTGATTTTCCTAAGATAACAAATAATCAAACAGGATTAATTATAGATAATCAAACAAGAAGAAATCTAGAAATTACTTCAACTCAAAAAAATGGACAATTTCATGGTTCACTACTTTGGGCAATTGATAAAACATTAACTGCCATGGGGGGTAGATGTATTAGAAGATGGCTAGAAGAGCCTTTAACAGATATTTATTCAATTCAAAACAGGCAGAAAATAATTGGAATTCTAGTAAAATCAACAAAATTAAGAAGAGATATCCGAAAAATATTGAGAGCCATGGGTGATTTAGAACGTCTATCAGGAAGAGCAGCGGCCCAGCAAGCAGGAGCAAGAGATTTGGCTGCAATCGCTGAAGGTATTAACCGTTTACCTATAATCAAACAATTGCTTAAGCACCCAGTTTTTGAAGAAACTGGGTATTTCGACTCGCTTATAAATTTAGATAAAAATCTAATAGATATTGCTTCGAAAATAAATAATGAAATAATAGAAAATCCTCCTCTTAGTCTTACGGAAGGTGGTCTAATATATGACGGTATTTACCCTCTACTTGATGGACTTCGGAATCAACTTGACGATCATAATTTATGGCTAAAGTCTCAAGAAATAGAGGAAAGAAAAAACAGCAATATTAATAATTTAAAGCTTCAATATCATCGGTCATTTGGATACTTTCTAGCGGTAAGTAAAGCAAAGTCTCTTAATGTTCCAGATCACTGGATCAGAAGACAAACACTCACTAATGAAGAACGCTTTGTGACACCAGAATTAAAAGAAAGAGAAGGTAAAATCTTTCAAGTAAAAGCAAGAATTTCGCAACTTGAATATGAACTTTTTTGTAAGCTTCGAAAGCTAGTTGGCGATAGATCGGACATTATTAGAAAAGCTGCAAAAGCAATTTCTTGCTTAGATGCTTTATCTGGCCTGGCAGATTTGGCAGCTGAAAATGACTACATTCAACCTAAAATAGTTGACAATGAAGATGAAAGTAAGTCTAGACAATTATCTATTATAAATGGACGTCATCCTGTTATTGAGCAAATTCTTGTTGATAAAGTCTTCGTGCCTAATGATATCAATCTTGGCTCTAAGACAGATCTCATCATTCTTTCAGGACCTAATGCAAGTGGAAAAAGTTGTTATTTAAGACAAGTGGGTCTCTTGCAAATCATGGCTCAAATCGGTAGTTGGCTTCCAGCTAAATCTTGTACTTTAGGAATCGCTGATCAAATTTTTACACGTGTTGGGGCAGTAGATGATTTAGCTGCAGGTCAATCAACTTTTATGGTTGAAATGATTGAAACTGCTTTTATTTTAAATAAAGCTACTAAAAAATCATTAGTTCTATTAGATGAAATTGGTCGAGGAACCTCAACTTTTGATGGCTTATCTATTGCGTGGTCAGTTAGCGAATTTTTAGCTAAAAAAATAAAATGTCGTTCAATCTTCGCAACTCACTATCATGAATTAAATCAAATTTCTGAATATATTGATAATGTAGAAAATTATCAAGTCCTTGTGAAATACGAAAATAATTCACTTTCATTCCTACACAAAGTTGAAAAAGGAGGGGCAAATAAGAGCTATGGAATTGAAGCTGCTCGACTTGCCGGTGTGCCGAAAGAAGTAGTAAATAATGCAAAAGAAATATTAAATAATCTTGAGAAAAATAACCCCAATACTTTTCAAGTCACCAAAACCATTCACAAAGGCAAATAAGTTAAAATTATTCTTCCAATTTAATTCTCTGCAGCTCTTAATAATGCATTTGTAGCAGCTGCAGCTAAAGAAGCTCCTCCTTTAGAACCGTCTAAAACAATATATGGACAATCACTATTCAATAATCGATTTTTACTCTCAGAAACACCTATAAATCCCACTGGCATTCCAATGATTAAACTTGGTCTAGTATGACCAGATTCGACAAGATCTAATAAAGAAATTAAAGCCGTTGGGGAACTCCCAATCACAACAAATGGAGCATTTCGTAAGTTCTCTTTATTCTCAAGATCTAACCAAATATTTCTCATGCCAATTGCACTTCTAGTAGTCAAAGTTGAATCAACTAAGTTCGGAGCCATACTTAAAATGCATTGTATATCTGAATTTAATGTCCTTTTAGCCATGGGAGATATTGCCGCTTCTGCCATATAAGTATCTGTCAAAATCTTGGCACCATTTTTTAATGCATCAATCGCTTCCTCACAGGCACTCGTACTAAACTTGATGCATGACTGCAAACTAAAGTCGCCACTTGAATGAATAATGCGCTCTAAAATCGATTGCTGAACTTGATCAAGTCCTGTTATACCTAGTTTAGATCTAATATAATTAATACTTTCTACAAAAATCGGATGTTCTGGGGTTTTCACTGTTAAATTACTCTGACTAATTTAAGATAAGAATCTTTTTAATAAGATATCTCTAAGTAATGCCAATACATTTAATATGGGGAGATGATTATGAAGCCTGTAATAGGGAAATAGACGAAATAATTCAAACAGTTATTGATCAAGCATGGAAAAGTTTTAATTATAGTCAAATAGATGGTAATGATCCAAAGCAAAATCTCAGAGCACTTGAAGAAGTTCAAAGTGCTCCTTTAGGAAGTGGTGGAAGAATTGTACTAGTTAGAAGAAGTCCATTTTGTAACGGATGCTCTATTGAGTTAGCTGATAAACTTGTACAAGTCATTAAATTAATTCCTGATAATACCCATTTAATTTTAAATAATTCAAACAAACCAGATAAAAGACTTAAAACTACTAAATTAATACAGCAAGCTATACAATTAAATACACTATCAAAAGAAAAGAGTTTTATTCTACCACTTCCATGGGATATAAATGGACAACGAAACTTAGTCAAGAATATTTCACAAAGATTAAATCTAAAAATAAATTATGAAACAGTTGATTTACTAGTAGAAAGTATAGGTAATGATAGCTCTTTACTTAATACCGAGCTTCAGAAACTCTCATTATTAGCAGAAGCAAATAAGAAAAAATCAAATACAAATGAACCACAAGAAATTCCAAATGAAATAGTTAAAGAGCTAATTAAAAATAATTCAACTAATGCACTTGAAATTTCAAATTTACTACTTAAAGGAGAGAGAGTTATAGCTCTAAATAAAATTGATTCCTTACTTAAAGACGGAGAACCCGCATTAAGGTTAATTACAACTTTGACTGGTCAATCAAGAGGATGGCTTTGGGTTCATCTATTAGATTTACAGGGGAATCAAGACGTCAAAGAAATAGCCAGACTTGCTGGGATTGCCAATCCAAAACGTATTTTTGTGATCCGCAAACAAATTCAAGGTAAATCTTTAGCAACATTGCTTGAATTCATGAAAAAACTTTTAAAAATCGAAGTCTCAATAAAATCTGGAATAAATCCAATCGATGCTTTTAAAGATAATCTGCTAACAGAAAGTTAATTTTTGACTAATAACTGAAATAATCAATAAGTTAACGAAAGTTCAATGACATTGCTGGTTCAAAAATATGGTGGCACCTCTCTAGGAAGCATTGAGCGAATAAAAGCTGTCGCGCGAAGAATTAAATCAAGTAAAGATAAAGGAGATGATCTGGTAGTTGTTGTGTCAGCAATGGGACATCAAACTGATGAATTAACACAGCTAGCTTCAGAAATAACTGTTGATCCTCCTCATCGAGAAATGGATATGCTCCTATCAACTGGAGAGCAGGTTTCAATATCATTATTGACCATGGCCCTAAATGAGTTGGGTACACCAGCAATCTCTTTAACTGGGACGCAAGCTGGAATTATCACAGAATCAGCTCATGGAAGAGCCAGAATACTCGAGATAAGAATAGAACGAATCAAAAAGCTGTTGGATCAAGGCAACACTTTAGTAATTGCTGGATTCCAAGGAACCAGTCTTGGCGTAGGAGGAATTGCTGAAATAACAACTTTAGGAAGAGGGGGGTCAGATACTTCTGCAGTAGCTTTGGCAGCATCTCTTGAAGCTGCTAAATGCGAAATTTATACCGATGTTGCTGGAGTTTTAACAACTGATCCAAGAATTGTTAAAAATGCAAAATTAATGAAAACTATTAGCTGTGATGAGATGTTAGAGCTGGCTAGCCTTGGAGCATCTGTTTTGCATCCTCGAGCAGTTGAAATAGCAAGAAATTTCGGCGTAACCCTTGTAGTGAAATCAAGTTGGGACAACCTTGACGGAACGACTCTAACTAGTAAAAACAACCATGTTTTTACCAAAGGTGGAATAGAACATCGCAGCCCGGTCGATGGATTAGAACTTGTTGAGAATCAAGCAGTCGTGGCTTTATCCAATATTCCAGATCGTCCAGGTATTGCCGCTGATCTGTTTGAATCTTTGTCAGAAGGCGGAGTAAATGTCGATCTCATTATTCAAGCAACACATCAAATCAACTCAAACGACATTACTTTTACAGTTGCAGAAAATGAACTACATAATGCACAAACTCAATGTGAAAAACTCATTAATACTATTGGAGGTCAAATATCTTCTCAAAAGGGTCTGACTAAACTAAGTATTTACGGAGCAGGAATAATGGGTAGGCCCGGAATAGCATCATCGCTATTCCAAACTCTATCTGATTCTGGTATTAATATACGACTAATAGCAACTAGTGAAGTCAAAGTAAGTTGTGTTATTGATGCTGAATTAGGGAAAAAAGCACTACGTAGTGTAGGAGAAGTTTTCAAGCTAAATGATAAACAAATCACGCTGAATCCTATGATTGAAAATAATAATGAGCCAGAAGTAAGAGGAATAGCTTTAGATAAAGACCAGATCCAAATTAGCGTAAAGAATGTTCCTGATAAGCCAGGTACTGCTTCCACGATATGTTCTACATTAGCTGAGAAAAATATCAGCTTAGATACAATAGTGCAATCAGAAAGAAAGCATAAGGATAAAACTAAAGATATTAGTTTTACATTAAAGAAAAATGATAGAAGCCATGCTAAATATGCGTTAGAAGAATTGATTTCAAATTGGAAGGGCTCAAAGCTCGAAGAAGGAGAATCAATAGTTCGAATTAGCGCAGTAGGGTCGGGTATGCCTTTCACAAAAGGAACAGCCGGTAAAATGTTTAGAGCACTCGCAAATAAAAAAATAAATATCGAAATGATCGCCACTAGTGAAATAAGAACGACCTGTATTATCTCAGAAAAATATGGTGAATTAGCATTATGTGAAATTCATTCTTGCTTTAAATTAGAAGAGGATGCAAGCTGAAAATTTATCATTTACCAACTAATCTATGCCTTAATTTCTTAATACGATCTCTCAGAATTGCAGCCTTCTCAAAATCTAGCTCCTTAGCTGTTATTTTCATTTTAGATTCTAATTTGTCAATCAATTCAGGAAGAGATTCTAAAGATATGCCGCTATCAGAATCTTTAGAGCTATGGTCAATAAGTTTGTCAGCAATATCAACAAAATCATCGGGATTTGCATCTTGATTTAATCTTCTTGATAGCTCTAAAAAAGAAAGAATTGAATTATTTGCTTTCTTACCTGCTGCCTTAGGAGTTATCCCATTCTCAATATTATAAATATTTTGTATTTCGCGACGTCTCTCCGTCTCACTAATGGCCTTTGCCATTGAATCGGTCATTTTATCTGCATATAGCAACGCTAAACCTTCAACATGCCTTGCTGCTCGACCGATTGTTTGTATCAAAGATCTTTGAGCTCTTAAGAAACCTTCTTTATCTGCATCGAGAATTACTACAAGTGAGACTTCAGGTAAATCCAAACCTTCTCTTAGAAGATTAACTCCTACTAAAACATCATATTCTCCTAGGCGTAAATCTTGAATAATCTCAATTCTCTCGATTGAATGAATCTCTGAATGTAAATAACGAACTCTTATTTTATTTTCAGATAAATAATCTGTAAGGTCCTCAGCCATTCTTTTAGTGAGAGTTGTGACAAGTATTCTTTGGTTTTTTGATGATCTTTTTCTTATTTCGGCAAGCAAATCATCAACTTGACCATGTGTTGGACGTACTTCAACTAAAGGATCTAAAACACCAGTAGGCCTTATAACTTGCTCAACTATATTTCCTGTACTTTGAGACAATTCCCAATCACCAGGAGTAGCACTTATAAAAACAGTTTGTTTTGCTTTATTCCAAAATTCTATATCCTTTAAAGGACGATTATCAGCTGCACTTGGTAATCTAAAACCATGATCTATTAATACTTTTTTTCTAGCTTGATCGCCATTATACATAGCCCTTAATTGAGGACAAGTAACATGACTTTCATCAATAAGTAATAACCAATCTTCAGGAAAATAATCAATTAGGCATTCTGGTGCAGAACCAGGTTCTCTTCCAGATAAATGACGAGCATAATTTTCAACACCATTACAATATCCAACCTCTTTTAACATTTCTAGATCATAAATTGTTCGTTGTTCTAACCTTTGAGCTTCCAGTAATTTACCTTCTTGATTAAGAAAATCTAATCTATCTTTTAACTCTGTTTTAATTGCTTTAATTGCAGATTCTAAACGATCTTTTGGTGTGACAAAGTGTTTTGCTGGATATATACTGATTGAGTCAAGTTTATTTAATATTTCTCCAGTAGTTGGATCGACATAGCTAATACTTTCAACTTCATCGCCAAATAATTCTAGTCTTACAAGTCTGTCATCATATGCAGGACCTATTTCTAATACATCTCCTCTCACTCTAAATCTACCTCTACTAATTTCAATATCATTACGTGTATACTGATTTGATACTAATGATCTAAGGCAAGACCTTAAATTGATATTTTGACCAAGTTGAAACTTTACAGAAGCTTTTAAATATTCACTTGGAATTCCCAAACCATATATACAACTAATTGAAGCAACGACTATGACATCATCTCGTTCAAATAAAGATCTAGTCGCAGAGTGTCGTAACATGTCAATTTCTTCATTAATTGACGATGTCTTTGCTATGTAAGTATCACTAACTGGAACATAAGCTTCTGGCTGATAATAATCATAGTAAGAGATAAAATATTCAACAGCATTTTCAGGAAAAAATTCCCTTAATTCATTACATAATTGAGCTGCAAGTGTTTTATTATGAGCTAAAACTAATGCTGGTCGACCAGTTTGAGCAATCAAATTAGCTATGGTAAAGGTCTTTCCTGTTCCAGTTGCACCTAATAAAGTTTGAAACTTTTCGCCATTATTTACCCCTCCAACTAGTGCTTTAATAGCTGCAGGTTGATCCCCTTTTGGAACATAAGGAGCTTGAAGTTTATATTCAGGCATATTCTGAATTAAATACTAAAAAATATAAATTTACTAATTCCATATTCTTCAAATTTTGATCAACAAAAGTTAATTTACCTTATAAAGCTGATTGATTAATCGTGGAAACTAAATCGAACGAATCTAAAGCCTGACGCAGACCTTTGACGGTAGCAAGCATAGCTAATTCACTATTTAACTTATTAACAGCAGAGCCAATCCCTACTCCAGTAGCCCCAACTGATAAAGCCATAGGGACAGTAACCTCGGAGAGTCCAGAAGCACAAATCACAGGCAAATCGAGATTGCTTTCCTTTAAAGCAGAGGCGATCGTGAAAGTTCCAGCCAAAGTAGGGGAAGCTTTTTCGATTAGACCTAAAGTTCCAGGACTAATAGGATTAGAGCTTGTCCCACCTTCTGTCTGAATTAAATCGACCCCAATATCAACAAGCTTTAACGCTAATTGAGCTTGACCATCTAAAGGCAAGACATGGGGCACTGTTACTGACAAAACAACTTCAGGTAAAAGACGTCGAGATTCAACGGCTAAAGAGAGCACCTCATCAGCTGAGAAAAAACGACCATCTGGATAAAAAGAATCAAAATTCCCAATCTCAATAACTGATGCTCCTGCTTTAACAGCTTCAGGGAAAAGGCTTGGCTCCACCGAACTTACACATACGGGAATATTCGAAGTTTCGACTGCTAGCTCTACTAATTTTGGATCACACGCAATGTCCAACAAGTCGGCACCCCCTAAACCTGCAGCTTTCGAAATTCGCAATACTGATTCTGGATTAAAATTACTCAAACCAGAAATTACTTTCAATAAAGATCTTTTCTGAATACTTTTTTGCAGTGAAACTGGCAATGTATGCAAACGTGTCATAAAAACATCAACTATTCACTTGATTGTGACACTGACTAAGCAAAAGAACAAAAAAATGCGATTAGAGCTCTGAAACCAAAGCAAATGTCACAATCTTCTAAAAATGAGTGGTCTTGGAGTAAATGGCATATGCGTTTGCACAAAAGGCTAAAACAAAATAAATCTCTGCTTCCCAATAACTCCACCCTTCTCTTGGCAATATCTGGTGGGCAAGATTCGATGGCCCTTCTTAAATTAATTGTTGATTTAAAAAGACTATATAAATGGGAAGTCGAAATCTGGCATGGGGATCACCAATGGCATGATAAATCCGAGACAATAGAAGAGGAGCTCAAACTTTGGTGTCTCAAAAAGCAAATATCATTCCACTCAAATAAAGCAAATAAAGAAGAAGTAGCTAATGAAGAAAAAGCAAGAGATTGGAGATATAAAAATCTAATAAAGAAAGCTAAGGTATTATCATCAAAAAATAGATATTTTCCATGTAAAAGAGTATTAACTGGTCATACAGCTACTGATCGCGCAGAAACAATCATTATGAACTTAGCCAGAGGAACTGATCTGATTGGACTTAGTACTCTTAAAGAACAAAGAACATTAGAGAATGATATAGAATTGGCAAGACCGCTACTAATTTTTAATAGAAACGAAACTCTTTCAATTTGCAAAGAGTTTAGTTTGCCAGTTTGGATTGATCCTTCAAATGAAAATATTAATTTAACAAGGAATAAAATAAGGAAAGAAGTTTTACCTATTTTAAATTCAATCTATAAGGGAGCAGACTCAAGAATAGCCTCTTTAGCTAATAGACTTGAAAGTTATAGTAAAGACCAAAAAATATTCGCAAAGATAGCAATAGAATTTTGCCAAGGAGAAAACATAAATTCTCTATCACGAAAAAAACTATTGAGTTTAACAAACTCTATTAGAAAAATAATTCTTACTAATTGGTTAAAAATAATAGGTATCAAAAGAATAACGGCTTTGCAAGTCGAAGAAATAAATGGAAAAATATCTCATAAACAACCCCCTGGAAGTATCCATCTTCATGGAGACTTCCAGATCAAATGGAACAAAGAATCTATTTATATCTCAAAAAAGACTGATTAAAAAAGTCTATTAAGAACTAGAAATTAGAACTGATCAGCTAATTGCTGATCTACGACGTCTTGTTCTGCCAGTTGGCATTTCATCAACATTAGGTTCATTATTTGTTTTTTGTTCTACTGGTGAATTTGTTTGTTTAGTTTTTAATGATGTATTAGTTGCTCTAGGTGTTTTTTCGGTAGTTTTCTTTACTACTTGTCCTGAGTCTGGTTGTTGATCAAGTTGAGGTTTATATGCACGCGTTCCACCCGGAGCAGGTTGAACAAGGCAAAGAATTAATGGCTCCGCTTGAACCTCCCTCCTTAAACGACGAGATAATCCTGATTCAACCTCTCTTTGTAGTCCAATCCAATCAACCTCAACCGACTTGCCTCCTGTTTTAAGAACAAGTTGTTTCCATCGATTTTCTAAGACCCAATTAATCTCTCTTTCAGTCCAATTCACCATGGTTTTGGCGTCAACATTAGTAATAACACCACGAAGATTCACCCTAGGTGGTGCAACCATTACGCCATCAGTGCTAATTGGAGTAAGCACGGTGATCACACCATCATCAGCAAGCTGCTGACGTTCTTTTAAAACTCGAGTATCAACAACCCCTGTTCTTGAGGAATCAAGTAATTCCACTCCCGATTTTACTGGAGATCCTTGAAGGAGAGAATCAGGTCTTAATTCAGCAACGTCCCCATTTTCCATCACCAATACATTTTCTGGATGAACTCCCATTGAAACAGCAGTTTTCCCATGAAGTACTTGCATTCTGTACTCGCCGTGCACTGGTATGAAGTATTTAGGTCGCGTTAATCCAAGCATCCATTTTTGGTCTTCTTGGCATCCATGGCCTGAAACATGAATCCCCTTATCCTTGCCATAAATCACTTTTGCACCCAATTTGATTAATTTATCAATCGTATGCATTACGGAAATAGTATTTCCAGGGATAGGGCTAGCAGAAAAAATGACAGTATCATTAGTCTTTAACTGAACATGTTGATGCTCTCCTCTAGAAATACGACTCAAAGCAGCCATTGATTCTCCTTGACTACCTGTCATTAATAAAAAAGTCTCTCTATCAGGCAAATCTCTGATCTGTTTAATTGGAAAAAATAAATCATCGGGGAAACGCATATATCCAAGTTCTCTTGCTTTCCCAACCACATTCAGCATTGAACGACCTAACAAGCCAACTTTTCTACCGTTTTTCATTGCCAGCTCTAAAAGCATCGCTACACGATGAGTTGAACTAGCAAAAGTAGTAACCATAACTCTGCCCTCAGCAGTAGCAATGTATCTATCTAAATTTGGAAAAACAGAATATTCAGAGGGCGTGAATCCTGAAACTTCGGAGTTAGTTGAATCAGATAAGAGGCAAAGTACACCTTTATCTCCATAGTGAGCCATTCTCGCTAAATCTGCAGGCTGACCGTCAGGTGGGGTATGGTCAAACTTAAAATCACCAGTGAAAAAGACTACTCCAACTGGAGTAGTAACTGCGAAGGAATAACTGTCTGAAATTGAATGTGTATTTCTTACAAATTCAACTGAAAAATGTTGTCCAACTTTAATTACTTCTCTTGGTCCACATACTTGTATGGTTGTCCGGTCAGCAACTCCAGCTTCCTCCATCTTCCCCCTTAGCATGGACATAGCAAGAGGAGGGCCGTACACAATTGGAATATTAAAGCTCTTCAAATGATGGGAAATTCCTCCAATATGATCCTCATGACCATGAGTAACCACCAAACCTCTGATACGGCTTTGATTTTCACGTAGATAAGTAGTATCTGGCATGACTACATTTACTCCATGCATCCCATCAGTTGGGAAAGCCAGACCAGCATCAAGAATCATGATGTCGTCTCCATATTCAAAGACGCATGTATTTTTTCCGATTTCTCCAAGGCCGCCTAAGGGAATAATCCTCAAGCAAGGAGATTTTGATTGATTATTTTTTGAACCTTGAGAATTCATTGAACTTGATGTCATGGAAAAATTTATGTAAAAAAACTTGGTTGTTACCTAATTAAAGCCAATCCCAATCTTAATAAAGAAGGAGTAGATCAAATCAATCTCAAAGAAGAGAGTATCTTCAAGAGTTCTTCTTTCATTTCGCTGTTTAAAGAGACTAAAGGACTTCGAGGAGGTCCAACAGACCAACCAATCAGTTGGAGGGCTGCTTTCACAGGAATGGGATTTGTGGTTGCAAAAAGGGATTTGAAAAGAGGTTGTAGTTTCTCGTGCAAATAAAGTGAATCAGCATATCTACCTTCTAAAAAACTCTCTATAATATTCTTCAAATTAGGACCAACTAAATGACTTGCGACACTGACGACACCTACTGCCCCTACTGAAAGCATTGGCAAAACCAAAGCATCATCACCGCTATAAATAGCTAAACTTGATCCACAATAGTTTCTTAATTGAGTCACTTCCTCTGTTGTGCCACTTGCAGCTTTAAAACTGACTACATTACTGCAATCCATAAGCTTACTTACAATACTAGGCGATATTGAACAACCTGTCCGCCCGGGAATGTTATAAAGCATTAAAGGTAACTGTGGAGCAGCCTTAGCGATAGCGCGAAAATGAACTTCTAATCCTTCTTGAGGTGGTTTGTTGTAATAAGGCACCACAACTAAAGCACCATCAGCTCCTGAATTTGCTGCTTCCTTTGTAGCTTCAATTGCCTCAGAGGTCGAATTGCTTCCTGTTCCGGCCAAAACTTTAGCTCTTGAACCTAAGGAATTCCTCACTGTTACCAACATTTTTTGCTGTTCTTGCCAAGTCAAAGTCGGCGACTCTCCTGTGGTTCCACACACAACGATTCCATCTGAACCTTGATCAACTAAATAATTTGCCAACTCAGCAGCCAACCCATAATCAACATTGCCATTTTCATCAAAAGGAGTCACCATTGCCGTTAGCATTCTTCCAAAAGGAGCTGGTGATAATAAAGCTGACTTACTCATGATTTTTTTGGCAGTAGAAGTTCAGCAATTTGTACTGCATTCAGTGCAGCTCCTTTGCGAATTTGATCTCCACATAACCATAGTTCCAAAGCATTAGGGTTACTTATGTCCTGTCTGATACGACCAACAGATATAGGGTCTCTACCATTTACATCCTGAGGCATTGGGAAACGATTGTTTTCCCAATCCTCAAGTATCTCAACTCCTGGTGCAGATTCCAAAATCTCATAAGCTTCTTTTACTGGGAAAGGCTTTATAAATTCAATATTTACTGCTTCAGAATGCGCTCTTAAAACTGGAACTCTGACACATGTTGCAGTCAAAGAAAGCTGAGAATCTCCAAGAATCTTGCGAGTTTCATTAACCATTTTCATTTCTTCCTCGCAATAATTATTGGATTGCAATGGGGAATTATGCAAAAAAAGATTAAATGCCAAGGAATGAGGTAGAACTTTACTTTTCGGAGTCACACCATCTAAAACTTCTTGACTTAATTTTTGTAATTCTTCCATTGCCATTGCACCCGCACCACTAGCAGATTGATAGGTTGAAACGACAACTCTCTTAATAGGAATATGTCTAGTCAATGGGGATAGAACTAACGCCAATAAAATAGTTGTGCAATTAGGGTTGGCAATTAAACCATTGTGCTTGCTTGCATCAACAGAATTGACTTCAGGAACAACTAAAGGAACGTTTTTGTCCATTCGAAATGCACTTGAATTATCGATCATCAAAGCTCCTGAAGTTTTAATGGCATCTTTCCACTTGCGAGATATGGAACCGCCAGCCGAAGCTAAAACTAAATCTACATTTTTAAAACTCTCTTGAGTAGTTTCTTGCACTCTCAATTTAGTTCCACGAAACTTCTGAATCTGCCCAGCTGAGCGGTTAGAAGCCAATAAGATTAATTTCTCTATAGGAAAAGATCTCTCTTCAAGCAAAGACAATAATTCCTTTCCCACAGCTCCACTTGATCCAAGGATCGCAACTGTAAGAGGTCTATTTGGAAGAAGAAACTGTGGGTTCAAACTTGATAAAGAGAATAAAAAGGTTTAACAAAAAATTTTTTCTTATTGGAAAAATCAACAAATAACAAATTTTTCGATACTTTTTAGGCCACAATAGCTTTGGAAGTGAATTAACGCTTTCTTACGCTAACCAAATTTGAGAATTCCGTTTCAATGAGTGCTGCCAAATTAAAAGTAACAACCAGTTCAAAACCTAATAGCAGAATTGCTGTGGAGGTTGAGGTGCCCGCAGATCGATGCAAAAATAGTTATAACGAAGCTTTAAGCAAACTCAGCAGATCGATCTCAATTCCTGGTTTTCGTAAAGGCAAAGTTCCAAAAGCAGTAGTGCTTCAGCAACTTGGAGTCAAAAGAATACAAGCCTCTGCACTAGAGTCACTATTGCAAAAAGTATGGACAGAAACATTAGATCAGGAAGGAATTGAACCTTTATGTGAGCCTGAACTCGAAGATGGCTTCGAAACTATTTTAGAAACATTTAATCCTGAAAAAATTCTTACATTAAAACTTGAAACTGATATTGCTCCGATTCCAACTTTAAAAAAATCGTCAGGTCTAACTGCTGAAGTAGAAAGTTTAATCTTTGATCCAAAAAGGGTAGATGAACTTATTGAACAATCCCGAGTCCAACTTGCAACTAAGGTCCCAGTTAGTGATCGAGCAGCAAAAAAAGGAGATATTGCGCTATTGAGTTTTAAAGGGAGTTTCTCCGATGATGGAAGCGAGATTGAAGGTGGAAGCGCGGATTCAGTAGAAATAGAACTGGAAGAAGGCCGAATGATTCCTGGTTTCATTGAAGGAGTAATTGGAATGAACATCAATGATGAAAAGACATTAAAATGTGAATTTCCTAAGGATTATCACCAAGAGGAAGCCAAAGGCAGAAAAGCTGAATTCAAAGTCAATCTGAAAGATTTAAAAATTAAAGAATTACCAGAACTAAATGACGAGTTTGCTAAACAATCAAGCGATCAAGAAAATATGGCTGACTTACGTGCAGATCTTGAAAAGAGGCTCAAAGAAGATACTGATAGAAAACAAGTAAAAAAGCGTCAAGACTCACTTCTTGACGCTTTAGTAAGGGAGCTTGAAGTTGAGCTACCAAAAAGTCTAATTGACCAAGAAGTACGAGTAATTGTTGAACAAACAGCCCAAAATTTTGCCCAGCAGGGCATTGATGTCAAATCAATGTTTACTCCAGAACTCGTGAAATCGCTAATGGAGTCTTCAAAAGGGGAAGCAGAAAAAAAACTTCGACAGAAACTCGCTTTAAAAGCTCTGGCTAAGGCAGAAAAAATTGAGGTTTCACAAAAAGAAATCAATGAAAAACTCAAAGAAGTAGAAGCTGATATCGAATTATCAAAAGAAAAGAATATCGATGAGGGTCGTCTTAAAGATGCTATTACTGATGATCTATTACAAGAAAAATTATTTGTCTGGCTTGAGGAGAATAATACAGTTATTGAAAAAGCCCCTGATAAATCTAAGAGTCAAAGCAAGGAGAAAAGTTCTAAAAAGAAAACAACAACTACAAATAAAGAAAAGAAAAGTTCTAAAACACCCAAAACCTAGTTTCTACGCATAGATTAAAAGAATTACTAACAAAAGTTTAAGTTGATTGAAGCAAGACAAAATCATCCCATCAATAGTTCATGGAATAACTCCTTTCTATATTCAGGACCTGGAGTTCTTCCAACAGTAATTGAACAATCAGGTCAAGGTGACCGTGCATTTGATATTTACTCTCGATTACTTCGTGAAAGAATCATCTTTCTAGGAACTGATGTAAATGATCAAGTTGCCGATGCATTGGTTGCTCAAATGCTTTTTTTAGAAGCTGATGATCCTGAAAAAGATATTCAGTTGTACATCAACTCTCCTGGAGGATCCGTAACTGCGGGCCTCGCCATCTATGACACCATGCAACAAGTCAGTCCGGATGTCATAACAATTTGCTACGGCCTAGCCGCAAGTATGGGGGCCTTTCTTCTCTCTGGAGGGACAAAAGGTAAAAGACTTGCATTGCCTAATTCCAGGATAATGATTCATCAACCTCTTGGTGGAGCTCAAGGTCAAGCAGTAGAGATTGAAATTCAAGCCAAAGAAATTCTCTATTTAAAAGAAACTCTTAATTCATTATTAGCTGAGCATACTGGGCAAAATATTGACAAGATTTCAGAAGACACTGATCGAGACCACTTTCTTTCTCCCCAAGAAGCGGTTGAATATGGCCTGATCGACAAAGTAGTTTCCAGTCTCAACTCCATATGAATCATTAAGGAAGGCTGACAAGGCATCAATCCTCCATGATCCTATTAAATGAGACTGAATAAATTAACTATCGGTCTTCTATTTTATCTGTTTTTTTAGAGCTCGATGGCAAAATTTGAGGCCCATCTTAAATGCTCCTTCTGTGGCAAAGCCCAAGATCAGGTGAGGAAACTCATTGCTGGTCCAGGAGTGTACATATGCGATGAATGTATCGACTTATGCAACGAGATTTTAGATGAAGAACTAATTGATACTTCAACTCATCAAAGAAGTGGGCATGAGCAAAGCCGTAAAGCGAAAACTGCCACAACAACAACTGCTAAACCCGCACCAACTTTGGCGTCCATACCCAAGCCCATTGAAATTAAAAAGTTTTTAGATGATCAAGTAGTCGGGCAAGAACCAGCAAAAAAAATCTTATCTGTAGCTGTCTACAATCACTACAAAAGACTGGCATGGAAAGGTGACGGGTCTGGCGAGACTGATTTAACGGCAACAAAATTACAAAAATCTAATATTTTGTTAATTGGTCCAACTGGATGTGGCAAAACATTACTTGCTCAAACATTAGCCGAAATGCTAGATGTGCCTTTTGCTGTTGCTGATGCAACAACACTTACTGAAGCTGGATATGTTGGGGAAGACGTAGAAAATATTCTTTTACGACTACTACAAAAAGCAGATATGGATGTTGATCTAGCACAAAGAGGAATTATTTATATTGATGAAATTGACAAAATTGCTAGAAAAAGTGAAAACCCATCCATCACAAGAGATGTCTCCGGTGAAGGCGTGCAGCAAGCTCTTCTAAAAATGCTAGAGGGTACCGTCGCTAATGTGCCTCCGCAAGGAGGAAGAAAGCATCCTTATGGTGATTCTATTCAAATTGATACAAGCCAAATACTCTTCATCTGCGGTGGAGCTTTTGTTGGTTTAGATGATGTAGTGCAAAAAAGACTTGGCAAAAATTCAATTGGTTTTATACAAAATGAAAACAGGGCCCGAACCAAATCTAATCGAGATCGTAATTGTGCAGACCTAATTAATGACCTTGAGCCTGATGATCTAGTGAAATATGGGCTAATTCCAGAATTTATTGGGAGAATGCCTGTTAGTGCAATATTAGAGCCATTAAATGCTAAAGCTCTGAAGTCTATTCTCACAGAACCAAGAGATGCCTTAGTAAAACAATTTAGAACCTTATTGAGTATGGATAATGTAGAACTCTTATTTGAGGAAGATGCTGTTGAGGCAATTGCACAAGAAGCTTATAAAAGAAAAACTGGAGCCAGAGCTTTGCGAGGAATTGTTGAAGAAATCATGCTAGATCTTATGTATAGCCTTCCATCTCAAACCAAGATTAAAAATTTCAATGTGACAAAAAAAATGGTTGATGAAATAACTGGAGGAAAAGTTGTTCCTCTCTTATCCAATGACAAAAGAATCGTTCAGGAATCTGCATAGACAAATTAATTTTAAATACCTTTTTTAAATTTAATTAGAAGAATTATAAAATTTTCAAAAATTAAATTAGTCAAATATTTGATGAATGAATATCAATTTTGAATATGATCAAATAAACCAAGATTAAATTCATAAATATTTGAATTGCAAATGATAAAGACGTTTGAGCCGTTACATCATAAATATCGACCAACAAGCTTTGATGAGCTTGTTGGTCAAAGTCCAATTACATCTACATTAAAACAGGCATTAATCAGTAATCGAATTGCTCCTGCATATATATTTTCTGGGCCTCGAGGCACAGGTAAAACATCAAGTGCAAGAATTTTTGCAAAATCTTTAAATTGCTTAAAAAGTGAAAAAGCTACAACTATGCCTTGTGGTGAATGTGAAATATGTAAGGGAATTAATGCTGGCAATGCATTAGATGTGATTGAAATTGATGCAGCTTCCAATACAGGTGTTGAGAATATTCGTGACCTAATAGAAAGGTCTAGATTTGCACCAGCAAAAGCTCGATGGAAGGTTTATGTAATAGATGAATGTCATATGCTCTCAACCGCAGCTTTTAATGCACTTCTAAAAACCTTAGAAGAACCCCCTCGTCAAGTCGTATTTATTCTCGCAACAACAGATCCGCAACGAGTTTTACCTACAATACTGAGTAGATGTATGCGGTTTGATTTTAGAAGAATTGCTCTAAATGATTTAGAAAATCATTTAATTAGTATTGCTAAAAAAGAAGACATTTCAATCAACGATGAGGCAATATCATTAATTGCAAAGCATTCTCAAGGCGGGTTAAGAGATGCTGAAAGTTTACTTGATCAAGTCAGTTTACTGCCTCCACCAATAACTCAATTCAATATAATTAATTTGATAGGGGCTGTACCAGAAGAAGAATTAATTTTATTAGCTAAGTCTTTAATACATAAAGATCCGCATTCTATTCTAAATATTTGTAATCGCCTAATTAGCAAGGGGAAAGAGCCAATTGCTATTTTACAAGGAATAGCGTCTATATTAAGAGACTTAGTTGTAAAAAAAGTTACAAACGAACCAACAAATTTATGTAATATTTCTCAGGAAAATAGTCAACCTTTAAAAGATTTAGCGACGTCTATTAATCTTGATCAAATACTCAACCTACAAGCTAAATTAAAAGGATCTGAAAACTATATAAGAAACAGTAATCAACCAAAATTATGGTTGGAAATTAACTTGCTTGGAATGCTTTCGGATAACGATTCCAAAAAGGAAAACAGAAAAAAACAATCCTTTATAAAAACAACCATATCAGATGATGATGTACCTAAAAATGAACATCAACAAGCAGAAAGCATTAATCCTAATTCAGACAAAGAACTAATTAAAAAACAGACTTTTGAAGACGATTCCAAATCCAGAGAAACTTTAAATCTTGATGATATTTGGAAAAAAGTCATAGCCATGTTAGAGCTTCCTTCCACAAAAATGCTACTTTCACAGCAAGCAAAATTAATAAATTTAACCTCAGATTCTGCTGAAATAGCAATTTCAGAAAAGTGGATAAATATGATTCAAAGTCGAAAAAGCCTAATTGAAGATGCTTTTTATAAAGCGATAGGGTCATCAACTAAAGTTCTTTTAATACAACAAAAAGATAAATTATCTGATCCAAGAAAAGATGAAAAAGCTCCTGAAAAAATAAAAGAAAAAAATCAATTTAAAATTGACAGAGCCCCAAATAAAAATAATTTTGATGAGGAGATAATAGAACCACAGAATAATTTAGAGTCAAATTCTATTGATGAAAAAGCCAAGCAATTTGCCGACTTCTTTAATGGAGAAATTGTGAATCTTGAATGAATAAAATAATTTAATTAAGAACCAATATGATCAGTTTTTTCCCAGATCAAAGTCTTACGATATAATGACATTTTAAAAACTACAAATGGTATGACTATAAACCAATGAGCAAGGTAAATTGTTGCTCCAAGTAGATTAATAAAATTAGGATTTGGTAATCTTGGACCTTCACTATTTTGAGAACATCCTTTCCAATAAGCTAAACAAGAAATACCGAATGCAACTATCGATAAGGGCCAATATAATGGCATCTCAAATAGAATAATAGATACTATAAAATCTATAAATGAAACAACTGGTAAAACATATTGTAACAAGAAAAAGCAAGATAAATCTATTTTCTTAAATCTTGATAACCGTTTAGAAATCAATAAGGGCCAATAATCAAAAAACCTTTGCAAACCTCCCTCAGCCCATCTTTTTCTTTGTCTAAATAAAGCTGAAAATGATTCGACTGCCTCTTCTTGAATAGGGGGATCCCACATTATTACAATTGGGGATCGGGTTAATAAAAATCTGAAACTTAAATCTAAATCGTCAGTGATAGTTTGTTCATTAAATCCACCACAAGATTCAAGAACTTTTCTATTAATTAATTGGCCATTACCTCTTAATTCAGAAACACCACCACTAGCAAGTCTACCTCTTTGAATAACAGCATCCATTGCCATCTCCATTGCTTGATAAAGAGCAATTTGATTTAACTCACAATTCACAACTGATTTCCTTAACTGCACACCCGACCATCCACCATTCAAAGCAAGAGCCATAGCTCTAAGTAATACGTTGCTCTTTAATTGTGCATCAGCATCAAGAATAAATAACCAGTCTCCATCTGTTTTATTCAATACAGAATTAAGAGCTCCTGATTTACCACCACCACTCATTATTGGTCGACTTAAAACATTGATTTTAGAAAAACTTTTACGTAATTTTTGCAATAACTCAGGTGTTCGATCTTGACTTCCATCATCAATTATCCACAGAGACAGTTTCTCCTCTGGATATTCAATTGATAACAGTCTTGAAACTAATCGCTCTATTACATTCTCTTCATCACGTGCTGCCACCAACACATCCACTTTGGGAAGAGTTTTAAAGAAATTTTTATCCTTAATTAGGTTCTCATCTTGTAATTTATAATTTTCTCTTCGATCTCTTAAAACCACTCTCAGCCCATACCCCCCCAGTAGCACAGCTAAAACAATTGAAGGGAATAAATTCTTGGTAGGTTCCATCAAATGAGGAAAAATTCCTGCCAAAGTGCAGCAAATCAAAAACAATATTGATTTAATGCGTCGGTTTTCTCCACTGATTTTGGCTAAAGCCATGGAGTATTACTTTTATCAACTAGTAACTCTAAGAGGCTTTGATCACTAAGGCAAAAATCCATATTTAGTTTTTGGATAATAATGAGAGAGAATTTGTTTAGTAGTCCATCCATTTTTTGCTAACTCTATAGCTCCAGACTGAGACATTCCTACTCCATGTCCAAAACCACCACCAGAAAACAACCATTTACCTTCTTTAATTTCTTTAACAACAAATAATGTGCTTGGTAGTTGTCTAAAGACGCGTCGAATTTCATCAAGTTTAAGGAAAATTTCTGAACCCTGCATTCCGTGAATTTTCAACAAAGTCACTCTCCCACTACTGCCTCTGGTTACAACCTCAATTTTGTTTGGAAAAAAAGAATTGGTTACTTTTTGAGCTTGGTTAAGCTGTTTAGATATTTGAGAGGACTCTAAAGTTCTTTCCCATCTAAAAAGGGGATGATCAGAACCAAAAGCCTCAGAATTAGAAAATAAAAAAGAATTCAAATATTTTTCATTCGATAGAGGCAAATCAACTGTACGAGTCCACTGTTTTGGTCCATCCAAGCGCATTTTTAGATAAGGAACTTGATTAATTGACCATGCTTCATCTACCGAAGCCATTACACCACCATTGGTCGCGTGATAAACAGTATTTATTGGCTTTTTATTCCAAGTCAGAATTTTCCCAGCAGTTGATCGTATAGCCGTTTTTATTTTTTGATTAGCTTTAGATGGATCCTTATAAACCTGACATTGCGTATCACTGCAAAGATTGTATCCATCAACTTTGAATCTATGGCTATTAGCCAAAGCCCATGTTCTAGCTAGTACAGCTTGCGCTGCTAGTGCTGCTTCAGGAGAGCTGGCGCCAATTTCGTAAGGAACAACTCCACTTAAATATCTCTCAATAGGAACATGCTCAACTAAAGTCCAACTACCATATGCATCTGGCTGGATCGAAAACGGACCCATGTATATTCCCTTTTCCCAGCGCAAGCCATCAGGGGCATGCAATGAAATGGGACCTTTAAGAGCAATCTTTCCATTATTTCCATATAAATAAGGTAAAACAGCCTTTGAAACTTTAATTTTCTGATAAGTAGACTCAATTGATACTGGAATTTCGGTGTCGCCTGACACCCAAACCTCCCAGTCAAATGGATGCGCAATAGTTGATTCAATACCTTTATCTTTTAAATCATTTGCCAATCTTTCAGCAGACTCGAAACTTGCGAACGGACCAATTGTCTTTCTAACAAATACCTTTGGATTTAATAATTGTTGTGAACGCCAACCAATATTAATTTCTTTCGCTTTGTGAATGACTCCATCAGCATCTTTCAGAATCAAGTTTCTGCCATTACTTACAAGCCTCAAAGATGGCGAACTATCATCATTAATTGTTTCCTTTCCTAAGTATGGCTTGATCCCAACAAGTAGCACATTTTTTTCTAAACTAATCAGAGGCGTATCAGGAGGCGCCTGATGAGTTGCAAAAAACTTAGTTTTGCGGGAAATGGCATTACAAACTTGATTTGAAGAATGCACAGCTATGGAGAAAAGCAAACCAAAAACAAAAAAATGCTTTTTAGCCTGCAAATAACTTTTAATCACAACAAAAATCTCCTTTCAGCAAAAATTTAGTAATTTTGGGTTGGCTTATGTGGGCTCAAGGTCGTATTCTTATAGACTGACTATGCTTTTTCAATGCCAAAGCTCAAGACCCGCAAAGCTGCCGCAAAGCGGTTCAAAGCAACAGGTACTGGCAAGTTCATGAGACGTCGTGCATTTCACAATCACTTACTCGACCATAAGAGCCCTAAATTAAAGAGGCACCTTAAAACAAAAGCTGTCGTAGACGAACGTGATGCAGAAAATGTAAGCCTTATGCTTCCCTATGCTTAAGACTTCTTAACAACGTTAATTAATTCAATTTCTTGATTTCTGATTATTAATTATGGCACGCGTAAAAAGAGGTAATGTTGCTAGAAAACGTAGAAACAAAATCCTCCGTTTAGCCAGAGGATTTAGAGGAGGGAACGGAAAACTTTTCCGAACTGCAAACCAAAGAGTGATGAAAGCTCTCTGTAATGCTTATAGAGACAGAAGAAGAAGAAAGCGTGATTTCAGAAGACTTTGGATTGCAAGAATCAATGCAGCAGCAAGATTAAATGGATTAAGCTACAGTAAATTTATGGGTGGATTAAAGAAATCAGATGTAAGAATCAACAGAAAAATGTTGGCTCAACTAGCAGTTTCAGATCCTAAAACATTCACAAATATTGTCGTTAATTCAAAGAGTTAAATATGCCCAATTAGTTTTGTTTTTCTATAAAATTATTTTGAATGATTAATTAAGATAAAATAATTCAGAAGAAATTCGAAAAATTAATAAAATTCTAATAATAAATAATTAGCATACTCTCAAGAAATTATTATTTGAATTTTAGACAATGATAGTTAATCTTCCTCAAACTTATTTAATAGGACTGTGTTTGCTTTTATTAATCATTTCTATTTTAGTAGGAAGACAACTATATAAAGTAAGAAAAGATGAAATGAAGCTAATAAAATTAGAGAAAGAAGATTCAAATACAAAAGAAGATTCAGCTAAAATGTATGAATTAGCATCTGTGCAATTAAAGAAGAGATTATATCCTCAAGCTACGTCTACTTTAAAACAAGCCTTAAAGAAACTAGATGACGAGCCACAAGAAGCAAAGGCACTTATAGAAAATGCATTAGGCTTTGCACTAGCTGCTCAAAATGACTTTAAATCAGCAGTGATTCATTACAAAAAAGCATTAACAGCAAAATCTGAATATCCAGTTGCACTAAATAATCTAGGTTTTGCTTATCAACGATTACTAAAAGAAGATGAAGCTTATAAAAACTATCAGGAGGTTTTAAAACTAGATCCTAATAACAAAACTGCGATCTCTCAAATCAAAAGACTGGAACGTATAATTGGAAAAGATAAAGATCAATTATTAAATAAAAAAGGTTTCTAAATAAATCTTATTCCAACATATTATTATCCATGCAAAAAACAAATCAATTTCTCAAAATAGGAAATAAAGAATTCAAAAGTCGGCTTCTCGTTGGAACTGGTAAATACTCATCCTTAGAAATCATGCAACAAAGCCTCATAAATACAAAATGTGAAATAGTTACTGTCGCAGTAAGAAGAATCCAAGGACTAGATCATGGACATAAAGGATTAATGGAATCAATAGATTGGAAAAGTATATGGATGCTCCCAAATACTGCAGGATGCTCAAATGCTGAAGAGGCTATTCGAACAGCTCGACTGGGCAGGGAATTAGCCAAGTTGGCAGGTCAAGAGAATAATAATTTTGTTAAATTAGAGGTCATTCCTGACAAAAAATATTTATTACCCGACCCAATTGGAACTTTAAAAGCAGCAGAACAATTAGTTAAAGAAGGATTTACTGTCCTTCCATATATAAATTCTGATCCATTAATTGCAAAACAACTTGAAGAAATTGGTTGCGCAACTGTTATGCCTCTTGGTTCTCCCATTGGATCTGCTCAAGGGATAAAAAATGCAGCAAACATTGCAATGATTATCGAAGGATCTCAAATCCCAATAATTGTTGATGCAGGCATTGGAGTTCCTAGTGAGGCAGCTCAAGCGTTGGAAATGGGTGCGGACGGAGTTCTAATAAACAGTGCTATTGCTTTAGCTAAAAACCCAATTTTAATGGCTGAAGCCTTCTCGAAAGCCACGGAGGCTGGTAGAGATGCTTATCTATCTGGAAGACTCGAAGAGCAACTAGTTGCTAACCCAAGCTCTCCGTTAGACGGAGTTATTTCAAATAATTAGAGTTATTCGTTAAAAATTAGTAACGTAATAGGCTAATAAACAAAAAAACATGTCGGTCACTAGAGAAAGTCAAGGCAGGCTTAACGTTTTTGCAGATGAGCCAAGAATTGAAATACTTACAAAAGAAAGCAGTGGCAACAAAGGTTCTTGGCTTTTTACCCTTACTGGAGTTATCCTTGTAATTGGGCTTATCGCATATTCTTCAACAATCAAGTGAAACCCTTGAAGTAGCTTGAATAATATGAGCATTTGCTCTTTCTTTTGGAGTTTAGAGTGAAAGTTTTCGTTCTTGGTGGTGACGGCTTCTGCGGATGGCCTTGTGCAGTAAATCTTGCTGACCAGGGTCATGATGTATTCATCGTGGATAATCTCAGTCGTCGAAAAATCGATATCGACCTTGAAGTTGAATCCTTAACTCCAATTTCAAGTATTGGTGACAGGATTAAAGCTTGGTCTGAGATAGGTGGAAGACCTATTCAATTTATTCATTTAGACCTTGCGTCTGAATATCAAAAGCTTTTAGATCTTTTGATCGAGGAAAAGCCTGATTCAATCATTCATTTTGCTGAACAGCGTGCTGCTCCATATTCCATGAAAAGCAGCGCAACAAAGAGATATACGGTTGATAACAATGTCAATGGAACTCATAATCTCCTGGCCGCAATTGTTGAATCACAATTAGATATTCATATTGTGCATCTTGGGACAATGGGGGTTTATGGATATGGGTCCCATCGAGGCGCGACCATTCCTGAGGGTTACTTAAAGGTGGAAGTACCTCAACCGGATGGCAGTCGTTTTGAAGAAGAAATCCTTCATCCAGCAAGTCCTGGAAGCGTTTATCACATGACAAAAACGCTCGATCAATTGCTCTTTCTTTACTACAACAAAAACGACCAGATAAGAATCACTGATCTTCATCAAGGAATTGTATGGGGAACAAATACTGATGTCACAAGCCGTGATCCAAGACTGACTAATCGATTTGACTATGACGGTGATTACGGAACAGTATTAAATCGATTTTTAATGCAAGCTGCAATTGGGTATCCACTAACAGTTCATGGTACTGGTGGACAAACAAGAGCTTTTATTCATATTCAAGATTCAGTAAAATGTGTTCAACTGGCACTGGAGAACCCTCCAGAAAAAGGAGAAAGGGTGAAAATTTTCAACCAAATGACAGAAAGTCATCAAGTTGGAGAATTAGCTAAAAAAGTAGCCTCTCTAACTGGAGCAAAAATTAATTATCTTCCAAACCCAAGAAATGAAGCAGTCGAAAATGATTTAATAGTAGACAATCGATGTTTTATTGAACTTGGATTAGATCCCACAACTCTCGATAATGGACTTTTAGAAGAAGTTGTTAATGTCGCGAAAAAATTCTCCAATAGATGCGATTTAAAACGAATACCTTGTGTATCTGCATGGACATCAACCCAAGCAAAAGCAATCAATAAATCCTAAAAATAACCAAAACAAAATCTTGAAAAAACACGCTCAGTGAAAATAGCTTTCTTTACAGAAACTTTCCTACCCAAAGTTGATGGGATAGTAACTCGTCTGACTAAAACAATTCAAAATTTAGTTGAATCAGGCGATGCAGTTACTGTTTTTTGTCCAGAAGGCTGTCCATCAAGCTATATGGGTGCAAAAGTCATTGGTGTCCCAGCGATGCCATTACCCTTATATCCAGAACTCAAATTAGGGCTTCCTGGTCCAGGCGTTTCAGATGAATTAGAAACCTTTAAACCTGATCTAATACATGTAGTTAACCCTGCTGTACTGGGATTGGGTGGTATTTGGCTAGCTAAAACAAATAATATTCCCCTTGTAGCTAGTTACCACACTCATTTACCTAAGTATTTGGAACACTATGGAATGGGTATGTTAGAGCCTCTTTTATGGGAATTGTTAAAAGCTGCTCATAATCAAGCGACTCTTAATCTATGTACTTCCACTGCAATGGTAGAAGAACTCTCAGAAAAAGGAATTCAAAATACCGCATTATGGCAAAGAGGAGTTGATACAGATATTTTCAAGCCAGAACTAAGAGACGAACAAATGAGAAAGCGTCTTTTAGGAAACTTTAGTGATGAAGGATCTTTATTGATATACGTCGGAAGACTCTCAGCTGAAAAACAAATTGAAAGAATTAAACCTGTTCTTGAAGCACTACCAAGCACTCGACTAGCTCTTGTTGGAGATGGTCCATATAGACAACAATTAGAAAAAATTTTTCAAGGAACCTCAACTACCTTTGTGGGATATTTAAGTGGGAATGAATTAGCAAGTGCTTATGCCTCTGGTGATGCTTTCCTATTTCCCTCAAGTACAGAAACTTTGGGATTAGTTCTTTTAGAAGCAATGGCTGCTGGATGCCCTGTCGTAGGAGCAAATAAAGGTGGAATACCAGATATCATTTCAGACGGAGAAAATGGATGTTTATACAATCCTGATGGAGAAAATGATGGGTCATTAAGTTTAATTGAAGCTACAAAAAAATTATTAGGAAACGAAGTAGAAAGAACAGCGATGAGACAAGCTGCTCGCTCAGAAGCTGAGAGATGGGGATGGGCAGGAGCTACAAAACAATTGAGAAGTTATTACGAAGAAGTACTAAGCAAAAAACAAAAGGTTGCTGCTTAGTTTTTATGCAGCATGAGGAGGTGGAGTTGGGGTATCAAATGATTGCAAAGGTAACACCAAAGTTGCCCATGTAGAAAGCTTGGCTGGCCTTTGTTTCTTAGGCTGGCGAACCCCAAATGGAACTCTAACTACATTAGTTCCAGCAACTTGCAAAAGTTCTCCTTTATTTAAAATAGATTCAAAACAATCAGAAAAAGAAGGTAAGGATAAATCATCCTTTTTATTCATTTGATCTGAAAGATCAAAAGATGTCTTTTTGTTCATTTAGCCCCCATGTAATTTAAAGCTGTGGCGAAGATTAAAAAAAATTGCAAAACAGCCCAAAATAACCAATAAATTGGTTTTCGCTTGAAATTTAACTAAGAAAACAAGTTTTAACCAGTCTTCAAATAGAATTTTTATCTTCTAAATCTTGAACGGATGGACAACTACATATCAAATTCCTGTCTCCGTAAGCATTATTAATACGTGAAACTGATGGCCAAAATTTATATTTTTCTTGGTCAGGCAATGGATAAGCTGCTTCTTTGCGCGAATAAGGTCTATCCCAATCATCTGATGTAACTGTTTTTAAAGTATGTGGAGATTGTTTTAAAGGATTATTAATAGGATCAATCTTTCCTAATTTTATTTGTTCAATTTCTTCTCTTATTCCAATCATCGCCTCACAAAAACGATCTAATTCAGACAAACTTTCACTTTCTGTTGGTTCAACCATCAAAGTTCCAGCAACAGGCCAACTTATTGTTGGAGCATGAAATCCATAATCCATCAATCTCTTTGCAACATCCTCAACTTCTATACCTAACTGACTCTTTAAAGGTCGTAAATCTAATATGCATTCATGAGCTACCATGCCATTGGGATCTTTAAATAAAACTGGATAATACGGATCCAGTCGTTTTGCTAAATAATTGGCAGAAAGAATTGCTATTGAACTTGCTTTGCGTAACCCATCTTTACCCATCATTCGAATGTACATCCAACTAATCGGCAATATTCCAGCACTGCCAAATGGAGCTGCAGAGACTGCCGAAATAGCTTTTTCGCCTCCACACTTAACAATTGAATGCCCAGGAAGATAAGGAACCAAATGGCCTGCAACAGCTATGGGTCCTACGCCTGGACCTCCTCCTCCATGAGGAATAGAAAAGGTTTTATGTAGATTTAGATGACACACATCTATGCCATAAGATCCAGGCCTGCAAATACCTACTTGAGCATTTAGATTTGCACCATCCAAATAAACCTGACCACCCTCTTGATGAATAATTTGGCAAATTTCACGAATATTTGGCTCAAATACTCCATGGGTTGAAGGATAGGTAACCATCAATGCAGCCAAATTCTTTGAATGAATCTTTGCTTTATTTCTTAAATCTTCCAAATCAACATTGCCGTATTCATCACATTTCACAGAAACAACTGTGAACCCAGACATGACCGCGCTAGCTGGATTAGTACCGTGAGCACTTGTTGGAATCAAGCAAATATTTCTATGCCCTTCTCCAAGAGACTGATGCCATGAACGTATTACAAGCAAACCAGCAAATTCTCCTTGAGACCCTGCATTTGGCTGCAGAGAAACTCCCTGAAAACCAGTCAAGGCTGATAGCCAACTTTCAAGGTCATTAATTATTTCCTGGAATCCAGCCAATTGAGAATGAGGAGCAAATGGATGAATGGAAGAAAACTCACTCCATTCAATTGGTAAAAGTTCCGCAGCTGCATTCAATTTCATTGTACAACTCCCTAAAGGAATCATTCCTTGCACTAGAGAAAAATCTTTCGAAACTAATAAATGTATATATCTCATTAAATCAGTTTCACTTTGATATTGATTGAATACTGATTGTTCAAGCCAAGGTTTTTCGCGAAGTGGAATATCTAATAGTGAATCATTATCACTAACAAAAGTTGAAATATCATTAATATTTTTTCCTTTAACTTGTGCAAGTATTTGATGCAGTTTATGGATTTCTTGATCGCAAGTTAATTCATCAAAAGTCAGACCAAAACCCTTAGCATTTTCAATATCTGATCCAATAGGAAGCACTCTAAGATTATATCCTTGTTCAGCAGCTAAATATATAACTTTTGATGCTTCAGGACAGTATATATCAATGCTATCAAACCCAGAATATCTTTCTATAGGGTATGCCAGATTACTTAGAATACATTCAAAATCTGATCTATATTTAAGGATCTTTTTTGCAATTTGCTTAAGACCATTCGGACCATGATGAACTGCATAGAAAGAAGAAAGAATAGCTAATAAAACTTGAGCTGTGCATATGTTGCTTGTTGCTTTATCTCTTCGAATATGTTGCTCTCTTGTTTGAAGAGCTAACCTCAAAGCTTGATTTCCCTCTACGTCAACTGATTGACCAACTATCCTTCCTGGTATTTGTCTTTTATATATTTCTTTAGTTGCAAAAAAAGCCGCATGTGGTCCTCCAAATGCAATCGGCACTCCAAATCTTTGCGCACTTCCAACAACAATGTCTGCACCAAATTCTCCCATTGGTTTAATCAAAACTTGAGCCAAGGGATCAATTGAAATAGTTACAATTGATCCAAACTTATGTGCTTGATTAATTACTGAGGTTGGGTCCCAAATACGACCATTTTTCCCGGGTAACTGAATAAGTATTCCGAAGACATTATTATCAATTTGAAAATTTTTATCATCAAAGAACTCAAGTGATATTCCAAGTGGTTCACATCGAGTTTTTAAAACATCGAATGTTTGAGGCAAAATTTCTTGATCTACTAAAAATTTCTTAGCACTTTGATTTTTTCTAACTGCCAAGCTCAAACTTATAGCCTCAGCTGCCGCAGTTGCTTCATCAAGTAAAGAAGCATTTGAAATAGGTAAACCTGTTAATTCACTTATTAGAGTCTGAAAATTAAATAAAGCTTCTAATCTACCTTGGGATATTTCTGCTTGATAAGGAGTATAAGCTGTATACCAATTTGGATTTTCTAAAACATTTCTTTGCACAACGGGAGGTATGACTGTCGAATGATAACCAAGGCCAATCAACGATCGATTTTCAATATTTTTCTTTGAAATTATATTAATTTCTTTTAACGCGACATTTTGATCACATCCGCATGAGATAGAAACATTATTGTTATCTGAATCAAAAATTTCATTGGGAATTACAGAAGATATGAAATCTTCCAAATTTTCAAAACCAAGATGTTGAAGCATAAAAGCTTCGTCTTCGTTGGTTGGACCTACATGGCGAGATTTAAAAGTGAAATCCTTTAATTCTGCTTTTGACATGAGCTTGTTCTCAAGCACAAGCAAGTTAAGTTATTGGAAGGAATGCCACTGTAGAGAAAAATCTCCTGATTTGTTGTAAGAAAAAATTATTAAGTAAAATTTTAAGCAGAAATTTTCTTTGAATAAGTTTCAGAATTCATAAGCTCCTGTAATTGGTCAGGGTTATCAGGACGAATTATTAATAACCATCCTTCTCCATGAGGATCATTTTGTAGTTCTTCTGGGCTTGCCAAAACAGAATTATTTCTATGTACAATTTCACCGCTAACTGGTGCATACATATCCTCTACAGCCTTTACTGATTCAACTGAGCCAAAGCTCTCGCCTTTGACTATTGAAGTACCTTCTTCTGGTAAATCAACAAAAACGATGTCTCCTAGCTGATCTACCGCAAATTCACTAATACCAATTCGAATTAAAGCATCATCAGCAAAAGCATATTCATGACTATCGGCAAAACGAAAATGATCTGGGAAGGAAAAAGCCATTGCGTCAAAACGAAAAACGCTTAGTCATTCTGGGGCAATTTGATCAATCCTGCCTGAAATAAATTGGATAATGCATGAATCAAAGCAATTTTGACATGAGAGCGATGAGATCCTCCTTGAATAAATAGATCAAATGGAGGTTTCATAGGAGCATCAGCAGAAAATTCACTCGTACTGCCATCTACGAAAGTTCCTCCAGCCATGACTAGGTTATTTTCATAACCTGGCATTGGAGCAGGTACTGGATCAAGAAAAGATCCAATAGGTGATTTTTCCTGAAACGACCTACAAATAATTTGTAAAATATGGGGATCCCCTATTCTTACTACTTGAATCAAATCAGTTCGCATAGAACCTGGGGTTGGCAAAACTTGAAAACCCAATTCGCTAAACGTAGTAGAAATAATCTCAGCACCTATTAGAGCCTCTGCAACCATTTGAGGTGCAAGAAAAAGTCCTTGTAAAATAGTTCTATTTAAGTCAAAAGTAATACCACCCTCAGATCCAATACCTGGAGCTGTCAGGCGGCAACAAGCTTTTTCTACTAATTCAGCTTTTCCCGCAATATATCCACCAGTAGGAACGATAGTTCCCCCTAAATTTTTTATTAAAGAACCTGCAATCAAATCTGCCCCAACTGAAGTTGGTTCCTTGGTTTCGACAAATTCTCCATAACAATTATCAACAAAACAAATACAGTCGGGTTGAATCTTATGACATAGATAACAAATTTCTTTAATAACCTCAATACTCAAAGATGGACGCCATGTATAACCACAACTTCGTTGTATAAAAATTAATTTTCTAGGAGTATGTAAAGCTTTTTCTAAAGCTACAAAATCTACACAGCCATCATCTTTTAACAATATCTCTTGATAATTAATACCAAACTCAATCAAGGATCCTTGACCATTTCCCCTCAAACCAATGACTTCTTCAAGTGATTCGTAAGGTCTTCCCGTAATAGATAACAAATCATCTCCGGGTCTTAATACACCAAACAAAGCTGATGAAATAGCATGTGTACCGCTCACAAACTGAAGCCTGACCGCTGCTTTATCAGCTTCTAATACATCTGCAAAAATTTTATCAATTATCTCTCTACCTAAATCTCCATGTCCATATCCTGTTAATGAAGCAAAATGTTGAACATTTAAATGAGAGTCCGAAAAAGCTTTTAATACTTTTTCTAATTTAAATATTATACTATCAGTCTTTTCTTGAATTGATAAATATAATTTTTTTTCTATATTATCAACAAAATTTTTAGCAGATTTTTGTAGCATATTGTTTTTAATTAAACATAAAGAAGTTTTATATAATTAATCTGAAAAAATAATTTCTAATTTTGCTTGGTCTTTTATTAATAAGCCTCTTTGACGAAGATTCTCCAAAAAGTCATCTGCACCTTGCAAATTATTTGTATTTAACAATTTATTAGTTGCATGTAAATCAAGCAATTCGCCATCCAGTTCCTCGGCTGTGTAGTCTTTTAAACCAGCCATGACTGCTTCAAATCTCTCTCTTCGTTGCTTTTTACTCACTGGATATGCTGACATCACTTGTTCTCTACACATTCTCCACGACCTTCCTTTACACAAATATTCAGCCAAAGCAGCACTTAGCAAAGGGGCCTCAGCTTCCTCAATAAACCAATCGAAGGAGGAAGGTAAAGATGCCAAACCAACAAAAATCTCAAAAAAGTCACCTGCAGAAAGAGGATTATTGTCATTTCCTTCAACAGCGATAGCTGATTCTTGAAGCGATCTATGCAAATCAGGTTGGACACTCAATATTTGACTTTCTATATTTTCTAACCCACGAGAAAGTACTTGATTTACCTTACCCAAGGCAAAAAACACTTCAGGGCTTGGTGATACAAGTTTTCCATTTCGTAGATTTGAGATTTGAGAACTATGAACTCTTCCTAGATCTAAACATTCAGCCAAAGCAGGAAGAACTTTATGGGACCAGCCATTGCGCTCATGCCATACATGCACCAGATGAGCCATCGCTCTTCTGCCGGCAGTCAATTGATCTCGAAAACTAGAGGTCACAAATCACATTCAAGATTGATAGTTAGGCCTGATTAGGATCCTTATCGTATATTATATACACCAAGTAGACGGATTACTAATGGTTTCAAGTTTAATCGAGGCTTCGGCTCCATTAAAAAAACCAATTGCTGCCGATAAAGCGATGGCTGCATCGAAGAAGCTCCAAGGACATGTACCAAGACGGATTCATAACCAAAGAGCCAGAAGGAGGTGGGGAACAGTCATATTCATGCTCACAATACACGCTTTAACCATATTTACCTTGCAAGCTCAATTTTGGAGCTGGCTAGCATTTTCTGGATTCATTTTTTTATATTGGGTAACTGCTTGCTTGGGAGTAACAACAGGTTATCACCGCCTTCTTTCACATCGTTCTTTTCAAGTTCCCAAATGGCTTGAAAGATTTTTTGCAACTTGTGGTGCATTAAGTTGCCAACATGGACCAATTGATTGGGTTGGTCTTCATAGGCATCATCATACTTTTTCCGATACTGAAGCTGATCATCATGACAGTAACAAAGGATTTTGGTGGAGTCACATGGGTTGGATGTTTGAAGATGTACCTGCAATGAAGGCCGTTCCAAGACTTTCTGGAGATTTAATCAAAGATCCTTACTATCGCTTCTTAAATAAAAATTTCTTACTTTTGCAACTACCTTTAGGGGCTACGCTTTATTTAATTGGCCAATCAGCTGGCGTTGGAGGATGGGCAATGGTCCTATGGGGAATTCCTCTAAGACTGGTTTTTGTTTATCACATCACTTGGCTAGTTAATTCAGCAACTCATTGTTGGGGTTCTATTGCATATGAGAGTGGAGATAATTCAAAAAACAATAAATGGGTTGCAGCGCTTACATTTGGAGAAGGGTGGCACAATAATCATCATGCTTTTCCTAATTCAGCTAAGCATGGCCTTCAACGAAATCAAATAGATCTAACGTGGCAACATATAAAGTTTTTGAAAGCAATGGGCTTAGCCAAAAAAATTAGACTCCCTGTCGCGTCGTAATATTACTAACAATAAATTAAATAGCATTAATTCATTTTCGATCCATGGCTAAGCGAGTTCAAGTTGTTCTCAATGAAGACATAAAAAGTCTTGGTAATGATGGTGACCTTGTAGAGGTTGCTCCTGGTTTTGCAAGAAACTTTTTATTACCCAACAAAAAGGCATTACCAGTGACTCCTACTGTTTTAAAACAAGTTGAACACAGAAGAGCAAAACAAGCAGAAAAAGAAGCAGCTAAGAAACAAGAAGCTATTGATTTTAAAACAGCTCTAACAACAATTGGAAGATTTACTGTCAAAAAACAAGTAGGAGAAGATGGAGTCTTATTTGGAACAGTGACAAATGGAGATGTAGCAGAAGTTGTCAAAGAAGCTACCAAAAAGGATATCGATCGTAGAGACATATCTGTGCCTGAGATACATGGTGTTGGTAAGTATAAAGTGCAAATCAAGCTTCATAACGAAGTAAACGCTGAGATAAACCTTGAAGTTACAAGTTACTAATAGTTGCATCTTTGCCTGAACAAGCCAAAGTAGGTGTCCTTGTCCAACAAGCAATAAATGATAAGTACCCCCTCTTCAAATAACGGGGATTTTTCAAAACAAGGAAGAGATTTTGGAGCTTTTAACAATTCCAAGATTGATAAGCCTCGTTTTGAAGCTCAACCTGACCAAATACCACCACAAAATTTGGAAGCAGAAGAAACTGTTCTTGGTGGAATTTTATTGGATCCTGATGCGATCGGACGAATAGCTGATTTGCTACAAGTTGAAGCTTTTTACATATCTGCTCATCGAGAAATATATAGAACAGCATTAATGCTTCATAGCCAAGGCAAGCCTACAGATTTAACAGCAATGAGTGCTTGGCTTGCCGATACAAATTCTTTAGAAAAGGTGGGAGGCAACAACCGATTAGTTGAACTAGTTGAAAGGGTGACATCTACAGCTTCAATTGAACAGGTTGCTAAATTAATTAGCGATAAATTTCTGCGCAGACAATTAATTAAATCTGGAAATGATGTGATCAAATTAGGCTTTGATCAAAGCCTTCCAATGGAGGAAGCCATTGATCAAGCTGAACAAAAGATCTTTGCTATTAGCCAAGAGCAACCATCCAAAGGTTTAACACCTACTGCAGAAATTCTGACAAGTACTTTCAATGAAATAGAGAGTAGATCACTAGGCACATCAGTGGCAGGCATACCAGTTAATTTTTACGATCTGGATGCAATGACACAAGGACTTCAGAGAAGCGATCTAATAATTGTTGCAGGAAGACCAGCAATGGGAAAAACTTCAATTGTGCTTAATTTGGCTAAAAACGTAGCACAACTGCATGACCTACCTGTTTGTGTATTCAGTCTTGAGATGAGTAAAGAGCAACTAACTTATAGACTGCTATCAAGCGAAGTGGGTATTGAAAGCAGTCGATTAAGAACAGGACGTTTACAACAAGATGAATGGCCATTACTTGGTCAAGGTATTAATACGCTGGGTCAATTACCAATCTTCATTGACGACAAACCAAATTCAAGTGTTCTTGAGATGAGGTCATTGTGTCGACGCTTAATTGCTGAACAAGGTAAAGACCTGGGACTGATTGTGATTGATTATCTCCAACTCATGGAAGGCTCTTCGCCCGACAATCGAGTTCAAGAAATCTCAAGGATTACTCGAGGTCTTAAAGGTATGGCAAGAGAACTTAAAGTCCCTGTCATCGCTTTATCTCAATTAAGTAGAGGAGTTGAATCAAGAACCAATAAAAGACCAATGCTTAGTGATCTGCGTGAATCTGGCTCCATAGAACAGGATGCGGACTTGGTACTAATGATTTATAGGGATGAGTATTACAATCCAGAAACTACTGATAGAGGCATTACAGAAGTTATCGTGACAAAACATCGAAATGGACCGGTTGGAACAGTTAAATTACTTTTTGAACCCCAATTCACTAGATTTAGAAATCTTGCTGCTTGATTGTTCGAAAATTAAATTCTTAAATGTTTAATTGATGATTAATAAACAATCTTCAAATGAAAGTTTTGACGTAATTGTTGTAGGAGGTGGTCATTCAGGCTGCGAAGCTGCTTTGACTTCAGCAAGATTAGGATTAAATACAGCTTTATTTACTCTAAATTTAGATCGAATTGCATGGCAGCCATGTAATCCCGCAGTAGGGGGACCAGCTAAAAGTCAATTAGTTCATGAAGTTGATGCGCTAGGAGGGGTCATCGGGAAATTAGCCGATTTAACAGCTCTTCAAAAAAGGGTCCTTAACGCAAGCAGAGGACCTGCAGTTAGAGCATTGAGAGCACAAACAGATAAGCGGTTATATGCAAATGAAATGCTAAAAATCCTTCAAAATACTCCAAATTTAAAGATTAGAGAGGCAATGGTTACTGGGTTAGAAATTGAACATTATTCCAATCAAATTGAAAAAAATACATCAGATATTCAAGAGAGAGTTGGAGTTGTAAAAGGAATTAAAACCTATTTTGGAAGCGTTTTTCATGCAAAAGCAGTTGTACTTACAACAGGAACCTTTTTAGGAGGCAGAATTTGGATTGGAAATAAATCTATGAGTGCAGGTCGAGCAGGAGAACAAGCCTCTGAAGGGTTAACTGAAGAATTACAAAAGTTAGGCTTTACTACTGATCGCTTAAAAACAGGAACTCCTGCTCGCGTCGATAGAAGAACTATTGATCTTGACTCCCTAGATGAGCAATTGAGTGATGCTTCAGATAAATTCTTTTCTTTTGATCCTCTTTCATGGAAAAGTGGAGAACAAATGAGTTGTCATATCACTCGAACAACAAAAGAAACTCACCAACTTATTAAAAATAATCTTCATTTAACTCCTATTTATGGAGGTTTTATTGATAGCAAAGGTCCCAGATATTGTCCATCCATTGAAGACAAAATTGTACGTTTTGCTGATAAAGATTCACACCAGATTTTCTTAGAACCCGAAGGTAGAGATACTCCAGAAATGTATGTGCAAGGTTTCTCAACTGGACTGCCCGAGAACTTACAATTAGAACTTTTAAGGACACTTCCAGGCTTACAAAATTGCGTAATGCTTAGACCTGCATATGCAGTTGAATATGACTACATACCAGCCACACAATTAGAAGCAACTCTAGAAACAAAAAGAATAAGTGGCTTATATAGTGCAGGCCAATTAAATGGAACAACAGGGTATGAAGAAGCTGCAGCTCAAGGTTTAGTAGCAGGCTTAAATGCTGCAAGATTAGTAAACAATAAAGAAGGGGTTATTTTTGAAAGAGAAAGTAGTTATATAGGAACTATGATTGACGATTTAGTTACAAAAGATCTAAAAGAACCATATAGAGTATTAACCAGTAGAAGTGAGTATAGATTAATCCTAAGGGGTGATAATGCAGATAGAAGATTAACTCCTCTTGGTTATAAATTAGGTTTAATTGATGAAAGAAGGTGGAAAATATTTAATGCTAAGCAAAAATTAATCAAACAAGAGAAAGAAAGACTAGAGAAGGAGAGAATCAAAGAAAGTGATAAGCATGCAAAGGAAATATATTCCAGAACTGGAACACCTATAAAAGGATCACTAACCTTAGCAAATTTCCTCAGAAGAACCAATATTCACTATAAAGATTTAATTACTTATAATTTAACAACTCAAAGTATTCCTTTAGATGTTGAAGAAGGAGTTGAGATAGATATTAAATATAGTGGTTATTTAGAAAGACAAAAAGCTCAAATAAATCAATTAAAGCAGCAAAGCAAAAAATTATTACCAAAAAATTTAAATTACAATAATATAGAAACAATATCTAAAGAAGCTAGGGAGAAATTAACAATTTCTCAGCCAAAAAGCCTTGGTCATGCTGCTCAACTGCCAGGCGTTAGCAAAGCTGATCTCACTGCACTTCTCGTTTGGTTAAAAATAGAGAAAATGAAAGAAGTTGAAAGAAAAGATTCACTTCAAATAACAAATTAATAACCGTGAATTCCCATCAATCTCAATTACCTTCTCCGGAAGTGATTTGGAAAGCATCGAAAGACAATGTTCTTTCAGGGAGAGGGAATCATAAACTGTCTGGAGCTTGGCAATTAATGCTATTGGGTGACGGCAGCCCAACAAGACATCTCAAGCTATTAACAGGGCATGAAGTTGCCATCAAGGTTATTTCCATGGCAACTGAAAATAATAATGAAATTGGTGTACCAGAAGAAGTCAATGAGCTAGAACCTCCTTTAATACGAAGACAAGTTTGGTTGACATGCGGAGACTTAACATTGGCATGGGCTGAAAGCTGGTGGAATTATCAAGAAGCAGAAAAACATCTGCGCAATAAGGATCAACCTATCTGGAAAAGCCTGACCCAAGGACGCTCAGAACTTTTTAGAGAGGTAGATGGATTGGGTTTAGTAAATGCCAATTGGCTGAAATTAGAATTCGATGAAGAGGGTCCTTTTTGGAGCAGGCATTACCGATTTTTTCGTCAACAAAAAGAATTAACCGTAATCAGAGAAGTATTTAGCCCAAAGCTAGAAAAATGGCTTGGACCAGTTCCAAGGAAGGCTTTTTGAGAAACTAGTACTTTCTTCGACGAGATCTTGGTATATTTTTTCTTCTTTGAGGAGTTAGTTCATCTAAACAAGAATCGTTTGAATCCGATGCATTTTGCTTAATTAAATTATCTTTTCTTTCCCACTTATTTAATCTAAAAGATTGATCGTCGGGCCATTCATCCAATTCGTCTGTCTTGTTTCTCCTTCCTTCAATCTGAGGTGGTAAAGCTTTAGGAGCTCTTAAGGAAATAGCAGTTAAGGGCCTTTTTGTATTGTTTAAGCTTTCTTGAAAGGGTTCATCACCTAAGTCTGCGTTATCAAACCAATCATCATCATCCTCAAAAAACCAATCAATTTTTTCTTCCATCCAACGACCAACTTTGTCGAAATTTGCTGAAGTCTCTTTATCTTGCCATCCTCCCCTTCTTTGACCTGGGCGATTACCTGCAACACCATCTACAACCTGTTTTCCAGCTTGTATCCATTTGTTCATTCTGCGATCAAGGGGTGCTCGAGTTCGCTGACGAATTTGATTACGATTTTTATATGAGCTCATCTTTTAAATTTAACGCTTTCAAACCAACAAGTGAATCACCGTAAAGATGAAAATTATTCAGAAATTGAAATGAAAGCCAATTAAAAGAAGAAAATTATTTATTACTTCTAGAAAAAGGTTGAAATTCAAGCACGCATTTTTGATCCCATCGACCTCCAAAATAATTATTACAACAACTGCGACAGGCCGCACCTTTGACAATTCGTCGATAACTAAAACTTCTTTTACATGAAGGGCAAGTTGCAACCCATTTAGGAATTCTGTTTGATATTGGGAAAGAATGACGAACTGTTACTTGGAAATCAGTTTGAGCGGAATTGATCTCTGCCATACGTTGATGAAAATTAGGCCCATGGGCCTCTTCAATTTTTAGGACAAGATCAATCCAGGCATGAATCATTTCATGGCACAAGGTACTGTTTAATGCTTTTTGGGGAAGATTCTCTAATACTGGTCTAGACAAAATTATTTCACTAGCTTTAACTCCCAAGAAATTCGTTTTACGTCTATATATTCCAGCCGTAGTACGCATCCGACCATCACTCCAACGAACAGAGACTCTCGGAACTCCTTTCTCCAACAAAGAGTTGTGAAAATATTGTCTGTTTAATTTAAGAAATAATGGTAAAACAGGTATTAAAGACATTGATGCAGTGAACTCATTAGCTTTATTATTTCGATAACATTCTGTCTGACTATCAATAACAAACAAGCTAATCTCATAGCTAATAAGTCAGACTCTTTAATCAAAAGGACCTAAAAAGATGGATAGCGCTTTAATCAAAGCAATTGGTTTAAAAGCTCTCTTAGTTGGAGTTGGCGCACTTCTCCTGTTTTGGACTTTTAATGCAATTAAACTCGTCATAAGTGCTAGAGGGATTAATCCTCTTGTGAAAAAGTTTTTTGATCAGATTGCAGCTGGCCGAATAGATGGGGCTTATAGACTTACGACAAAAGCTTATAAATCACATGTCAATAGACAAGATTTCATTAAATTTTTGGGTAGCTTGCAATTAAATCGATATAGAAACTTGAAGTCAGGGCGTCCAAGGATAGAAGACAATCAAATAATGCTCACACTAAGCTTGAAATCAGAAGATAAGAAAAATGAAATGCCGCTGGACTTCACCTTTATTAAAATCAACGAAAATTGGCAAATCGATCGTATTGCAAAAGCCAATACATAATGAAGCATAATGTGATAAGTGAATTCAAATTTGAATCAACATTTTGAACGTGCAAAAGAGCTGAGAGCTTTACTCAATAAAGCAAACTACTCCTACTATGTATTAGATTCACCAGAGATAGACGATGCTGTTTATGATCAACTCTATCGAGAATTAATTGAAATTGAAAATATTCACCCATCTTTAATAACTGATGATAGCCCCTCACAAAGATTAGGAGGTATTCCTTCTAAAGGATTCAAAAATATTGAGCATAATATTCCTCTTTTAAGTCTAGATAATGCTTTTAATGTAAATGAATTAGAAGCATGGTACAGAAGGATCAGCAAATTGATAAGTTCAGAAAATAAAAATATCAAAAAAGTTGATAATCCAGAACTTATATGTGAATTAAAAATTGATGGTAATGCTATTTCATTAAGATATGAAAATGGAATTTTAACTAGAGCAGCAACTCGTGGAGATGGAAAAACTGGAGAAGATATCACAACTAATATCAGAACAATTTCTACAATTCCATTACAATTATTATTAAAAAATCCACCCTCCTGGATTGAAATTAGAGGCGAGGCTTTCATGCCAAATAATATATTTAACAAACTCAATATTGAAAGAAAAACTACTGATCAACCACTCTTTGCAAATCCTAGAAACTCTTGTGCTGGAACATTAAGACAATTAGATCCCAAAATAGTTGCATCTAGAAAACTTGACTTCTTCGCATACAGTCTTTATTTTCCAGAAAATTGGGAGCCAACTGATAGCAATTTTAAAAAACCAATTTCTCAATCTGAATCACTTGAGTTTTTAAAAAATATTGGGTTTAAAGTTAATACTAAATATGAAACAAAAAAAAACTTAAATGAAGCAAATAACTATTACAAATATTGGGAAGTTGAAAAAGATTTTTTAGCTTATGCAACTGATGGTATAGTAGTAAAAATAGATAAGTTTGAAATACAAAATCTATTAGGTGCAACCAATAAAGCACCAAGATGGGCCATCGCTGTCAAATATCCAGCGGAAGAGAAAGCGACTAAGTTAAGAAAAATAATTTTTCAAGTAGGTCGCTCTGGTGCCGTTACACCAGTAGCAGAATTTGAATCGATAGAGCTTGCAGGAACATCTGTGAATCGTGCAACTCTTCATAATGCAAAAAGACTTGCCTCTTTAGATCTTCATTATGAAGACACAATAATTGTTCGAAAAGCTGGGGAGATTATTCCTGAAGTGATTAGGGTTATAAAAGAGTTAAGAAAAGTTGATGCAAAATTAGTTCAACTTCCTAAAAACTGCCCAGAATGTAATTCAAAGTTAATTCTAGAACCAAACGAAGCAATTACAAAATGTATTAATTATAAATGCCCAGCAAAATTAAAAGGTCTTTTACGTCATTGGGTCAGCAAAGGATCAATGAACATAGATGGACTAGGTGAAAAAATTATTAATCAATTAGTAAATCAAGGATATGTAAAGTCAATCGCAGATTTATACAAACTTGAAATTGATTCCCTTTTAGAACTTGACAGGTTTGGTGAAAAATCTGCAAATAATTTATTAATAGAAATTAACGAGTCTAAAAACAAAAGTTGGCAGAAACAACTCTACGGCTTAGGGATACCTCACATAGGAGAAGCGAATGCTAAATCTCTTTCGAACAACTTTCATAGTATCGAAGAACTTAATGCTATTGCGAAGGAGTCACCTGAAAATATATCCAATATTTATGGATTTGGGACTGAGATGAAAGATGCAATAGTTAAGTGGTTTGATGATTCTAATAATCAAAGCTTAATTAAAGAATTAAAAGCAATTGGATTTTCTTTAAAAAAGAGTTTAGATTCAAACTACAATTCAAATCAATCAAATACTTTTGATGGTAAGAGCTTTGTCTTAACAGGGACTTTAGATTCGCTTACAAGAGATGAAGCAAAAGAATTGATAGAAAGTGCTGGAGGGAAAGTCAGCTCTTCAATTAGTAAAAAAACAGACTTCTTAGTATCAGGAGAAAAAGCTGGGAGTAAATTAAAAAAAGCACAAGAGCTTGGAGTGAAAATAATTAACGAAAATGAATTGAAGCTATTATTATTAAATGGTCATAATTGAAAAATGCTTAAAAATAAAATCTACTCTTTAATCAAAACTGAATGTGGGCGAGCTAAATATGAAATGCTAGCTTCCAAAAAAGGTATGCTGAATCGAATAAGACTGTATTGGTTTATCCTATTTGCAGCGATTGAAGATTGGAATTTAACAGCTGAGGATTAATCTAAGGATTTAGAGTCCTGATTTATTTTTCTTGTTGAACGTAAAACCAAAATAACAATTAAAATTGTTGAAAAGATATTAATTAAGCTCCAAATAAATGTACTTGTATCAGATCTTCCTGAAAGTACTTCGCCAAAACTTGAAACCTTAAGTGCCAAGGAACCTAAGCTGCAATATAAAATTGTGCCAGGTAATATACCAATCATTCCAATAGTAAAATCACGAATTTTTACATCGCTCAAGCCATAAGTAAAATTAAGTAAGCCAAATGGAAAAAGAGGAGAAAGTCTAGTTAAAAGAATGACTTTTAAACCCTCGCGTTTAACAGCCTTCTCCATAATTTGAACTTTTGGAAAATTCGAGACCTTGTTTTGAGCCCATTCTTTTAAAAAAGTTCTCCCTAAATAAAAAGTTAGATGAGCTCCAACAAAAGCACCTACAAAAACAACCAAAGTTCCAATCCAGGTTCCATAAAGAAAGCCAGACAACATGGAAAGCCATGAGCCTGGTAGCAAGCAAGACACCCAAAAAACATAAACCAAAGCAAAACCCAAAATTCCTAAAGGACTGCTTAAAAAAGGAATAAAATTATTTACTAGGATTTCTACGTTATGAATCATAGTTGTAGATAGACTAATCCAATCCCATTAGACGCTGTTTGACTAGACGGACTTGAGCTTCTGACTCCGTTAAGTTTGCTCTGCATTCTTCGACAACCTCTTTGGGAGCTTTATCAACAAAATTCTTATTCGCTAAACGTCCAGAAAGACTTTCAATTTCTTTTTGTGCTTTATTTAAATCTTTTTCTAGCCTGGATCGTAATGACGCTATATCTATCAATCCTTCAATAGGCAACACTACCTCAAGCTCTCCACTTACTCCTGCTAGAGCTTTCATTGAAGGCAATGACTTTGCTTGCTCTGGAGATAATATCTTTACTTCCTTAGCCTTGGTCAAAACAGCAATATCATTGATTGATGTTGTTAGTGTTTTTTGTAAGACCTCCTTACCGGAAACCAACATGACTGGAACTTTTTGAGAGGGTTTCAACCCAGCAACTGCTCTTAGATTGCGAATCAATCTGATAGATGTAAATAAATCAGAGAAAGCACTTTCTAAATCTAGATTCAAGTCTTGTTCATTTGATTTGGGCCAAGGCTGCAAAGCTAAGAATTGATCCTCCTCTAAACCTGTTAATCCATGCCAAAGCTCCTCTGTCAAATGAGGCATTAGAGGATGAAGCATAATCAAAAGATCACTTAGAACTTTGTATAAAACACTTTTCGCTATTTTTCGATCTAACAATTCATCGGAAGAAAGATTTTCTGAATTATTCAATCGACGTTTAATTAATTCTAAATACCAATCACAAAAATCATTCCAAGCAAATTCATATAATCCCTTAGCGGCCTCTCCTAGAGCATAATTTTCATATCGATTAGCAGTCTCATGAATGACTCGTGCGAGTCTTGACAAAATCCACCTGTCTGATAATTGCAACTTAGAAGAATCGTATTTCTCCAAGTTTTCATAATCTTGATCTTCAAGATTAATAAGAGCAAACCTAGTTGCATTCCAAAGCTTATTAGCAAAATTTCTAGAGGCCTCAACCGTTGCTGATGTTTGATTTTTACGATCAAAGTCAAGACGTATATCTTGGCCCGCACCTGCAACTTCACGAACAAGAGCGAACCTCAAAGCATCTGTTCCATATCTTTCTATTAGTAATAAAGGATCAATGCCATTTCCAGCACTTTTACTCATCTTTCTGTTCTGTTCATCTCTAACAAGTCCGTGAATATAGACATGAGCAAATGGCATCCTCTCGGTAAAGACACCGGCCATCATTGTCATCCTTGCCACCCAAAAGAAAATAATGTCAAAGCCAGTAACCAAAGTGTTCGTGGGATACCAACGTTGAAAATCAGGATGGGTTTCATCAGGCCAACCTAATGTAGAAAAAGGCCATAATCCGCTGGAAAACCATGTATCTAGCACATCTTCATCTTGCTCAATTTTAACTGAATCTCCATATTTTTCTCGTGCTAATTTCTTCGCTTCATCTTCTGTTCGAGCAACAATGTATGGCGTTTCATTAACAACTTTATTATCTGTTTGACTAATTACAAACCAAGCCGGAATGCGATGTCCCCACCAAAGTTGTCTACTAATACACCAATCTCTTATATCAGTTAACCAATCACGATAAACTTTAGACCATCTATTAGGAATAAATTTAGGTTGTCCTTTCTCAAAAAATTCAGAACAACTGCTAGAGAGAGGATCCATTTTCACAAACCACTGAGTTGACAGCAATGGTTCTACTGGTACTTTCCCTCTGTCGGAGAAAGGCACACTATGTTTGTACGCTTCAATTTTGGTTAAAAGACCAATCTCCTTTAAAGAATCAATAACAGCTTCACGAGCTTCAAAACGATCCAAGCCTTCAAATTGACCTGCATTGTGATTCATTGTTCCTTTTTTAGTCATGACTGTTATTTGAGGTAAGTCATGTCTCTGACCTATCTCAAAATCATTAGGGTCATGAGCTGGCGTGACTTTGACACATCCAGTTCCAAAATCTTTATCTACATGAGGGTCTCCAATAATTGGAATGGTTCTGCCAACTAAAGGCAAAGTAAGTTTCTCCCCTATGAGATCTTTATACCTTTCATCTAATGGATTCACAGCAACTGCGACATCACCAAGCATCGTCTCAGGACGTGTAGTCGCTACTTCTAAGTAACTAATTTGTTTCGCACTGGATACAGGTGATGTGACTATGGGATATCGAAAATGCCATAGATATCCATCTACTTCTTTCATTTCAACTTCTAAATCACTCACAGCCGAACCAGAGGCAGGACACCAGTTCACTAAATATTCTCCTCGATATATCAATCCCTTTTCATGTAAACGAACGAATGCCTCAGAAACAGCTTTACTCAGCCCCTCATCCAATGTAAATCTCTCTCTACTCCAGTCTACGGAATATCCCAAACGCTTTAATTGATCAACAATTCTTCCACCACTTTTTTCTTTCCACTCCCATGCTTTTTCCAAAAAAGAAGCTCTACCAAGATCACGACGATTTTTGCCTTCTTCCTTAAGTTGTTTCTCGAGAATAGTTTGAACCGCAATTGAAGCATGGTCTGTTCCTGGAAGACAAAGAACATTATTTCCTTTTAACCTCTTATACCTGACAACTGTATCGATTAAGGCAGTATTAAAAGCATGCCCCATATGCAAACTACCTGTGACATTTGGAGGAGGAATAACTACGGAGAATGGGGCTCCAGGGGCTGATGGATCAGGTTTAAAAGCCCCTTTCTCTTCCCAAGCTTTCTGCCAGCGATTTTCAGTACCAACTGGATCATATGTTTTAGGAAGCCCTGAGGATTCAGATAATTTTGTAGTTTTTGCCCGCTCTATCACAGAAAAAAAATGTGTTTAATTTAATTTACTCATTCCCGACAAAAGTTTTACATCATTCTTGCTTTTCCTAAATTCAAATGTCACTTTTCACGTTCCACGGAATAGAAACTATTGAGTCATGCCTTTCCCATGAAGCCGTAGATAAAGAAACTTTGTCACTTAAACGGATCCTTTCTAAGGCTTGAACTACGTCATTATTATTAATCCTCTTATCTAAAGCCATAGGCATAATCAAAACTTGGGCTTCTGCAGGATCAGCCATCACATGTAATGACAAATCCTCTAAAGCTCTTTCAAAAAATATTTTTCTCATTCGACTGGTTAAAGGAGAACCCATAGCTTTCGCAAACATTTCCAAGCTTTCTTTTTCTCCCGAAAGCCCACAATTTAAACTGAACCAAATTAAAAATTTAGCCCAGCTATCTACGCTCCATAATGGCTGAAAGCTATTTCGCTTACTATAAATTAATTCCATCAATGCGAACTCAAAGGCTTTTGCTTGAATAGACGTGATAGATATTTGTTCCATAGAAGACATTTTCTCCAACTACAGCCAAACTAGTGTTTATTGTTCGTTATCTGTTTATTTGTTATGGATCTGAACGACCCTGAACTTGAGTTTTCCGATCTTGTTTACGCATATCAAAGCTGGGTTATCGCTGTAATCAACGATGAAAAATTAAATAGTAAAGAAAAGTTGCTGACAGAGGAAATATCAGATGATGCTTTAAATGCTATGAGATTCTTGCCTGGTGAAGTAACTAGCGCAATTGAGACAAGTTTAGCTCGCGTCTATGAAGTTGATTCGGATGAGCTCTCTACGATCTTGTTTCAAGAAGAATAAATTCAATTCTCTAGTTGTTTTACAAACTTATTGAACTTCTGACAGTTTTCTAAAGCCTGATCCACATGGAGAAGGTTCAGCCCCTTTTGGCGTACTAATCAAAAATCCACCTCCACTTAAATCACCAAAATAATTCAGCTTAAGACCTTGAAAAAATAGAATTTGATCTTGGTGAGTATACAAGGTAATCCCGTCAGCTCTAGCGAGTGGAACACCATCGTTTTTTCCCGGTCTAATTCTGATAAATTTCCAACCCTCTCCACACTGATCATCCAATAAATCAATATGCATAACTCCAGGAGTTCCAGTAAAAGCAGCTTGCCTGTTTAACTCAGCGACTGCGGTTGCTGAAATTTTTAATCCAGGACCATGTTGCATAAATGAAAGAATAGTTTAGATGGGCGATCCAGGGTTCGAACCAGGGACATCCTGCTTGTAAGGCAGGCGCTCTACCGCTGAGCTAATCGCCCATACAATTTTTAGTCCTTCGACTAATTCATTTACTTTATACCTCAAGCTGCTCTGTTGTTGAGAATTAATCATAATTAAATCAACGATTCAAAAAAAATCGTTTCTGAGCTTAGTAAAAGTTCTATCAAGACAACTAGAAATGACAAACACAAACCAAATAAATACAGAAGATAAAATGAATAAACTCCTTCAAGTAGTTTCAGACCTCAGAGATCCAATGAATGGCTGTCCTTGGGACCTAAAGCAAACGCATCTTTCATTGATCCCATATGTTCTAGAAGAAGCCTATGAAGTTGCTCACGCAATACGAGAAGACAAACCTGATGAATTAAAAGAAGAGCTTGGAGATCTCTTACTACAAGTAATTTTGCATGCTCAAATAGCAAAAGAAAACAACTTATTTGACATAACAGACATCATTGACATGATCACTGAAAAACTAATTCGAAGACATCCACATGTTTTTCAAAATAAAGCAAAAGTTAGTATCAAAGAAGTGGAAGAATCTTGGGAAAAAATCAAGAATAATGAAAAACCATTAAATAATTCAAAAACCCCAATTAGTGACCAATTAAAGTACAAAATAAAACCACAACCTTCTACGAAAGCAGCTCTAATTATCTCACAAAGAGCTTCAAAAAACGGATTCGAATGGGAAAAAATTGATCAAATCTGGGATAAATTATATGAAGAATTAGAAGAATTAAAAGATGCATTAAAAAAAGAAAATACTTCCGAGGCTGAAGCTGAAATAGGAGACGTATTATTTACATTGATCAATATTGCAAGATGGAATAACATATCAGTAGAAGAGGGATTAGCAAAAACTAATAAAAGATTCCTAGAACGATTAACATACATAGAAGAAAATATAGATGGCGAATTACATTCCCAATCAAAGAAAAAATTAGAAAAATACTGGGAATTAGCGAAGATCAATCTCAAGCATTAATATCATAATTATGAATTACAAACTAAAAACGAGGTCAGAGTGGCTTGACGAGTATCATCAAGGAGTTAGATATGGACTACAGGGAAAATTAATACTAGAAGAATCTAGTCCTTTTCAAAAAATTACCATATATGAAAGCAAAAGATATGGGAAAGCACTATTACTTGATGATTGTTGGATGACTGCAGAAAAGTCTGAAAAGTGTTATCACGAATGTCTTATTCATCCTGCCTTGTGTTGTTCTACACAAATAGATAATATTTTAATTATTGGAGGGGGTGATGGGGGTAGTGCAAGAGAATGTTTAAAATATAAAGAGGTTAAGTCAATCGATTTAGTTGAAATTGATCAAAGAGTTATTGAATTAAGTCAAAAGTATTTACCTACTATTGGAGGAAATGCATGGTCTGATTCAAGATTGACTTTGCAAATCAAGAATGGAATTGATTGGGTAAAGCATACAAAAGAGAATTCATATGATGTGATTATTATTGATGGCGCAGATCCTATTGGACCATCAAAAGAATTATTCAGCAATTCTTTTCTCAAAGATTGCAAACGAATACTTAAACCAGGAGGGGTTTTGGCAACACAAAGTGAATCTCCAGAGTCTTTTCAACAAATTCATATCAATATTGTCAAAGTTCTTCGTGAAATTTTTGACTACGCAGATCCAATGTATGGATCTGTATCTATATATCCAAGCGGTTTATGGAGCTGGACATTTGCATCTATGGAGAAGCCAAAATATATGCATCCAAAAAAAAGTCGCGTAAAAGAGATCTCCGAAAATTGTCAGATTTGGAGTGAGCGATGGCAGCAAGGTGCATTTAACACTATTCCTGCATTTATAGAAAGAGAGCTAGCAAAAACATGACCAAATCCAATCTCAAAGATCTATCACTATTTAATAACGATGGTGCAATCTTTATGGGCGCCAAAAGAGGCATCGATCAATGCAGAGTGTCGCTTTTAGGAGTTCCTTATGATGGAACTTGTTGCTTTAGACCTGGTGCAAGATTTGGCCCTTCTGCTGTTAGGGAAGATAGTTATGGAATTGAAACATATTGTCCGCAATTAAAATTAGATTTAGAAGATATTAACTTTGCTGATATAGGTTCATTAGATGTTCCCCTTGGAGATGCAAAATTAACACTTGATTATATAAGCGATGCTACAAATACTTTACTTAAAAATAATTTAAAGCCTCTTATTATTGGTGGAGAACATTCAATAACAAGTGGAGTTATTAAATCAATAATTACTAATTATCCTGACTTAATTATGCTTCAATTAGATGCTCATGCAGACCTAAGAGATGAATGGTTAGGTAGTAAATTTAGTCATGCATGTACTATGAAAAGATGTTTAGAAATACTACCTAGCAAAAAGATCTTTCAAATAGGAATAAGAAGTGGAACAAAATCAGAATTTCTTGAAATGATTAATAGTTCAAGGTTAATTCCACATACTTTGGGAGAGAATGCAAAATCTTTAGAACAAGCTCTAAAAAATTTTAAAGGGAGGCCAATCTATTTAACTTTTGATTTAGATTGGTTTGATCCATCTATAATGCCAGGAACAGGCACTCCTGAGCCCGGAGGCTATTTTTGGGGAGATTTTGCAGCAATAATCGATGTAATTAAGTCTCATAATTTAATTGGTGCTGATGTAGTCGAATTATCTCCCAAATTAGATAACACTGGTATTAGTAGCATCCTTGCTGCAAAAGTTATACGTTCATTAATTATGTTATTAGACAAATCATCCTAAAAAATTTGCATTTAAATTTTCATTCAACTAATACCTTTCCAAAATCGAGTTGTTGATGAACAAATTTTTCAGAAATCTTGGGGAAATTAGGTTCTTTTTTTATCCAATGACCACAAGAAACAAATGAAGATATCTCAGAATGTATTTTTATTTTTCTAAGTTTACACCATGAGAATGAATCAAAATGACTTGAAACACATTGATTACAGCTCCTACAAGATTTTTTTGCAGTCATCAAGTCTTAACCCAAGACTCATAGAGTAGTAAAACTTTCCGGATCGAGCCACAAAGCATTAAATTTAATTTAAGAAATTCTTATAAGTTCACGGTATTAATTGTGAATTTCTTTTACCGTTCAACAAAAATGAAATTACTGACAACTCCTCTTTATCAAGAATGCAAAGAATTAGGCGGTAAAATGGTTCCTTTTGCAAATTGGGAAATGCCTGTTAGTTTTTCTGGGTTAATAGAAGAACACAATGCAGTCAGAAAAAATGTTGGAATGTTCGACATATCTCATATGGGTGTTGTGCAATTAAAAGGTAAAAATATCAAAAGCGCATTACAAAATTTAGTGCCCTCGGACGTGTTTCGAATAGGACCTGGTGAAGCGTGTTATACAGTTTTTTTAAAAGAAAATGGAGGAATTCAAGACGATCTAATCATTTATGATCAAGGAATTTTAGATACAAAAGAAGAAAGTATAGTTCTAGTTATTAATGCGGCAAGAAAAGAATCTGACATTGAATGGTTGAGTTCAAATCTTGCTAAAAAGGAAATCACAATATCTGAATTCATGCCAGAGGGTGCATTAATTGCAATCCAAGGTCCAGAATCCATGAGTAGACTTGAGAAAATTCTCGAAGAGCCCCTATCTAATTTGCCACGTTTTGGTCACAAAATTATTACTTCAAATCCAAATCTAAAAAACTCACAAGAATCAATTTTTATTGCACGAACTGGTTATACAGGAGAGGAAGGTTTCGAATTCTTGTCATCTCCTGAAACAGCAAAGTCTATCTGGAAAAGTCTAATAGCTTCGGGAGTGACTCCATGCGGGCTAGGAGCAAGAGATACCCTGAGATTAGAGGCTTCTATGCATTTATATGGCAACGATATCAACCTAGATACAACTCCCTTTGAAGCTGGCTTGGGTTGGTTAGTGCATTTAGAAATGCCTCATGATTTCATAGGTAGGAAAGCTCTAGAAAAACAAGCCGAAGTTGGAACGCAAAAAAAACTTGTTGGTATTCAAGTCCTAGATAAAGGAATTGCAAGAAAAGGATATCCAGTTCTATACAACAGCGAAACTGTTGGAATGGTCACTAGCGGAACTTGGTCTCCTACATTGAAAAAACCTATAGCTCTTGCTTATGTGCCAAGCGAAATTGCAAAAGTCAATACTCAAATAGAAATAGAAATTAGAGGAAAAAAACATCCTGCAATAATCGTAAAAAGACCTTTCTATCGAAAAGGTTTTTGAGCAAGTAGAAACTGTGTTGTGCATAAAAGCCGGTCTTTGTGGGAAACTCATTATTCATGATGATTGAGAATTTCATGCGCAATAAGACTTGTGGAGAACTACGAGCTTCTGCAATTAGCGCAAATGTTCAACTATGTGGTTGGGTTGATCGCAGAAGGGATCATGGCGGAGTAATTTTTATTGATCTAAGAGACCGTTCTGGAACAATTCAAGTCACAGTTGATCCAGATCAAGGTGATGATCTTTTTAGCATCGCTGAAAGTCTTAGAAATGAGACTGTTCTTCAAATCAATGGCTTAGTAAGAGCAAGACCTGACGAAGCAATTAATACAAAAATCCCAACCGGTGAGGTAGAAGTCTTAGCTAAAAATATAAAAATTCTCAATGCTGTAACTCGTACACTTCCTTTTTCAGTGTCAATTCATGATGAGGAGAGTATTAAAGAAGAAATCAGGCTAAGGCATAGATATTTGGACCTAAGAAGAGAGAGAATGAATAATAATCTTCGATTGAGACATAACACTGTTAAAGCAGCTAGAAGTTTTCTTGAAAACGAAGGATTTATAGAAGTTGAAACGCCAATTTTGACTCGCTCAACTCCCGAAGGAGCCAGAGATTACTTAGTCCCCTCACGTGTCTGTGGTGGCGAGTTTTTTGCTTTACCGCAATCCCCACAATTATTCAAACAATTATTGATGGTTGGTGGAGTTGAACGTTATTACCAAGTCGCTCGTTGTTTTCGTGATGAAGATTTACGCGCAGACAGGCAACCAGAATTTACGCAATTAGATATTGAAATGAGTTTCATGGAGGAAAAAGAGATCATTGAATTAAATGAAAAATTAATTTTAAATATATGGAAAAAAATTAAAGGGATTGATCTCGAAATTCCATTTCCGAGAATGACTTGGCAAGAAGCTATGGATCGTTTTGGAACTGACAGACCTGATACTCGGTATGGAATGGAACTTGTCAACACAAGTGATTTATTTTCCAAAAGTGGATTTAAAGTTTTTTCAAACGCTATTTCTTCTGGTGGATGCGTAAAGTGCATCACCATTGAGGATGGAAATAATTTAATTAGTAATGTAAGAATAAAGCCAGGTGGAGATATTTTTAGCGAAGCCCAAAAAGCCGGGGCTGGTGGACTAGCATTTATTAGAGTTAGAGATAATGAAGAAGTCGATACTATTGGAGCCATAAAAGATAATTTAACTACCACACAAATACAAGAACTCCTATTAAAAACCAAAGCTAAACCTGGTGATCTAATTCTTTTTGGTGCAGGTCCCACAAATATTGTTAATAGAACCTTAGATAGAGTTCGTCAATATCTTGCGAAAGATCTAAACATAATCTCAGACAACGGATTAAAAACTCAGTGGAATTTTCTTTGGGTCACTGATTTTCCTATGTTTGAATTCAATTCTGATGAAAATCGTCTTGAAGCAATTCATCATCCCTTTTGCGCTCCTAAGCCTGAAGATATTGGTGAATCAGAAAGCTTATGGAAAGAAAAATTACCGAATTCAAATGCTCAAGCGTATGATCTAGTTCTAAATGGACTAGAAATTGGCGGAGGATCTTTAAGAATTCATAATTCGGAACTTCAAAAAACTGTACTTGAAGTAATTGGTCTATCTAACAATGAAGCAGAAGAGCAATTTGGTTTTTTAATTGATGCGCTTTCAATGGGTGCTCCTCCACATGGTGGAATTGCCTTTGGGCTGGACAGAATAGTGATGCTTTTAGCCAATGAAGAGTCAATTAGAGATACGATTGCTTTTCCAAAAACACAACAAGCTCGTTGTTCCATGGCTAAAGCCCCTGCAAGCGTAGAAAATAAACAATTAGAAGACCTCCATATAGCCTCGACTTGGATCGAGCCTGATTGAATTGATAGAAATTAGCAGAAAAAACATTATCCTAAAGAGAAAATATGTAAATTTCTTGGCCTTTAGCTGGATCAAGGTAGCTTAAAGAATGATTGAAAAGTAAATGGCAAAATTTGTTTTCGTCACTGGTGGAGTAGTTTCAAGCATTGGCAAAGGAATTGTTGCCGCAAGTCTTGGCAGACTGCTGAAGTCAAAAGGGTACAGTGTTTCGATTTTGAAGCTTGACCCATATTTAAATGTTGATCCTGGGACGATGAGCCCTTTTCAACATGGAGAAGTTTTTGTAACTGAAGACGGTGCTGAAACTGACTTAGACCTTGGGCATTATGAGCGCTTTACAGATACTGCAATGTCAAGGCTAAACAGTGTCACGACAGGTTCCATTTATCAAGCTGTTATTAATAAAGAAAGAAGAGGTGACTATGACGGAAGAACAGTTCAAGTCATCCCCCACATCACTCGTGAAATTCGCGAAAGAATTACACGTGTAGCTAACAATAGTGGTGCAGATGTAGTGATATCAGAAATTGGAGGAACAGTTGGAGATATTGAATCTCTACCTTTTCTTGAAGCAATAAGAGAATTTAAAGGAGATGTAAAAAGAAACGATATCGTTTATGTTCACGTCACGTTATTGCCTTATATAGGTACATCTGGAGAAATTAAAACCAAACCAACACAGCACTCAGTAAAAGAATTACGTTCTATAGGTATTCAGCCAGATATTTTAGTTTGTCGCAGTGACAGGCCCATTAATGATGATTTAAAAAATAAAATAGGGGGTTTCTGTGGAGTTAACTCTAATGCAGTCATAGCATCCCTTGATGCTGACAGTATTTACTCAGTGCCATTAGCGCTCAAAGATGAAGGGCTTTGCAAGGAAGTATTGGATTGCTTAGGTCTGAATGATCATGAAAGTGATTTGAAAGACTGGGAACAATTAGTCCATAAATTGCGCAATCCAGGTCCTTCTGTCAAAGTTGCATTAGTTGGCAAATATGTACAATTAAATGATGCCTACTTATCAGTAGTCGAAGCATTACGTCACGCATGTATCTCGCAAGATGCATCTTTAGATCTTCACTGGATCAATGCGGAAAAAATAGAATCAGAGGGCGCTGAAAAACTACTACAGGGCATGGATGCAATTGTCGTTCCGGGAGGTTTTGGTAACCGTGGCGTCAATGGGAAAATAGCTGCTATTAGATGGGCAAGGGAGCAAAGGGTACCTTTTCTAGGCCTTTGCTTAGGTATGCAATGTGCTGTCATTGAATGGGCTCGCAATATAGCTGGTTTAGAAGATGCATCTAGTGCCGAACTAAATCCGAATTCAAAACACCCTGTAATTCACTTACTTCCTGAACAACAAGACGTGGTTGACCTAGGTGGAACGATGAGATTAGGAGTATATCCTTGTAGACTTCAAACAAACACAACCGGACAAAATTTATACAACGAAGAAGTTGTTTACGAAAGACATAGACATCGGTATGAATTCAATAATTCATACAGAACTCTACTAATGGAATCTGGGTATGTAATTAGTGGTACTTCACCTGATGGTCGATTAGTAGAGTTAATAGAATTAAAAAATCACCCATTTTTTATTGCATGTCAATATCATCCAGAATTCCTCTCTAGGCCAGGAAAACCACACCCTTTATTTGGTGGTTTGATTCAAGCTGCACAAATGCGTGTACCATCCTCACCGAGTGAGGCATTTAATCCACAATCAAAAATTATTGAAAAAAAATCACTAGAACAGCAATAGATGGAATCTTCTCTGCCAGTAGTGGAATGTTTTCATTCTCTACAAGGAGAAGGAGAACATGCAGGTAGAAGCGCCTACTTCATCAGATTGGCTAGTTGTAAAGTTGGATGTCCTTGGTGTGATACAAAAGATTCGTGGAATTCAGAACTTCATCCACAACAAAGCTTGATAGATTTATCAACTCAAACAGCCAAAGCCCAAGAAGAAGGTGCAGCCTTTGTTGTAATCACAGGAGGTGAGCCATTACATCATAATTTAGATGATCTCTGTAAAGAAATTAGAAAATCTACGCTCAACCTAGAGAAAAAATCTATTCCAATTCATCTCGAAACTAGTGGAGTAGATATGCTAAGTGGCAAGCCAGATTGGATAACATTATCTCCTAAACGGCATTCTCCTCCACGCCTTGATAATCTCTTATCTTGCCAAGAATTAAAAGTTGTTATTCAGAATTCTGAAGATTTACTTTTTGCTAAAACAATGGCTGATTTAATCAAAAATAATGGAAAAATTAAACCTCAATTATTTTTGCAAGCAGGATGGGAAAATGAAGAGGGACAAACACTTGCAATCAAGTTTGTCAAAAACAATCCGGATTGGAGATTAAGTATGCAAACTCACAAATGGCTAGGTGTACTCTAACCATCTATATAAATGAGATTTTGCTTCATTAGATTTAAAAATAAAAATAATGATTGAACAGACAACAATTGCATTACTTTCCGGAGGAATTGATTCAGCGACAGCTGCATGTATCGCTATGGAAGCTGGGCAAAAAGTAATTGGATTATCATTTGACTATAACCAACGACATCTCAAGGAGTTACAAGCAGCAGCAGATTTAGCAAAAAATTTAAATCTTGAGGATCATATAACAATAAAGATTGATTTATCTTCTTGGGGTGGTTCCTCCTTAACCGACAGGTCACAAGCAATACCAACTAAAGGCATACAAAAAAATATTATTCCTAACACTTACGTTCCGGGTAGAAACACTATCTTTGTTGCTATTGGTTTGAGTCTTGCAGAAGCTCGTGGAGCCAATCGAATCGCATTAGGAATAAATGCAATGGACTATTCTGGATATCCAGACTGTAGACCGGATTATTTAAAAGCATATCAAGAATTAGCCAACCTATCGAGCAGAGTAGGACGCGAGGGAAAAGGGATAAAACTCTGGGCTCCACTACTAGATTGGGAAAAAACAAAAATCTTTGAAGAGGCATTACGCTTAAAAATTCCTATAGAAAAAACATGGAGTTGCTATCAAGGTGAAAGTAAACCGTGTGGGAAATGTGATAGTTGTCGTATTAGAGATAAAGCATTAAAAGAAATAGGTCGCGAAGATCTATGTAGTCACAATATCTAGTGAATAATATTAAACGACTACTATGTCAGTGGGAATCACCCGAGCTAGTAGCCTATAAATTGATTCAAGAATGGGGAGAGGCAGGATTTATATGGCTTGATGGCGATGGGAGTGATTTAGGTCGATGGGTCACCTTAGGAATTAATCCTTTAGAACAATTTTGTTCTAGAGAATTAGAAAATTCAAAAAAGTACTCTAATCCTTTTAAAATTTTACGCGAATTACCCCAAGGGCATTGGACTGGTTGGTTGAGTTATGAAGCTGCATCTTGGACAGAACCACAAAACCCATGGCAAAAAAGTTCTATGGCAACTTTATGGATAGCCTCTCATGACCCTATATTAAAATTTGATCTTCAGAAGAGAGAGCTATGGCTAGAAGGCAAAGATCCAAAACGCATCGCAATTATGGAAAATTTTCTAAACAGTACTTTTCACCAAAAGCTTTCCAAAGCAAACACTAACGAGACAAAACAAATAGAACGCAGGAATAGTATCCCCCTAGAATCTTGGGACTGGAAGTTAACAAGTCAGGAATATTCTGAAAGAGTTGATGAAATCAAAGAATGGATTGCGAACGGTGATATTTTTCAGGCTAATCTAACTACCTCATGCCAAGCCCCATTACCAGAATCCATGCGTCCAATAGACGTATATTCAAAACTTAAAAAATGCTCTCCTGCTCCATTTTCTGGAGTAATTATCGGTGATCAGATGGCAAAAGGAGAAGCAATTATATCAACTTCACCAGAAAGATTTTTAAAAGCTTTACCCAATGGTGAAGTGGAAACAAGACCAATCAAAGGAACTAGACCCAGAGATAGAGATCCAGAAAAAGATGCTGATTGGGCAGCAGAGCTTGTTTGTAGTCCGAAAGATCATGCTGAAAATGTAATGATTGTAGATCTACTAAGAAATGATCTTGGAAGAGTATGCCAACCAGGTTCAATCAAAGTTCCTCATCTTCTAGTTTTAGAAAGCTATTCACAAGTGCATCATCTTACTTCAGTAGTGAAAGGTACACTCAATAGAAATAAAACTTGGGTTGACTTGCTTGAAGCCTGCTGGCCAGGAGGTTCAGTAACAGGAGCACCGAAACTTAGAGCATGTAAAAGATTATATGAACTTGAACCAACAGCGAGAGGTCCATATTGTGGATCAATATTAAATATAAATTGGGATGGGGTCCTTGATAGCAATATCCTGATTCGATCTTTAATGATTAAAGAATCCTCTATCACTGCTCATGCTGGATGTGGAATTGTTGCAGATTCAGATGGTCAAAAAGAAGCTGAAGAAATGAATTGGAAATTAATGCCACTTTTAAATGCATTAACATGACTGAAAATAAGAACAAAAAATTAGGATGGATTAATGGTCACTGGGGAATCTTCAAAGATTTAAAAGTGCCAATTAATGATCGAGGTCTCAACTTTGCAGATGGAATCTTTGAAACGATTTTCATTTTGAATGGAGTTCCGCAGCTTCTTAATGAGCATTTAAATAGATGGGAAAAAAGTGCAAGTATTTTAGAAATGAATCCTCCACCATCAAAAGAATGGTTAATTTCACTCATGGAAGATGGTATTAACCAATCGCAATTAAATAATCGCAATGGAGTAATTCGTATTAATTGGACTCGAGGAGCATCAAAGCAACGTGGGATTGATATCAGCAAGACAAGCCCTCATAGTTTTTGGTTGGAGATAGATTCTTATCAACTAAATTTTGAATCTATATCTACAATAATTAGTCAAACTGAAAGAAGAAATTCTTTTAGCCGATTGAGTTATTGTAAAACATTTTCCTATAACCAAGGGATTCAAGCACGCATAGAGGCAAAGAATGCAGGCTTTAATGATGCACTATTGTTAAATAATCAAGGTGAAATATGTTGCTCCACCACAGCAAATATATTAGTAAAAAGAGACAATAATTGGTTAACTCCACCATCTAATAGTGGTTGCCTGCCTGGCATAATGCGTCAACGAGGTATTGATTTGAATATAATAAAAGAGGCTCTCATTAAGGCCACACCAAAAGATAATGATGAATGGTTTTTAATCAATAGTTTAAGTTGTCGTCCAATTCAAAAAATAAACCAGAAAGAATTAAAAATATCAACTAACCCCAAAGAATTTTGGCTGAGTTTATTAAAAATTTAGAAAATAATATCTGACAAACAATCTATATAGGAATTGGGAATGTCACTTTAGCTGGCTTTGGAGAGCAAGCTTTTACTTGAAAATCCACAACTGAACCTATCACAACAATCGCAGGAGACCTTAAATTTTCTTCTTGAACTCGCTCAAAAAGCTTTTCCAAGGAGCTCTTAATATAACGTTGGCCAATAACAGTACCCTGCTCAATAACTGCCGCAGAAGTCTCAGGATTCATACCACCAGCAATCAACTCTGCTGAGATAAATTTTAAATTATGAACGCCCATATATATAACGATTCCATCACTGGATTTCGCTAAAGATCGCCAATTTACAGCTGGGCGTTTTTTATCTATCCCCTCATGTCCAGTCACAAAAGTGACTGAAGATCCAGCAAGTCTATGAGTAATAGGTATCCCAACATAAGCAGGAGCAGCTATACCAGATGTGACCCCCGGGACAACTTGTACTGGAACCCCTTTTTTATGAAGATAAGAAGCTTCTTCCGCACCTCTACCAAACAAAAATGGATCTCCACCTTTTAATCTAACGATACAAGAATAACTCTTTGCTAAATCAAACAAAATATCATTCGTTGTCCTCTGAGGAACCGAATGATGACCACGCCTTTTACCTACTGAATGGAGTTGACAACTTGAGGGAACTAATTCAAGTAGCTCTATAGGAACTAAAGAGTCGTATACAAGCGCATCACATTTACTAATTAGTTTTTGTGCTTTAACTGTTAATAAATCTGGATCACCAGGACCAGCTCCGACAAGATGCACAGTGCCAAACTGATGTGTATTCATGGCAAATGACCCAAAATATTAACAAGACCACGATGAATAATATCAATCTCAAGCAATGATTTTAGCTGCTTTCCTTTACTATCAATTTCTACATTTTTGTTGGGAGTCAAAAGATAGGGAATAGGAAGATAATTTTTCTGCTTTTTAAAAGTATCTTGATTCCATCTAGACCATGAATAAAGAGGAATATTTAGAAATTTTTCTAAGGCCTTAAGAAAAACACTTGAAGTATCTGAAGAGACAGGGTGATGAATCAATGCAGGTTTAACAAAAGGACTCTGATTAGTTATCAGATCATCTATTAATGATAGCCATGGCATAAAAGAACCTAGGAAAGGAAACAATTTTATATTTTTTCCCTCTTCTTGCAAACGTTTAAATATTTTTGGTACATCACTACAAACATGACTTCCTGGTAACAGAAAAAGAGGAACTAAAAACACTGATCTATTACCGATGTCAATTTGTTCTGGATTTTCATCAGTTAAAGCCTCTATTGAAGCAGAGCGATTTTTAAGCCGTTTTAATTGGTCAACCAAAGCAAGAAGAGATGGATGTATCTCGCCACCTCGAGAACCATGAACTAATAAATGTAAATGGTGAGGAGGCTCACAATTAATTCTATTTGGTAACAAAGACAACTTTTGATGGACATCTAAAGATGTATTAGTACTTTCAACTAATTTATTAAAATTGAGATGATGAGAAATTCTAGATACTCGGGAACAAATAATTTCAGAAGAGGAGAAGGGGTTGATCGAAGAAACACTCAATACAGAGGAAGAAGAAGATTCAAAAGTACTTTTCATAGAGACCTCTTCGCTATGAAAGAGGTTTGGGAAATGCTCAAAAGTGGAGCAATTAGAAGCCTCGGAGAAATTGGACGCCAATACTAAATGAAAAACTATGAAACCAATTAATCAATTAAATGGATAGATATGATGTATTGAATGATACTAAAAAAAATTAAAAATTTGGTAAAAACTGCTACATACAAAGCTTAGGTTTTCAAGGTAAATAATCTGTGTAATCTATAAAAACCAATGGTTCAATATTATCTAGAAGGAAAAAAACTAAATCAAGTTGAAAAAAACAAAGCTGCTAAAGATGGACTTGAAATAGGAAAGGATATAGACAAATTTGCTAAAATGGGATGGGAGGAAATGGATAAAACAGATTTAGAATTAAGATTGAAATGGTATGGGATGTTTTGGAGACCTAAAACACCTGGAAAGTTTATGTTAAGGCTAAGAATACCTAATGGAATAATTAATACAGAACAATTAAAGGTAATTGCGTCAATTGTTGCGAGATATGGAGAGAATGGAAGTTGTGACATAACAACTAGGCAAAATATACAACTTAGAGGTGTTTTAATTAGTGATTTACCTGAGATATTAAATAGATTAAAAAAAGTAAACATATCAACAACTCAATCTGGATTTGATAATCCAAGAAACGTTACTGGAAATCCCATCGCTGGAGTTGATCCAGAAGAAATTATAGATACACGAACATATACATCAAAAATGCAAGATCATTTAATTAAAGAAGGCAAAGGAAATTCAGAATTTTCAAATCTTCCAAGAAAATGGAACACAGCCATAGCAGGCTCTAAAGATAATTTTCTTTTACATAATGATTTAATTTTTCATCCAGTTAAAATTAATGGTGTTTTAGGTTTTAGTGTTTGGGTTGGAGGTGTTCTTTCATCAGTAATGAATGAATATGCCGTTCCATTAAATGCTTGGGTTGAAGAAGAAAAAATTTATAAATTAACATCGATTATTTTATCCCTATGGAGAGATAATGGGGAACGCAATATAAGACCTAAAGGTAGGTTTAGGTTTTATTTAAATAAAATTGGTATTGAAACATTTAGAGATCTTGTAGAAAAGCAATATGGAGAGTTACAAGAAGATCCAGGTTCAATCTTTTCCAATAAACCAAGGTCATTTTTTGGAATTCATCCTCAAAAACAAGAACATAAATATTTTGCAGGAATTCATGTTCCAGTAGGTCGCCTTTTAGCTGAAGATTTACAAGATCTAGCAAATATATGCGAAAATTTTGGTGATAATGAAATAAGACTAACCGAAGATCAAAATATTATTTTTACTGGTATAGATACAAATCTAATTGAAGAATTTAAGGAGCAATCTCTCTTACAAAAGTTTCCATTAGAACCAAAAACTATTGCAGCAGGTACTGTTTCTTGTACTGGAAATACATATTGTGGATTCGCTCTAACAAATACAAAAGATCAAGCTTTAAAAATCTCGCATGAATTAGACACAGAATTAGATTTGAAAGACGAATTAAAGATTCATTGGACCGGATGTCCTAATAGTTGTGGGCAAGCCTACATGGGAGGAATTGGATTAACGGGTAAAAAAGCTAAAGACAAAGAAGGAAAAACCGTTGAAGCTTACGATATAAGCATTGGTGGATCACAAGGACCTAATTATAAATTAGGAGAATTAATAAAAAAATCTGTCCCTCAAGATGAATTAAAAGATGTACTAAAAGATTTACTTATCTCAAATTTTGATGCTAAAGAAAAAATATTTTCAAGTAAAAAATCTGGTTCATTATCTCGTTTCATGAATTGGTTTAACAACCTTGGTAAAGATAAACCGTTAGTTAATAGAGCGAATGGCAGCCCCGACATCTTTTCCAAATTTATGAATCGAATTAGTAATTAATTCGATTTTATAAAAAATTATTTTTCTTACTTTTTAAATTTATGACTTCAAGTGCTTCTCAAATGGACTACGTACTACCAAATGAATTGGTAGATGGAATGATTGCTGCAGGTGGAAAGAAATCATCTGTAAGCGTAAAAAACTTGCTAATAAGAGGCTTCTATTCAGGAGCAATTTTAGGTTTAGCGACATGTCTTGCAATTACTATAGGTATTCAATCTGGGATGCCTTGGTTAGGTTCTTTTATATTTCCTTTTGGTTTTGCAAGTATCGTTCTATTCGGTATGGAGCTTGTTACTGGTAATTTTGCGTTACTACCAATGGCCGTATGGGCTGGAAAGAGTTCTTGGTCTGCAACTATAAGGAATTGGCTATGGGTTTGGATCGGTAATTTTCTAGGTACAGCTTTTGTTGCAGTTCTACTATCCATAAGCTTGTCCAGTGCTGGAAATGTTGATCCATTAACTGCCGCTGAAGGTGGAAAAGGATGGGCAGTTGTTGCAGCAAAAATAATAGCTATACATAAAGCAAACACAGTTGTTAAATATGAAGCACTTGGCAGTACTGGTTTTTTCCTTGCATTTTTACGTGGAGTAATTGCAAACTGGCTGGTTTGTTTAGGTGTAACAATGGCACTTGTAAGTAAAAGTGTGCCTGGAAAGATACTTGCTTGCTGGCTACCTATAACTGCATTCCAAACTATGGGAATGGAGCACATAGTAGTTAATATGTTCTTGCATACAACTGGCCCTCTACTTGGTTCTGGTATTCCTTTTACAAAAGTAATTTTCTGGAATTTCTTACCAGTGACGATTGGAAATATTGTTGGAGGAATGGTATTTATTGGAATGCTTTTCTATAGCACTCACAAAACTCCAATCTCTAACGTTTTACCTGCCGTCAAAGATGAAAAACTAGAAAGAGAGGTAGCAGCACAACTTGGTGCAAGATAAAATTAAAAAAATTAAATTTTAAACTAAATTAAGAAAGCCTAGAAAGTTTTATTCTAGGCTTTCTTGATATGTCTACTATTTAATAGTTATTAATATGGTTTTAAAAGATTTTCAATTAATCTATAAACAAGTCAGATGCTTGACTTGATTAATAAACAAATAGTAATTTATGAAATTACCCTAATTAATCATTTTCTAACCCACTAAATTCAAATTCTATGATTATTGAAGAAAGCAATATATGGGATACCCTTAATAACTCGAAAAAAACCAAGCCAAGCGCTGAGTGGCTTAAAAGTGCATACACTCCACATATTAACTTTGAACTTAGACAAGAAATCGCTATTCGCTTAGGACAATTATCAAAAGTAGGATGGATAAAAATAAAAGATCTACTTAAGACGTATGGAAATAAAGATGAACTAATCCTTGCTGCAGGACTTACTTATCAAGATGATGCCAAAGAATGGCTCTTAAACCATCTTTATAGTGATAACACAATGAACATCAAAGTCGTAGAAGCTTTGGCTTGCTGGGGAGGGACCTTACCGATTGAGCTTATTAAAAAAACATTAGAAGAAAAAAGTGCGCAAATGAAAATAGCTGGTTTAGAATTATTAAAATTCAAAGCTCATTTACTTTCTGATTTTGATTTACTTGACATAGCAAAATCTCCTTTAAATGATTTCAGAGAAGAGATAGTGATCAAAACACTGACAATAATTCAAAGACGTGAAAGCTTAGATATATGTGAAGCCATCCGCGATGTAATACAAAAAGGTTCGGATAAATCTGCATACTATGGACTAATGGCTCTTGGTTCAATCGGTACTGAAACTAGTAAAAATATCCTATTAGATTTAGTTAAAAATTTAAAGAATGTTGAGCGCAAAGAACTTGCCAAAAAACAACTTAACTTTGAAATATAAGCTCCAATGAAAAATAAATATGAAGAATTTAAAACCTATTTAAAAAAAATAGGCAGTGGTGAGTTTACAGGAAAAAGTCTTACTCGCGAAGAAACTAAATCAGCTCTCATGCTGATGCTAAAAGAAGAAGCAAGTGCAGCACAAATTGGTGGCTTCATGATTGCACATAGAATTAGACGTCCTATCCCTGAAGAATTAGCCGGAATGATTGATGCCTATAAAGAACTAGGGCCAAAGATTCAATCACAAAGCAATCAACTTCAACCTATATTTTTTGGAATGCCTTTTGATGGTCGAAAAAAAACAACCCCCATTTATCCTCTTACAACCATACTATTACTAACTCAAAAACAGCCTGTTATTTTGCATGGTGGTTCTCGTATGCCAGTGAAGTATGGCGTTACCCATAACGAACTCTTTCAAGCCTTAGGAATAAATTTAACCGGTCTATCCATAGAACAACTGCAAAGTTTTTTCAACCATAACGACCTAGCTTTAATACATCAACCAGATCATTTTCCGCTAGCTGAAAATTTAATTCCTTATAGAGATCAAATAGGTAAGCGCCCACCTCTAGCAAGTATGGAATTAATCTGGACATGTCATCAAGGAAATCATCTCCATATAAGTGGCTATGTTCATTCTCCTACTGAAGAGAGACATTGGAAAACCTTAGAGCTTATGGGAGAACAAAATGTGATTACTATCAAAGGACTTGAAGGTGGCATAGATCTTTCGATAAGTCGTTCATCAACAATTGGACAATACAAAAACCAACATGGAACTAGAACTGTTTTTCATCCCAAAGACTATGAATGTTCTGGAAAAGATATGGAGTGGAGGGACATCACAGAATGGAAGAGATTTGCCTTACAAGCTCTTAATGGCGAGGGTCCTTTAATAACCGCACTTGAATGGAATGCTGGTATTTACTTTTTTTATGCAGGTATAAGCTCTGATATTAAAGAAGGAATTAATAAAGCTAAAGAAGTAATCAATTCAGGATTTGCTCTCAAGCAATTAGAAAAATTAATTCATTGGAGAGCCGAAAATATTGATTCATAAGAACTTTTAAAAAATACATTTAATGAAAAGTTTTTTCCATTAAATAACGAGAAAAATGAACGCCACCTATTTGAATTTTCTCAGGAGCAATAATTGTCCATCCATGACGTAAAAGCAGTTGATAACTACATAAACTTGCCTCGGTTTTTAAAGTTATTGGTCTATCTTTAAGAGTATCTGTCTCAATTTGATTTAATAGAGCCGTAGCATGCCCCTGCCGCGACGAACGCCCTCGGCAATAAAGCAATGCCAAGCGATTATGGGGATATATCAAAGCGAATGCTTCAATCGTTTGATTAACACAACTCACCCAGCCCACCCCTTGCTTCATAGGTTGATCTAAAATCCCAGGAAGATATGCTAAAGCTGACCATGCTTCAATCTGTTCTTGGCTGTACAAGGATTTATCGCAAGTTCGAATAGCGTCTTCATAAACTTCTCGGAGAGCCATTTCATCAGAACTCTCACAAGGTCGCAAATATCGATTTAAACTGTTTTTATTAATTGATGTCAAGTTCTCTGACAATATGAGAAGGTGAATAAATTATGAGCTATTTGCTTTGAGAAGGCTAAAAATTCCCACACTTTTAGGAGCTTTCATAACACTTCTAGATGATCGGTTAGGCGAAACCATTGTTTTGCCTTTATTGCCTTTTTTATTAGAACAATTCACGACAAGCGCGACGACTCTTGGTTTTTTAACTGGAACTTATGCAATATCTCAGTTTGCTGCAGCCCCACTAATTGGAGCGATGAGTGATCGTTTCGGTCGTAAGCCAATCATGATCACATGTGTATCTGGTTCAGTAATAGGAATATGTCTATTTGCATTAACTGTAAGCCTGAATTGGGATAATTATTTACCTTTATGGGCCTCAACTTTTCCTTTATCTTTACTATTTTTAGCCAGAATAATTGATGGTATAAGTGGCGGTACAGCAGCTACTGCTACTACAATACTTGCAGATATATCAACTCCCGAAAATCGCGCAAAAACCTTTGGACTAATTGGAGTAGCGTTTGGTTTAGGTTTTATTCTTGGTCCAGGATTAGGAACAGCTCTTGCTAAATTTAGTGTTACTTTACCGGTATGGGTAGCAGGCGGATTTGCAATATTTAATCTTATTTTTGTAATTTGGTTTTTACCGGAAACACTGCCCAAAAATAAAAGAAATTTACTACCAAGGAAAAGAGATTTGAATCCAATTAGTCAGCTATTGATTGTATTTAAAAATCCCTTAGCTAGAAGACTTTGCTTATCATTTTTTGTTTTCTTTATGGCATTTAATGGCTTTACAGCTATTTTAGTCCTTTATTTAAAAGAAAAATTTGGATGGAGTCCTGAGTTATGTAGTGCTGCTTTTATTGTCGTTGGAGTTATCGCGATGATTGTTCAAGGAGGCCTAATTGGTCCTCTTGTAAAAAGATTTGGGGAGTCGAGATTAACTTTTACTGGTATTGGCTTTGTAATGACAGGATGTATTCTTTTAACGCTCGCAAATATAGATACGTCAATTCCTCTTGTATTTTCTGGCGTCGCAATACTTGCAATGGGAACTGGACTAGTAACTCCTAGTTTAAGAGCACTAATTTCAAGAAGACTAAGTTCTATAGGTCAAGGAGCAGTATTAGGGAATCTGCAGGGTTTACAAAGTCTGGGAACTTTTCTTGGAGCAATAGCAGCAGGACGCTCATATGATCTTTTGGGTCCAAGAAGTCCATTCTTTGGCACAATATTGCTTCTACTATTTGTTATGTTTTTAATTTCAGGTAAAAGTCTGACCAAGCAAAAAATAATCTCCTAGACTGATAGATGATCAAGATATTAAAATAATAATTAGAAATTGAATAAATTGGTTATAGATATGACTAGTCCAAAAATCAATAATGAAACTTATATTAATCGTGAACTCAGTTGGATAGATTTTAACAAACGTGTTTTAGAACTTGCTACAGAAGAGGAAACACCATTACTAGAAAAAATTAAATTTAGTTCAATTTTTAGCAATAATTTAGACGAATTTTTTATGGTTAGAATTGCTTCATTAAAATCACAAGTAGAAGGTGGAATCTCAAAAAGAAGCCAAGATGGAAAATCACCTGAAGAACAACTTATCGAAATTCGAAATTATTTAGACCCTATTTTAAAGACGCAGCAAAATAAAACAAAACAATATATAGAAGATGACTTCAAAAAAGAAAAATTATTTATTCTTGAATATACAGAATTAAATGAAAGACAAAAAGTTTGGATAGATAATTATTTTACATCAGCAATTTTTCCTATACTAACTCCCTTAGCAGTTGACCCTTCTCATCCATTCCCGTTTATAAGTAATCTTAGTTTAAATTTAGCTGCAATTATCGTCGATAGTGAATCAGATAAAGAGCAATTTACCCGTATAAAAATTCCTAGAGAGAGTATTTCCAGATTTATAAGTATTCCAGTTGAACTACATGATAATGAATCAACAAAATACACAGGAATTGCAATTGAGCAAATCATTGCAAATAATCTGTCCATGCTTTTCCCTGGAATGAGTGTTAAAGAATATTCATTCTTTCGCGTTACACGAGATGCTGATCTAGAGCTTCGAGACCTTGAAGCTGATGATTTAATGAGTGCACTAGAAGAAGGTTTACGAAAACGACGCAAAGGAGGTGAGGTAGTAAGGCTAGAAGTCTCTACAAATACACCAAAAATAATTCTTGGTCTTTTACAAGAAGGGATGAATATTGATAAAGAAAACTTATATCAAATTGAGGGGTTGCTAGCATTAGATGAATTAATAGAATTAACTAATTTCAATCTTCCTAAATTAAAATTTAAAGAACATCAAGGCGTTACTCATAATTCACTCAAAAATAGTCAATTACGAGAACAAGAAGAATTAGATACTAGAAATAACAACAATTTTAAAAGTATATTCTCCATTATTCGCCGTAATGATTTACTAGTCCATCACCCATACAATCTGTTCTCCACATCAGTAGAAGAGTTTATTAATCAAGCTGCGGAAGATAAGCAAGTCATGGGAATCAAAATGACCTTATATAGAATTTCCAAAGACTCTTTAATTATTGATGCCCTAATAAGAGCTGCTGAGAAAGGAAAGCAAGTCATGGCTCTAGTTGAACTAAAAGCAAGATTTGATGAAGATAATAATATCCAATGGGCAAAACAATTAGAGCAAGCTGGAGTTCATGTTGTCTATGGAGTTATTGGACTAAAAACTCATACAAAAATCGCTTTGATTATAAGAAAAGAAAAAAACAGATTAAGAACATACTTTCATATTGGGACTGGTAATTATAATTCAAAAACGTCTAAAACATATACAGATTTTGGCTTGCTATCTTGTCAACCTGAACTTGGTCAAGATCTTATTGAACTATTTAATTATCTGACTGGATTTGCTAAACAAAAATCCTACAGAAAATTACTAGTTGCACCGGTAACTCTTAGAAGTGGAATAGAAAAACTAATAAAAAGAGAAATCAATTATTCAAAAAATGGCTTACCAGCCAAAATAATAGCCAAAATGAACTCTCTAGTTGATCCGGAAATCATAAAGTTACTCTATCAAGCATCACAGGAAGGAGTAAAAATTGAACTTATAATTAGAGGAATGTGCTGCCTATACCCTCAGAAAAAAGGCTTAAGCGAAAATATAAAAGTAACAAGCATTATTGGTAGGTTTTTAGAACATTCAAGAATCTTTTGGTTTAATAACGATGGAGATGCAGAAGTATTTATTGGTAGTGCAGATTGGATGAGGCGCAATTTAGATAGAAGAGTTGAAGCAGTTACACCTATTGAAGACAATAAGATTAAAAAAGAAATTAAACATTTATTAGATTCTTATTTAGAAGCAAATAAAGACTCTTGGCATATGCAAAGTGATGGTAGCTATACCAAAAATCAAATTTTGAATGCTAAGAAAAAATATATTCAAGAAAAAATTATTAAGCTATACAAAAAAGAAGAAAATTAAAAAATTTCGAAGCTTTTTTTAAACATTTAATCTATTTTTTTGATGCGCTTTATACCTAATTAGGCAAAAAATCATAAATTTTTCGTTTCAATTAGTCAACTTCTCCTTATAAGTGCTAACTTCTTAATAAATCTAATTTTAAGAGGCCAGGGTGATGGGGATCCCGCTGGAATCTGCCAAGGAAATTTCTGATGTTTCATCAGAAAAATCTAATTCGGCAAGCACAAGTCAACAACTATCGGCATCAACTGTAAGTAGTCAAAAACCTCGAAGTTCTAGAAAACAAAGTAATCGTCTAGCTACTGATGCGATAGGTTTCTATCTAACAAGTATCGGCAGAGTCCCACTTCTGACTCCTGCAGAAGAAATTGAACTTGCTCATCATGTTCAACAAATGAAAGATTTGTTGAGCCTTCCTCTTGAACAACGCTCTACCCGTCAGAAACATAAAATAAAAATGGGTAAACGAGCAAGAGATCGCATGATGGCTGCAAATCTTAGACTTGTTGTCAGTGTTGCAAAAAAGTATCAAAATCAAGGTCTAGAATTACTCGATTTAGTTCAAGAAGGTGCCATTGGATTAGAAAGAGCTGTTGACAAATTTGATCCTGCAATGGGTTATAAATTCTCAACCTATGCGTACTGGTGGATAAGACAAGGGATGACTCGTGCAATAGATAACAGTGCTAGAACTATTCGGCTGCCAATACATATCAGCGAAAAACTTTCAAAGATGCGACGTATATCGCGTGAATTATCACATCGTTTTGGTAGGCAACCAAATCGACTCGAGTTGGCAAACGCTATGGGAATTGAAGCTCAAGATCTAGAAGATTTAGTCTCTCAAAGCGCACCATGTGCCTCTCTTGATGCTCATGCAAGAGGCGAAGAAGATCGTAGTACTCTTGGAGAACTAATTCCAGACCCAAATTCTGATGAGCCCATGGAAGGGATGGATAGAAGTATTCAAAAAGAACACCTTGGGGGTTGGTTATCTCAATTAAATGAGAGAGAGCAAAAAATCATGAGACTTCGCTTTGGCCTTGATGGAGAAGAACCACTTACTCTCGCTGAAATTGGAAGACAAATAAACGTTTCTAGAGAGCGTGTAAGACAACTTGAGGCAAAAGCAATTTTAAAATTGAGAGTAATGACTACTCATCAAAACGCTGCCTAAACATTGCCCATTCAAATAGCTGTTTTTGTTATTGCTTTATGGATAATTATAGTTTTATTGATTGCATTTTTATGTAAGAGATATTTTCCTAAACAAGAGGAGTTAAGTAGAAAAATTATTCATATAGGAACAGGGCCCGTAATTCTTTTAGCTTGGTTCTTTGATATTCCAAAAAATATAGCTTTCTTATCTGCATTGTTTATCACCGTAGCCTTAGGTATTAATTATCAATATCGTTTATTACCTGCCATTGAAGATATCGAGAGAAAAAGTTTTGGAACTATTGCATATGGCATCAGTATCACACTTTTACTTCTATTACTCTGGCCTCGCCATGCATCATCTATTTCCATAGGAGTCCTATCAATGGCTTTTGGTGATGGATTAGCAGGTTTAATTGGAAGATCTATTAACTCTCCAAAATGGACAGTACTGGGTCAAACAAAATCGATTGTAGGAACATTAACAATGGCATCAGTAGTAGCTATAACGACTTCGATTATCTCTTCAACTAATAATTTAGGCATACAGCCACTAGAGATTTTAGTCATCTCACTCATAGCAACTTTTTTAGAACAAATAAGTCCTTGGGGGATTGACAATCTAACTGTTCCTATTGGAGTAACTTGTATAGGAATATGGCTAGTAGGAATATAGAAAACCAACTAGATTTATTTGACCGATTCAGCTAGTTCCTCTAATAAAATTTCAGTTGTAGAAAAATTTATGCATGCATCCGTAACACTTTGCCCATAGGTAAGTTTTGATAAATCTGAATGTAATTTCTGATTACCCTCAACAAGATGACTTTCTATCATTACGCCCATTACATTCTTTGATCCACCTTTTATCTGTGATGCTACATCTCTTAAAACGTCTGATTGTCTACGAAAATCTTTATTGGAATTACCATGACTACAATCAACCATAACTTTTCCAGGCATATTAAATTGTTCTAACTCATCTGCAATTAAATTTATTGCATCGAGATGGTAATTAGTTCCATTCTTACCACCTCTTAAAACAAGATGCCCATTTGGATTACCTGTAGTACTCACTATTGAAGCGTGACCATCATTATTAATTCCTAAAAAATGATGAGGTTTTGAAGCCGCTTGCATTGCATTAATCGCTATCGTTGCTGTGCCGTCAGTACCATTCTTATAACCAATCGGCATTGATAATCCAGACGCCATTTCACGATGAGTCTGACTCTCTGTCGTTCTTGCTCCAATAGCAGTCCAACTAATTAAATCAGCAATATATTGAGGAACAACTGGATCAAGTAATTCAGTTGCAGCTGGCATTCCTGCCTTGGCTAAATCAAGTAATAGACCTCTTGCCTTTCTTAAACCAGTATTAATATCGTAAGAATTATCAAGATGAGGATCATTAATAAGTCCTTTCCAACCAACAGTTGTGCGTGGTTTCTCAAAATAAACACGCATAACAATCTCAAGCTTTTGCCTATATCTCTCCCTCAATGGAGCTAAACGATTTGCATATTCAATAGCAGCATCAACATCATGAACCGAACATGGTCCAACAATCACCAAAATTCTTGGATCATTACCATGAAGAATTGATTGAATCTTGTTTCGAGTAGTAGAGACAACTCCAGAGGCAGCCTTATCTAAAGGCAAATCTCTATGAAGTAATGCTGGTGACATTAATGGACGAGTCTCGACCACATGAAGGTCAGAGGTGCTATCCACCATTGAAAAATATGATGAGGTGGACATTTAAAGCGTGATCATAGATATAAGATTAGAGAAGTATCAGTCATAGGGGGGTAATAAGTTGCATTATCTGAATGTTTATTCAAGAAACATGCGGTTGTAAACAATGAAAACAATAGGCTCTCACTCAAATACATTCTCTTTTGAAATTTAAAAATGCTAAAAGATTACTTATCACATGTTGCAGAAAGAGAAGCGTTGGGGATCCCTCCACTTCCTTTAGATGCAAAACAGACTCAAGTTTTAACAAAGTTATTAGAAAAACCAGATCAAGATATCGATCAAAACTTCTTACTTGATCTTCTTGTTAATCGAATTCCTCCCGGAGTTGATCAAGCCTCATATGTCAAAGCGACTTGGCTTAGCTCAATTGCTCAAGAAGAATCAAAAAGTCCTTTAGTAAATCCTCTAAAAGCAACTGAGCTTTTGGGTACAATGATTGGCGGATATAATGTAGCAGCGTTAATTGACATACTAAAATCTAATAATAAAGAATTAGCAACATCAGCCTGTCATGCACTAAGTAATACCCTTTTAGTTTATGATGCTTTAAACGATATTTTAGAATTAGCAAAAACTAATATTTATGCAGAAAAAGTTATTAATAGCTGGTCAAATGGAGAATGGTTCACTAATAAACAACCCTTAGCTCAAGAAATAACAGTAACAGTATTTAAAGTTGCAGGAGAAACAAATACAGACGACCTCTCTCCAGCAACTCATGCCACAACAAGACCAGATATTCCTTTACATGCTCTAGCGATGCTAGAGACTCGAGATCCAAATGGTTTAAGCACTATTGAAGAATTAAAAAAGAAAGGATATCCAATCGCATATGTTGGCGATGTGGTTGGAACTGGAAGCTCTAGAAAGTCAGCAATTAACTCAGTCCTTTGGCATACAGGACAAGACATACCTTACGTGCCAAATAAAAGAGGGAGTGGGGTTGTAATAGGAGGCAAAATTGCTCCTATTTTCTTTAATACTGCTGAAGATTCAGGTGCACTGCCAATTGAATGCGATGTAAGCAATCTCAAAACAGGTGATGTAATTACTATTTTTCCTTACAAAGGAGAAGTGAGAAGAAGTAAAAATGAGACAAACAGTGGAGAACTTCTATCAAAATTTGTCTTAAAACCACAAACTATTACTGATGAAGTAAGAGCAGGTGGTCGAATTCCTTTAATGATTGGAAGAGCTTTGACAGACAAAGTTAGAACAAAATTAAAACTTCCTCCCTCTACTCTTTTTATTCGTCCTGGTCAGCCACCTGCATCAAAATATGGGTTTACACAAGCTCAGAAAATAGTTGGAAAAGCTTGCGGTTTAGAAGGCGTGCTCCCTGGTGCAAGTTGTGAACCAATAATGACAACAGTAGGTAGTCAAGATACTACTGGTCCGATGACTAGGGATGAAATGAAAGAATTAGCGTGTTTAGGATTTTCTGCTGATTTAGTTATGCAGAGTTTCTGTCATACGGCAGCATATCCCAAGCCTGTTGATATCAAAACTCAAAAAGAACTCCCTGATTTTTTTGCTGAGAGAGGAGGAATAGCATTAAAACCCGGTGATGGAATTATTCACAGTTGGCTAAACAGAATGCTTTTGCCGGACACTGTAGGGACAGGTGGCGATAGTCATACAAGATTCCCTTTGGGCATCTCATTTCCAGGAGGTTCGGGAGTTGTGGCATTTGCAGCAGCCATTGGTTCCATGCCTTTAGATATGCCGGAGTCAGTTCGTGTTCGTTTTAAAGGGTCTTTACAAACTGGCGTCACTTTAAGAGATGTAGTTAATGCCATTCCGTGGATGGCCATACAACAAGGTCTTCTAACCGTCGCAAAAGCAAACAAAGTTAATGTTTTCAATGGAAAGATATTAGAAATTGAAGGTCTACCAAACCTAAAATTAGAACAAGCCTTTGAGTTAACTGATGCAAGTGCTGAAAGATCTTGTGCTGGATGTACTATTCAACTGTCTGAATCAACAATCAGTGAATATTTAAAAAGCAATATTGTTTTACTTAAAAATATGATTGCTAGGGGATATAAAGACGCACGAACAATAAGTAGAAGAATTAACGAAATGGAAGATTGGTTAAAAAAAACCAAATTTACTATCAGCCGACTCAAATGCTCAATACTCAGAAACCATCGAAATAGACTTGAATGAACTCAAAGAACCTGTTTTAGCTTGTCCTAATGATCCTGATAACGTCAAACTTTTAAGCGAAGTCGCAGGCACTCCCATTCAAGAGGTTTTTATTGGTTCGTGTATGACTAATATTGGTCATTATCGAGCCGCTGCAAAAATTCTCGAAGGAGAGGGGAAGATATCAGCTCGATTATGGGTATGTCCACCAACACGAATGGACGAAGAAATTTTGAAAAAAGAAGGATACTACGAAATTTTTGAAAAGGCCGGTAGCCGAATGGAAATGCCTGGTTGTTCTCTATGCATGGGCAATCAAGCACGTGTAGAAGATAATTCAACTGTTTTCTCAACAAGTACAAGAAATTTCAACAACAGATTAGGGAAAGGAGCTCAAGTGTTCTTAGGAAGTGCAGAATTGGCTGCTGTTTGCGCTTTGTTAGGTCATATCCCTACAACTGATGAATATCTTGCAATAGCTTCCAAAAAAGTTACACCAATAACTGACGAAATCTACAGATACTTAAACTTTAATGAAATACCAAACTTTATCGAAGATGGTCGTGTAATAACAAAAGAAGAAGAAGCTTCTATTTTACAAACCTAAATTGAGTTAAATGATCAAAAGTAAAAGTAAAATTCCAATACAAAAAAAATCAACTCAAAGCATAAAAAGACTTCTTCAGAGGAAATGGCTAAATGTAATTATTGCTCTCATACTTACAGGTTTAGGAGCAGCATTAACGGGAATATTATTTAAAACTGGCATTCATGCATTAGAAGATTATCGATCAAATCTTCTTGCCTCGATGCCTAGATGGATAGTTTTACCAATACTAGGAGCATTAGGAGGCTTGGTTTCTGGATCGCTCATTCAAAATTTTGCCCCTGCAGCAAAAGGAGCGGGCGTAAGTCACATCATTGCTTTCCTTCGCCATAAGCCAGTCCCAATGGGATTAAGAGTTGGAATAGTAAAACTGTTTGCTGGAATTATTGCTATTGGAAGTGGATTTCCTCTAGGCCCAGAAGGCCCAGCAGTACAAATGGGAGGATCTGTTGCCTGGAAAATGGCAAAATGGCTGAAAGCCCCTATTTCATTTCGCAGAGTCATAGTTGCAGCAGGCGGAGGAGCTGGAATAGCAGCAATTTTTAGTGCACCTATTGGAGGCTTTATCTATGCAATTGAAGAACTTCTAAATTCAGCCAGACCAGTGGTCCTCTTACTAGTAGTAATAACAACTTTCTGGGCTGATAGTTGCGCTGATATTTTGCAAGCGATTGGATTAGATCAAAAAGCTGGTGGATTTGTTAATAATTTAGGTTTTCAAGTA
>QCJR01000002.1 GCA_003215895.1 Prochlorococcus sp. AG-409-D14
CTACTGCTGTTTATATTGAATTAACTAATAAGTGTAATTTTCACTGCACATTTTGCCCTTCGGACTCTCAAAAACGTCTTTTGGGATCTATGGATTTAGATCTTGTTAAACAACTATATGAAGAGAATGCTGATAAAAACTTTGCTAACCACGTAAATCTCCATTTAATGGGTGAGCCAACTTTACACCCTGAATTGATTGAAATTTTAAAATTTGGATCAATAAAGAAAGTACGCACTAATTTAACAACAAACATCAGTACCCTTGGAGCTAAAAATGTTTCGAAAATATTGGATTCCTTATATGGCACATTAACTGCAAGCCATATGAGTCCCACTGAAGATACATATCATGTTCGTGGTTCAGTTGGTATTTCATGGGAACGCTATATCGGTAATCTTCGCTTATTAGTTCGTGAATACATGAAACGTCTCCAGAAAGGGAAGGTAACCAAAAATTCTATAAATATAAGAGTGATGGCTACCCAAAATACAGCCTCCAATGTAAGTATTGTTGGATCTTCAAAAGAAGCTAGGGACATCCTAAAAGAATGGAATGATTTTGTTGCCGAAGTTGAAAATGAATTAGGCATGGCTCCCTTTGCGCGCAAAGATCACAATGACAATGATCTATTGCGAGAGAATAAATATTCATCTATCTCTTACTCTTTGCAAAAAGGGATTAAGCTAACCTTCTGGAGAGCATTTACATTTGCCAACACAAGAGTAAGTGATGACTTTGAATTGGAAACGACAAAGCAAACGTCTTTCTGTCCTCACCCCTTCTCTGACGTTGGGATCCTGTGGAACGGAGACGTAACACTTTGCTGTCTTGACCATGATGGTCAACTAAAAGTAGGTAATGTTCGCAACTCCTCGATAGAAAATGTGATACAGAGTGATGCGGCTCAAAAATTACGCGCCAGTATGCTTGGGAAATATCCCCTTCCTTCTATCTGTCAAACGTGCCAAGAACGACCTATTAAGCGTGAGAATAGTAAAAATTAAACAAGAAAGATATAATTCTCGTTAATAGATCCTTTGAAAACAAATAATTTGGATAAAAAAAAAAGGAAACAAAAGCAAGCAGGATTTGAAGTGAAAACATTCCCAGTAGCATTTGCTTTAGAAACAATTAAAGAGAATCTTTCTATTTATACAAATAACCCATCTCCACCTTCTAAAGAACAAATAATCAAGGAAGCATATGGATTTCATTCGCAAGGTAATACTTCAGAAGCGGCAAAGTATTATCAATATTTCATCGATCGAGGTTTTGAAGACCACGGGGTTTTTTCTAATTATGGAATAATTTTAAAAAACTTGGGCAAATTAAAACAGGCTAATTTATATACTCGCAAAGCCATAGCGCTTAACCCAAATATCTATAAATCTCATTACCTTCTCGGAACAATCCTCATTGGACAAAAAAAATTTCAAGAAGCAGAAGAAGCTCTGCGCAAAGCAATAGAACTTAAACCAGATTTATTTCAGGCTCATGTAGATCTTGGATCTGTTTTAAAAGACCTAGGTAAATTACAAGAAGCAGAGATATCGACTCGTAAAGCTATTGAAATTAATCCTAATTTGGCTGAATCTCATTACAATTTAGGCATAATATTAAAAGATCTTGGAAACTTAAAAGAAGCAGAAATATCGACTAGAAAAGCTATTGAAATTAATCCTAATTTATCTTCTGCTCATTTAAATCTGGGAATTATACATAATGATAATGGTAAAAATAATCAAGCATCAAATCACTTTCGCCAGGCATTATATTTAAATTCAGATAATCATCAAATACGATATCATTTAGGATTTTCATTAGAAAATGAAGCTAAATTTGAAAATGATCATGACTTGAGAGTTTCTTTAAAAAATGAAGCTAAATTTCAATTTAGTGAGGCATTTAAGAAAAGAAAGGTAATAGCTAAGATTGGTTTATTAAATCGCAGTCCTAAAAATTTTAATAAAAAAATTATTATTATTGATCAATATATAATTTCTTTACTAAATAAACTTTCTCAATCAATTAACTCTATGTATGGGTTCCATCCTAATGGAGCTCATGCAATAAATCTTGGTCCTTGTGGAGACTTTGCTAATGAATTTTTCATGATATGGAATTTACGATTTATAAATCAGTCAGAAATTTGCTTTGTAAAGTCTATTAAACAAAACAAGCCTAAACATGTTCTTGTTAAATTACCGAATAGTCAATTATTTGATGGAGGAAGAGGAGTTCATAACTTTAATACTTATAATAAAAAAGATGATGAATTAATTATTATGAAAAAATATGATTTAGAGACTATAGATAAACATTCATGGGGTCTATATCAAGAGGAATATAGAAAATGTCCTAACTTTTCAATTCGCAAAACATCAGATATTATATCTAAATATTTAGATTATATATATTATTCCTTACCAAAAGAAAAGAAGAAAAGAGAACATCACACCCTTAGCGAAGTTTCCGAACACACCGAAGCCTAAGATTAGATTTCGCATCCTTTAAATAATTTCACTTTTTCATCATTTTTCCGCTACACAGGGCTTGGGAACTATTAAGGTCGCTGTGGATTTACAAATATTCTAATACCTAATGCAAATGCATATTTTCTGTTATTTGACTTATGCGGATTCGCCCTAACTTAATAAGAACTGAGAGGTTAAGAAATAGATTTGAGTTCATATCCTCCATAGGAAAGGGCCTGAAGGGATCAAAGTTGGATTAGCGATATTTCTCTATATAAATCCCCATGCCCAGTAAAAGTCCTAATAATGAACAGTTTCAGACTTTCTATTGCTAAACAATAGAAAACTCCAAACACTTTGAAAACAAGAGAAGGACGAACTAATTTGTATGACTTTAATAAAGTAGATGCTTGGGAAAACAATTATTTTACCAAGCAATTCATAATTGATCTAACTCTATAAATTAAATACAAATTATCTTAAGTCGAGTTGCAAATAGCTTTATAGTGAATAGTAGAATTATTAAAATCAGAAGTTCATAGAAAATGGTGGAATCTAGTAATAAACACCAAGGGGAAAAGAAAGTCAGTAAAATTGCAACCTTCTCAGTTCCATTTGCTTTAGAAACAATTAAAGAGAATCTTTCTATTTATACAAATAACCCATCTCCACCTTCTAAAGAACAAATAATCAAGGAAGCATATGGATTTCATTCGCAAGGTAATACTTCAGAAGCGGCAAAGTATTATCAATATTTCATTGATCGAGGTTTTGAAGACCACAGGGTTTTTTGTAATTATGGAGTTGTATTACAAAATCTAGGCAAATTGAAAGAGGCAGAAATTTCTTATCGCAAAGCTATTGAACTAAAACCAGATTTCGCTGAATCTTATTATAATTTGGGACTCATATTAAAAGATCTAGAACAATTAAAAAAAGCAGAAGAGTCATACCGCAAAGCAATTGAACTCAATCCTAATTTCGCAGAAGCACATTCTAACTTGGGAGGGATATTGAAAGATCTCGGAAATTTACAAGCCGCAGCATTATCTACTCGCAAAGCACTTAAGCTGAAACCGAATTATGCAAAGGCTTATTTCCAAGAAGGAATCATACTAAAACTGCTTGGAAGATACAAAGATGCAATTCAAAGTTTCAATAAAGCTTCTGAAATTGAACCAAGAAACGCCAAATACTATGCATTCAGAGGGCTTAAACCATCCTACTTCTATAGAGAGCCTTTAACTAAAAACAAAAATTTAATCAAAAGTATTAATCAATGCAATTGGAAGCAATCTAAAATATTTTTAGAAAAAGCCTGTAAAGATACACCTAAAGATACAGAAATAAATGTAAATGAATTTATCAAGCTTTGGTGTGATTATCTGAGAAATATAGTCGATCAAGATTCTCCTAAAAAGTTATTAGAAATTCTCACAAATCTTATTATTATAGATGAAAGGAATAAAAATATAAATAAATTACTCAAATATGTATTTGAAAGCTTTGACTTAAGTTTATTGCTAGAATTGGCTGAAAAGAAAGATAAAATATTATTAACATTGGGGTATAGCCAATACAAATTTCAAAAAAAAGATTTTGTGGAAGCTCAGTTTATAGCCTCTAACAATATTAAGCAAGCAGAGATCCTAATTAAGAGACAGGAGACTGAAGATCTTGGTTGGCTTATTGTTCGTAGAAGTCTTAGATTATATAAGCAGAAAAATATAGCTAGAGATAGTTTAACAAAACTAATAAACAATTTAAGTCATTAGATTATGACAGTTATTTTAGGTTTCAGTAATACGCACAATGGAAGTGTAGCTCTAATATGTGATGGAGAAGTAAAAGTCGCTATTCAAGCAGAAAGGATCTCTAGAAGAAAGCGTCAGTCTTTACCTCTAGGCGAAGAAATAGAGTTAACACATAAATGTGTTGAATATTGCTTAAGCTCTTCGGGGTTTAAATATAAAGATATAAATGCTATTGCACTTTCTTCTCCTTGGAAAGTTAATAAGATAACTGATCAAAAATTATTCAATTATATAGGTGGAATCCCTAAGAATTATTTAGGAACATTTTATGTGCCTCACCATTTATCTCATATGGAATATATTCTTCACTATGGAAATATGGAGCCAGGAATAGTTCTCGTTATAGATGGAAGTGGTTCTTTGGAGGAAGACAGATCACTTTTTAACATTAAAGAAGATCACCATCCTCAAATAATTAATCATACTCATTTCTCTGGGAAAGAAGTAATATCTGCATACTGGTTTGACGGAAAAAAAACCCTTTTAATTTATAGATTTAGCCCATCTCGAGCTGTTATTGACAATAAAAATTCTATTGGGAATGATTTATTACCAAGCATTGGTCACTATTGGGAATGGGCTGGATTATATTGTTGCGGATCCAGAAATGCAGCTGGTAAAGTAATGGGTTTAGCTGCATTTGGAGAAGGAATTAAGTCTATTGAAAAAGATATTTTAACTATTAATGATTACGGGAAAATAAAATTAGATTTCTGCAAAATTGATAAACTTTATAACGAAGCCAATATTTTCGTTGCAGACCTGTCTAATAGTAAGCATCATCAAGATTTAGCTAAAAGGGTTCAATTAGAAACGGAGAATGTAATTCTAAAGTTACTTAATATACTTAAGAAAAAATTTCCAAGTGATAATCTGTATCTTTCAGGAGGTGTTGCACTTAATGTAGTAGCAAATGAGCGGATTAAAAAAAGTAACTTATTTAAAAAAGTCATACTTAATGGTTCTGTAGAAGATAATGGGACAGCAATAGGAGCTGGTATAGCTACATATACAAAAATGGGTTATGAGCGTAAATTTTCTAACCTCAATGATTATTATGGTAGATTTTATGATGAAACTGATATAATAAATGCTATCTCAAATTTCAATTTATGTTTTAAAATTCTCACTGAAAATGAATTAATAAAAATTGCCGCAAAATCTATTCAAGATGGAAAAATAATAGGATGGTTTCAGGGTAGAAGTGAATTTGGTCCTAGAGCATTGGGGAACAGAAGTATTCTAGCAAATCCTTCTAGTAGCCATACTAAATATATTTTAGACCATTATATGAAGTGCAGAGATAGATATCGACCATATGCCCCAGTTGTAATAGAAGAAAGAGCAAATCAATATTTTGATATCAGCGATAGCTCGCCAGTTATGATGAGAAATGTCAATATTTTAGACAAAAATCTGGTTGCTGTTCAACATATAGATAGTACAGCTAGAGTACAGACTGTAAATAAAAATCAAAATAAAAAATTATATCAATTACTTTTAGAAGTAGAGAAAATTACAGGAATTCCTGTTTTATTAAATACATCATTTAACAGGCCAGGGGAACCCATCGTTGAATCTCCAAATGATGCATTATCTTCTTTTTCTGAAGGTTCCTTAGACTATCTATTTATGGGAAATATTTTCATTTCTCGTGAGTAGCAAATTGGATAGTAGGACATACCAACTTATTAAATCAAAAAGTTAACCTTCCTCTTGCGTTGTATTGATAGTCACCAGCTAAGCAGCAAGTAAAGTAATTTGTCTTTCACATGCAAGAACAACTCTTGATTCATCATTGTTAAATTATTTATTTATATTTACTGATATAGTTTATCTTTGAACAGTTGAAAGTTTAGAGAGAATTTATTTTACGTTCAAGAGATGCCCTCTTATCATTTTGTTGATAAACTGACCTGGAAAGTTAGATAAATTGATCATCAAACTCCTTGCAAGCTTTTTAAATCTTCTTTTTCCTAAATTTGTCGTAATAATAAGATTAACTTCAGCTAATTAAGAAGAGAGTATTGGATCAACTTTAAGATTTTTCTTAATTAATTTTACTTCCAATTCCTAAAGTACTCTACTAACATTAATTAATTAATTAGATTTCAGCCATTTTCTAAGTTTAATTTTTAATATAGAAATTTTATCTATTAATTCACCTATTTATATAGGAATTAAAATCAACTAATTTCCAGCCATCCTCTCAATCATAATAATTAGCAAATTCCTTCCTTAATTCTAATCCAACTTTTTCAAATAAAGAAATCCAATCATTTTTTTTATATTGTCTAAATAATCTCATTGATGGATACCAAAAAGTACTCTGGTCATGCAATCCCCAGGTCCAGAATGGTACATCCCTAAGTAATAGCCAAACCTTTAAACCCATACCGCCTGCCAAATGGGCCACCGATGTATCACAAGTAATTATTAAGTCACAATTAGCAGCAATTGCAGCATTTTCCGTAAAGTCCCAAATTTGATCAATTTTATTTTGAGATGATACGAATTTATTTTTAAACGAACAATCTTTTAACTGATCTGATCCAAATCCTTTTTGAAGTGATAAAAAAGTTATATCATTTTGCTTGAGAAAAATAGAAAAAGTTTCCAAGGATATTGATCTACCTTTATAAGATGCTTTTTCCATATCTAAACTACCTTGCCAATTGATCCCTACTATTGGTTTGTTTTCATGTGAAAGCTCTTTTTTCCATTTATCTAAAAGTTCTTTTTTAGTTTTAATGTAAGGCTTAGAAATGACTGGATTAGTGGGTGTCACTCCTAAATTCCTTGGAAGAGATAGTAAAGGGATCCACCTTCTATCACTTACAAAGTTAGCCGCCTCAGTGGTAAGAGGATTAGAATCAATATTAGATACTTTAATTAAATTATGAAGTTTTTCTTGAGCACTAAAAAGAATATTTAATCCTAAATCACGCAAATAGGGAATATACCTCATATATTGAATTGTATCGCCAAGTCCCTGCTCACTAATAACTAATAAATTCTCATTTGATCTTAAAATATCCTCAAAAATTGGTTTAGATTTTGGAGATGAATGTAATTTATTTGAGTTTAAATTATTTAATCTCCAGTCATAATTTCTCCATCCTTCAATATAATTTCCATTTAATAACTGAGAGATAGCTAAATTCCATCGAGATTTGGGATTATTTGGCTCAATTCTAAGTGCCTTATAATATGTATCTATAGCTAATTCGAGAGAACCTAACTCATGGAAAATAATACCTAAATTCGTAAAGGCTTCGACATTATTTGGATCAGCTTTAATAGATTCTTTATATGCATTAACGGCAGCATTGGGTTTGTCAATTTCTTCTAATAAAACGCCTAAATTAAAAAAAGCTTTAGCATTTCTAGGATCAATTTTTATAGCATTATTATACTCCAATATAGCTTGATCAAAAAGTCCTTTCTTTTTTAGTGCGCTAGCCAGATTATTATGAGAACTTGAATCATCTGGTTTTATCATTATAGACCTTCTATATAAAATAATAGCCTCATCAATCTTTCCTTTTCTAAAAAGAGAATTAGCAAAATTTGTATTAATTTCACTAGATAAAGGGTTGATTTTAAGAGCTTTTTCATAGCAAGATATAGCTTTATCAAATTCATTCTCATGTTCATAAGTAATTGCCAGACTATTAATTGCTTTTATATTTTTTGGATCAATTTCAATTGCTTTTTTATAAAAAATTCTAGCTCTTTCAAGCTTGTTCTTTCGATACATTACTATCCCAAGGTTAAGATATGCATCTGAGTAATCAGGTTTTATTTTTATAGCCTTTTCAAATAATATTATAGCGGAATCAAGTTCATTTCTATCCCGCAAAGCGATACCTAAATTATTATATGCTTGTTCATATAGAGGCTCAATCTCTATACTTTTCCTTAGGAGTTTAATCATATCCTCGCTATTACCTTTTGCCCCACATATAATTGCAAGATTTGCATAAGTAATATGGTTCAGTGAACCTTTATCAATCAAATATCTATATATTTTTTCTGCCTTGCTAAGCTTTCCTTTCTTAATAAATTCTAAGGCTCTCATTTCTAAAGATAATTTATCATCAGGATTATTAGATTGATTTTTATCTAGATTACTCAAAACATTCTGACCTATTAAAGAATATTATACTCTAAAAATTATGAATCAAGATTAGCAGCTATTATACAAAGAAATATTAGAGTGGATATTATAATTATAGATTTTGAAAATAAAAGGGACAACATCAAGAACGGGATTTGATCTTCTAAAGACTAATAAAGATAAAAAGGAATTGCATATATTTAAAAATTTCTTCTCAATATTATATTCCAAAATATAATTACAAAGAAAGTTACACCTTTAACTAAAAATCCAAAAGTATTTTTACAGTGCTTATTAATTATTTAAGATTATTTTTGTTAAGATTTCGAGACCCCAAAAAACTTTACTCATTAAAATTTTTACATATCAAGAGCACTACCCTAATATAATTCATTGGATTTTCTTCTGCTTAATTTATATTCTTCGGTCCTGCGGTATTAATAAGGTTAGAATATGCCCTTAAGCTAGTAATTATTGAGAAATCCTGTTCTAGAACATCTTCTATTTATTTAGCTTTGCCATACCCAAGCTCCAAAAATGTAATTTTCAATTTCCTCCAAAAATCTAAGCACGAAGTGCAGCCTAGAGAACCAAGAAAGGTATAGATCTTTTATTGCTAAAGAGGAGGCCTTGATGAGTTCTTCGAAAGTTAAAAAACAAGAGTTTCTTTAGCTATATTTAGTTTTTATGAGCAAAAAGGGATTTTTTATCTATCTCATCCCAAAAACTCGCAAGAGCAGCTTCCGAAAAAAGTTCGCGAATCTGCCAATTAATTTCAAAAGGCGTTTTAGCTTTTTTAAAGGAATCCTCCATAAAGTCAATTAAATTTTCTGATAAAAAAAACTTAATTGCTTTTTAAAGAGTTGTCTAAAAAAAAAATATCTCATAATAAAAATTTACTTAGAAAATCTAAAAAAAAAATTTCCAAAATAACTCAAATCAATCGATTCGCAACGTGATAAGTTCTCTTTCGAGAGATAGTTGTACAATGTGATACTTTTCCACATTTTCCTTCTTTCCTCATATTACAAAAAGTTTTGTCCGCAAATTTTAACAAGAACTTTTTAATGTATCAAAAAATACAAAATCCTTGAGATTAGCTGCAGCGGCTAAGTTTTAGTGTTCATTTTTTTTTTGTAATTAATCCACTTATTCAATTGACATGAATCCTATTGAGATTTTTCATAAATTATGAATTTTGTGGAAAAGTGGAAAAACCCATATTAATTTTTTAAATACTCTTTATTTATTTTCTTCATCTCCAAAAAAAGTTGGTTACAAATAAAGAAATATTCAAGGTTAAAAGGAAAACAATTCAACAAGAGAAATTAGTTGCCACTAGATAAACTAGTCAATATAGCTTAGGCAAGCATGGGCTTCTTCTATCTCTTTAGTTAACAGTTCCAATTCATTTTCAAGATCATCAATTGTATTGAAGCCTAAAACTTCAATAGTTTCATTTCCTAGAGAATCTTCAAAAAATACTTTTTTCATAATCATAAATTTTTAATAAAATAAATAATTAGTTATTAATTTCAATTATTTATGTTGAAAGTAAGTTTTGAAATAAGCCGCTGAATAAATTAATTTATTTTGCTGACGTTAAATCTGCAAAAGATAATTAGGAGTCATAGTGATTGTATGCATAACCCTTTCTCCATTAACTGGAATAAAAACTGGACATTTCAAATAGTACACATGGAAGGTGGCATTTATATAGAGGCAAAAGGACTTGGGGTTCTAATAAGAAAGCCTTTATTAGCAACTGAAAGTCCGTTTACCGCAGCTGACAATTTAGTTTATAGGGAAGATAAAAATAGAAAATCTTTATTCAACTCTTGGAAATCAAAGGAAATCACTAGTTTTAATTAATTTTGAAAAAAGTTAAGTTTTTCTCCATACAGCTGCTAACTTTCCCTGAACATGTACTTGTTCAGCATCAATTTCTATAGGTTCATAAGATGTATTAGCAGCTTCTAAACGAACTAAACTTCCATCGCGAAAAAAGTGTTTCAAAGTAGTTCCCAGGCCTGGGACCATGGCACTAACAATAGTACCGTTTCTCAAACGAGAAGGGTCATTAACAGGTTCCATTAACACCATATCTCCATCTGCAATAAAAGAATCAATCATTGAATCTCCATTTACCGTTAAAGCAAAAAGTCCTTTCAATTGAAGAACTGAATTTAAGTCAAGAGTTTCCTGTACATCATCAAAAGTTTCAACTAACCCCCCTGCAGCTATTGCTCCCAAAACAGGAACGCCTGAAATACTTTCCTCTATTAATTGCAGTGTTCTTGCCTGACCTTCTTGCCATTTTATCCAACCTTTTTGTTGTAAATGTCTTAGACGACTTTGGATTGGTGCTGGAGATCTAAGACCCATAGCTTGCATCATCTGCCTAATCGAAGGACTGTGATGATGATCTCCTATGAAATCGACTAGCCAGTCATAGAGTTCTTGTTGAGCAGTAGTTAGAGCTTCTTCTGGCATTCGAATAAATTGAGTACATATGTCCTTCAATACATATGTACCTAAAATACATCAACATCGCAACCCTAAAGTCCTCCAAGTTGAACGGCGAGTAAAGCTTGCTGAACATGAAGCCGATTTTCAGCTTGATTAAAAACATGATCACTTTGGCTCTCTAAAGCCTCTTCTGTAATTTCTTCTCCTCTATGAGCAGGCAAACAATGCAAAACAATAACTTCATCATCTGCAAGCCCTATTAATTTTTGATCAACTTTATATTTTTCAAAAATTTCTTTCCTCTTTATATGTTCTTCCTCTTGCCCCATAGAAGCCCAAACATCTGTATAAATCACTTGAGCTTCTTTGACGGCTTTTAAAGGGTTATTACAAATAGATATTTTCGAACCGAATTCCGAAAGTGATTCCGCCTTTTCTGCGATATGAGAGTCTGCTTCAAAACCCTTTGGTGAACAAATTTTCACATTAACTCCCAACATTGATCCGCATAGCATCAAGGAATTAGCAACATTATTTCCATCTCCAATGTAAGTAAGATTTATTCCTTTTAGCTTCCCAAATTTTTCCTGAATTGTTAAATAATCAGCTAGCGCCTGACAAGGATGTTCAAGATCAGTTAAAGCATTGATGACAGGAATAGTAGACCACTCTGCATATTCTTCTAATTCTTGCTGGGAAAAAGTCCTAATTGCTAATGCATCGCAATAGCGACTCAAAACCCTTGCGGTATCTTTAATAGGTTCACCTCTTCCAAGTTGTGTGTTTTGAGGGTTTAAATCAACTGTCTGTCCTCCCAATCTTGCCATTGCTACTTGAAAACTCACTCTTGTCCTAGTAGAGGCTTTTTTGAATATCAATCCAAGTACTCTATTACCAAGATCTATCCTTCTATTACCTGTTTTTAGCTCTTTAGCTAATTCAAATAAAGCTAAAACCTGATCACTCTTTAAATCGGATGAAGAAAGGAAATCGTTGTTACTAAAAGTGCTTAATTTAGAGGCTAAGCCTATGGGTGATGAGGGCATAAAATAAGCCTCAAATATCCTTTATCGGAGATAAAGGATATAAAAGTCAAGTGTTTTAATTTAAAACTTTTTCAGGCATTACACTACTTGACAACATTTCTTTAAGTTCATCTCCCTCTATAACTTCCTTTTCGAGGATCTTTTGAGAAATATCTTCCAATAATGAAAGATTATTCTTAAGAATGTTTAAGGCATTTTCGTGAGCATCATCTACCAAACTCCTGACTTCTTTATCAATAGCTTGAGCGGTTGCATCACTTAGTTCTCTTCTTGGATTGTTATTACCACCAAGGAACTGACCACCTCCCTGCTTGTCATATGCCAGAGGGCCCAAAATATCACTCATACCATAGGTCCCGACCATTTGCTCTGCAAGATCGGTAGCTCTCTGCAGGTCATTTGATGCTCCAGTAGTAATTTTCCCAAAAATTATTTCTTCTGCAGATCTCCCACCAAGGAGAGTAGCTATTTGTCCTTGTAAATCTTCTTTTGAATTTAAAAATCTTTCTTCAGTAGGCAATTGAAGAGTATATCCCAAAGCACTCATTCCCCTAGGAACTATAGATATTTTTGCGACTTTGCTTCCTCCAGGCATTAGGTGACCAACTATTGCATGTCCAACTTCATGATAAGCAACGATCTTTTTCTCATCGTCTTGCAATACTCTGCTTTTTTTCTCTAATCCAGCAACTACTCTTTCAATTGCTTCATTGAGGTCCTTTTGTTCGACTGATTTTCTTTTCCCTCGAGCAGCCAAAAGAGCTGCTTCATTTACCATGTTCGCCAAGTCAGCACCAGCAAACCCGCTGGTTGCCTGAGCAATTCGATCTAGATCAATTTCATTAGATAATTTTACTTTCTTTGTGTAAATTTCCAAAATTGTTTTTCTTCCAGATAGATCAGGTCTATCCACAAGTACTTGTCTATCAAATCTACCTGGGCGAAGCAAGGCTGCGTCTAAGACTTCAGGTTGGTTAGTAGCCGCAAGAACGATTACTGGTTTATCAGTTGACGCAAACCCATCCATTTCAGTAAGAAGTTGGTTCAGAGTCTGCTCTCTTTCATCATTTCCACCAACAACACCCATTGATCCTGATCTGCTTTTTCCTATTGCATCAAGTTCGTCAATGAAGATTATGCAAGGTGCTTTTTTCTTGGCTTGCTCAAATAAATCCCTAACCCTAGCTGCACCAGCCCCAACAAATAGTTCTACAAATTCTGAACCAGAGATAATGAAGAAAGGTACTTCTGCTTCGCCTGCTACTGCTTTGGATAGGAGAGTTTTACCAGTTCCTGGAGGACCTACAAGCAGGACGCCTTTAGGGATCCTTGCTCCAATGTCTGAATATCTCTGAGGTTTTTTAAGGAAATCAACAATTTCTGTTAATTCGTCTTTTGCCTCATCAACTCCTGCTACATCTTCGAAAGTAACTTTTGATTCATCATCAGGAACATAAACTTTAGCTTTACTTTTGGTGAAACTAAGAGCTCCTTGAGCTCCTCCTCCTCCCATACTTCTGCGTGCAAAAAACTGTAAGACAAGAATAAATATCAGAGGTGGTACAACCCAACTTAAAATTGTAGTAAATATGTTTGGTTTCTTGGGAGGTGCAGCTGCAAATTCAACACCTTTTTTCTCCAGTCTTTGAGGTAACTCCATATCAAAAATTGGAGTCGTTGCAAGAACAGATGGAGCTCCTTCTTCTGCCGTAGAAAGTTCGTATCTAATTTGATCTTGCGTTATGTATGCGCGTTTAACTTCACCATCATCTACTTGATTAATGAAAAGCGAATAAGGAACTCTTGGTACTTGCGTGTTTTGGCTTGGGAAAAAACTACTAAAGAGAAGAAGCGCTCCAAAACCTATAAGAACTAAATTAATTATTCCAAAACGCCTATTTGGTTGATTTTCATCCTGTCGTATTGGCATTAGCTAAAATTTAATTCCTTCTAAGTTAATCAATTTTTATACCAAATCGACTTGATTAACTGGAGGGAGATCCGAACGAATATCTAATACTAAAAAATTACCCCCCTAAAAAATTAGTCTCCAACAAAGATCTTCTCCTTTTCGATCTAAAAAAGAATGTTGCAATTTGTAGGTAGAACTTATTGATTCAAATCCAAAACTGTTCAAAGGGCTCATTGCAGACTTTCCTCCAATTAGTTTGGGTGCAACAAAAACTACTAATTCCTGGACACAATTGGCCTCAATTGCACTTGTAGCTAATTCGGGGCCGCATTCCCAAAGAATTTTATTACAGCCTTTTTTCGCTAATGAATTAAGCAATTCTGATGGATCATTCGAATTTAATCTCAATTTCTCTGGGCCATCTGGCAAACCAAAGAAGAAAGCTTCATCCCCATCTGGCCCATACGCAATTATTGTTCTGGCAATTTTGGTATCCCAAAGTTTTGAAGATTTAGGTAAATCCAATGACCTTGAGAAAATGACCCTTAAAGGTTCAAGATTTGATTTTCCCCTTGAAGTCAAAAGAGGATTATCTACTCGAACTGTTCCTCCTCCTACTATTACTGCATCACATTTAGATCTGATTTGATGAACCGAATTCCTCGCCGGACTATCGGTAATCCACTTACTGCATCCATTTGGCAAACCAATTCTTCCATCTAAGCTCATTGCCCATTTAAGAATTCCCCAAGGGCGACCATGACGAACTCGAAAACTAAATTCGCGATTAATTGATTCACATTCTTGAGTCAAAACCCCCTCAATAACTTCAAGTCCAGAGTCTTTTAATCTTGAAATTCCATTACCTGAAACTCTTGGATCAGGGTCAATCATCCCAACTACAACTCTTTTCAAACCTGCTTTTATTATTGCTTCTGTACAAGGAGGGGTTAACCCTTGATGGCAGCAGGGTTCTAAGGTTACTACGATAGTTCCATCAACCGATTTCTCTCTTGCTTGAGTAAGTGCTTCTATTTCTGCATGAGGTTTCCCTACTCCCGTATGAAATCCCTCTCCAACAAGCCTTCCATTTGCATCCAAAACGATTGCTCCCACAAGTGGATTTGGGCTTGTCCTCCCTTCAGCTAACAACGCCAGTTGGATTGAGCGTCTCATCCAAGGCACCCATATTTTTTGATGATCAGGCAAATTAATCATTTTTATTCAGCCAATGATCTCCATTCAGCCACTAAGTATGGCGGGATTGGTAAATCTTTTATCAAGCCTGACAAGCTGAGTCTTAAAGGTCTATTTTTATCCAACTCAGCAATCAAAGGGCTTAAATCAAATTCTGCAGCGGAGTCATTCAATGATTCAACTTTGATTTTACTAATTCTTGTTATGTCTTTTAGATCCCAAGACTTTCTCCCTGAGTTAACTATCAAGTTAGTTGGATGATCAATCCTTAATGATCCTGGATAACCCACAATTCTTAAAATTAAATTCTTGGACTCTTTGGAACTTGGGTAGACGATAATTTGCCAAGTTTGGTAATCCAAGTCTTTGAGGCTCTCTAAGCTTCTTTTAATCTCTTTTTTCTGATTATTTAAAGTGACTTTTGAATCTGCATAGCTTTTAGTCACGCTAGTAAAAAAACAACAATAAATTAAAAGAAAAGAAATTATTAGCCGAAAGAAATCACGAAATCCCTCCATCACTAATATCGTAATCTTCCGATTGAAGTAGTGCATCCAATGCTATTGCTGAACGAACGAGTGACTGATATTTCTTAATGATACGTTGGTTACGTTCAACTATTTTGGAGGGATCATATTTTTTTGAATGATTAGTAGGATTTTTAAAGACTTGAACACCTTCATCCATTAATTCTAAATCTTTTTGTTGTTTAATCAGAGCGATCAAAATTTCATGCCGTCGGGATCTTCTTGTTAAGTGTTCCTCGTTTTCATTTTTTTTAAGATTCACAAAACTTTTAAACTAGCTATTGAAGTTTTAGTTGATTTTAATCAAAAAAATAGTAAAGCTATAAAAAAGAAATTTTTCTGAGTCCATTTATTTAAACCATGCCTAATGAGTCAAAGCAAATACACGTAATAGGAATTGATAGTTCAAATGTTGAAAGTTTTTTTGAAGCTAAAAAAAACTCAATCTTTAAAGCCGAGAGAATCACTGGTCCACAAAGAATTTTAGATTCATTCAAAACTTGGTTAAAGGATAAAAATATAGAAAATCGTAAATTTGAGTTCATTTTTACTGACAAACTAAATGATTTTATTGATCAATTAAAAAAAGAAGAGAAAAAAACAATTGTTTTTTCTGGTGGTGATCCTCTTTGGTTTGGAATTGGTAGATTATTAGTTCAAAACTTTCCATTATCAAAAATTTATTTTGAGCCTGCCGCTACCTCTTTCCAACTGGCTTTTTCCAGACTTGGGAAACCTTGGCAAAATACAAAATGGATCAGTTTACATGGAAGAGATCCGCTTCCATTTGAAAAAGCAATTAAAAAGCTTCCTTCCTCACTTGTAGTTTTAACTGACCCAAATAAGGAGGGGGCTAAAGAAGTTTTTCAATTACTTCATTCACTGGGGCTTGAGGGAAAATATGAATTTTGGACTTTTGAAAGGCTTGGATATCAGAATGAAAGAATCTTAGAAATTAATTCAATTGAAGATTTCCCGACAAATATAGATCCATTGCATCTTGTTATTCTTTTTGAGAAAGGCAAGCAGCTAATAAAATCAAAAAATTTACCTTTATTTGGAATTGATGATTCGGTCTTCCTTCAAAACTCAGATTGCCCTGGTTTAATGACAAAAAGAGAAGTTAGAGTCCAAATTCTTGCCGATCTTAATATCCCAAAAAAAGGGGTCATTTGGGATATAGGTAGTGGTGTTGGGAGTATCGGTTTAGAAGCATTAAGAATATCTCCAAGCTTAAAGTTATTATCTATTGATAAAAGAATTGGAAGTAAAAATATTATCGAAGAAAATGCAAAAAGGCTTAATGTTTATCCATCTTTAATAATTGAAGATGAAGTTTTAAATATATTTAAAGAAAATAAAATTCCAAATAATCTTTTACATCCAGATAGAGTAATTATTGGAGGAGGGGGGTCAAGATCAGATTTGATTATTGAAGAAGTATTAAAGAAAGTAAATAGTTTCTGTATTATACTTATACCCTTGATTTCATTAAAGTCTATATCAAAAATAGAGTCGATTTTAAAACCTAAAGTTAACAAGTTATCTATTAGTCAACATCAATCATATAGAGGTGTATCTATTGGAGAAGACATAAGATTATCACCCTTAAATCCTGTTTTTATTTTAAAAGGGGAGATTCAATAATTTTTTATGTTTTATCAGGTTTCGCAACGTGGGGTAATCCCCAACCTAATTTATTTCTTAAAACCTGAAAGAACTCATGATCTGAAAGTCTAATGAACCTAACTGGATGATCACTTTTTCTGATTAAAACCCTATCCTCTGGCCAAACATAACAGCCTGCACTACCGTCTACTACCATCATTAATCTTTCGGGTGTAGCAGGGAAAACTGTTACTGGTTCTTCATTGCTAAATACAAGAGCTCTTGAGGCCAATGAATGAGGAGATACAGGAGTAAGTTGCAAAACCGGGCAATCTGGAGTAATCACAGGCCCCCCAGCACTAAGTGAATAAGCTGTTGAGCCAGTAGGAGTAGAGAGAATTACACCATCTGCAGAAATATCGACGGGTGCGTGCCTACCAACAGAAATTTCAAAATGACACATGCTTGTCATAGGTTCTCTATGTAATGCCATTTCATTGAGGCAAAGAACTTCCCACCTACATTGATCACCTCTCATAACACTCACTACTAGGCTTGTTCTATCCTCAATATTCCATTGCCTTTCAACTATATGTTTGAAAATTTTATCTATATCTGAAAGATACGCCTCAGCTAAAAACCCTAAATGTCCTGTATTTACAGTGAGGATAGGAATTCCCAATGGTGCTGTTTGTCTTGCTGCAGACAAGACAGTCCCATCCCCTCCTAATACAACTGCAAACAAAATTGAAGAATCAAATCCATCTGGAATACAAGAGTTATATCCTTGTGAGCTCATATATTGATCAGGATTAGTAAAACCTAATAAACCGCCTGCACTACTAACTCTGACAACATCAAAACCAGAATCTTCTAGTTTCTTATGAAAAGTTTTTGCTGTCTTAACAGCAAGATCTTTCCCATCATTAACGATCAGTCCTACTCGGGGCACCGATCATACTTCACAAACTATTGATCAATATTAGCAATTAAACGTCAATAAAATTTATTTAATACAATAAAAAATTAATTCAAAAAAATCTAACTTTAAAATTGTTCTAAAAATCTGAGGTCACTTGTGTATAACTTTCTAATGTCATCCACTCCATGACGAACCATGCAAAATCTTTCCACCCCAAGTCCTGCAGCAAATCCACTATATCTTTCTGGATCAATCCCTAATTCATCTAAGACGGCAGGATCTACCATCCCGCAACCCATAACTTCTAACCATTTACCTCTCCATTGAACATCAACTTCAGCTGATGGCTCTGTAAATGGGAAATAGCTAGCTCTGAATCGAATAGGAAGATCTCCGAAAAAAGCTTTTAAAAAAGCCATTACTGTCCCTCTTAAATGACTAAAGTCAAGCTTTTCATCAATTGCTAAGACCTCAATCTGGTGGAACACAGGCGAATGAGTAGCATCAACTGCATCTCTTCGATAAACCCGACCAGGAGAGACAATTCTTACAGGAGGTTTTTTGCTTTCAAGGCAACGAATCTGAACAGGCGAAGTATGAGTTCTTAAAAGATATTCACCTCCCAAATAAAAGGTATCTTGCATATCTCTTGCAGGATGATCTGGTGGAATATTTAGTGCCTCGAAATTGTAATAATCATTTTCTATCTCAGGTCCTTCGGAAACTTGGTATCCGAGGCCCAAGAAAAGATCAATTATCTGTTCTGTAGTTGTAATTAAAGGGTGCCTATGTCCTTGAAAAATACCTGTTGGAGGTGCTGTAACATCTATAGTTTCTTTTATTAGTATTTGATTTAAAGCCTGAGTTTTTAAAATTTCGAGCTTTCCCTTTATTAATTCTTGCAATTGAGTTTTTAAAACGTTAGCTCTTTGACCAATTAAAGGTCTTTCCTCGCTAGAAAGATTTTTCATCCCTCCCAATAGAAGTGAGAGTTTTCCTTTCTTTCCAAGGAAACCCAACCTTAATTTCTCTATTGATTCAGAATTTTCAGCAGCTGCAATCTCTTTTGCAGCCTCGCGTTCTAGAATTTCAAGCTCATTAATGAGCTGTTTTAGGGATAATGTTGAACTCAATGAATTCCAATCTCGAGTACTAGTTTAATCGGCAACCAGTCCCAGTTCTAAAACCAATAGCTAAAACATGAAACCATTGAGAATTCTAATTAGTAATGATGATGGAGTTTTTGCAGAAGGGATAAGAACACTTGCAACATCTGCAGCGTGCAGAGGACACAAAGTAACTGTTGTTTGTCCAGATCAAGAAAGGTCAGCTACTGGCCATGGATTAACTTTACATTCACCAATACGCGCTGAAAAAGCTGACGAATTATTCGGGGAAGGTATTCAAGCTTGGGGATGTAGTGGCACCCCCGCTGATTGCGTAAAGCTCGCACTTAATGAACTTCTTGATCAAAAGCCAGACTTAATTCTTTCGGGAATAAATCATGGACCTAACCTTGGTACGGATATTTTTTGCTCAGGAACTGTTGCTGCTGCACTTGAGGGTACTTTGGATGGGATACCATCTATTGCAATAAGCATTGCAAGTTTTCAATGGAAAAGTTTTAGTTATGCTGCGAAACTAGCCTTAGATATTGCAGAGAAAGCAATTCAACAAAGTTGGCCAAAGAACTTACTCTTAAATTTAAATATTCCCCCTTGTGAAGAAAAAGAAATGGGAGATTTAGTTTGGACAAGACTTTCAATCAGACAATACGAAGAGCAATTCATTCGTCGCATCGATCCAAGAGGGAACACCTACTTTTGGATGGCTGGGGAAGCAGTAAAAGATCTTCAATCAGCCGGAGAAGGACCTAAAGAATGGCCAAGCGATGTATCTCAAATAGCTTCATGCTCGCCCTCATTAACACCCATTCAACCAGATCTTTTTTGGAGAGGAAATTTGAATGATTTGCCGAACTTAATATAAAAGTCAGTTTTTCCTGAAAATCCTTTGAAGTAACCATAAAGAAAAAATCAGACCAATCAAGTGTGCAAATAAAACTTGAGTATTACTCAAAACGGAGAGCATTTCTAAAGAAGTAATAGGATAATTTTCCATTGCTCTCATACCTGCCCCAATGGAAATTCCAGGAGCTTGCATTGAAGCCTGCACGAACAACGCTCCTGCTAAAGATTGATATCCGACCGACGAAAAAACCAATCCGACTAAATCGACAATCAAGCCTCTCTTTAGTAACCGGCTTGTTTCACCTCTACTTGGGCGAGCCTCGCTTCCTAAAGCTCTACCAGTCTTGACTATCAACCAGCCTTGCCAAAGGCTAAACAGCAATAAAATGAATGCCAATGTCGTGAGAGACAAACCTGGCCCCAAGCCCAATGCTCTCTCTGAATTTCTAGCTAAACTACTTCCAACATTGTTGAACAACAAAACACCCACTACCACTACACCTAAAATTGTTTGAATCCAAAACCGAATCCAACCAATTCTTCTCATCCCTAGAGAAAGCAATTGAAAGTCACGTTGATCTGCCATCACGATGAATAAGGCGATAAACCAAACTTGCCATCTAAGCACAAAAATTGCACGTTTATCTTGATTCCACTCTGTGCTCCTGAAAACGCAAAACTACCTACAGCACTAGCTTTAGGTAGTTTCGATGGTCTTCACTTAGGTCATAAAAAAGTAATAAAAGCTATATTAAAAGAATCAATTGGTGTGCCAACAGTTGTAAGTTTCTGGCCTCATCCACGCGAAGTTCTCTTTGGCGAATCAAGATTAAGATTAGATTTACCAAGTGAAAAAACATTCCTGCTTGAGCCACTAGGAATTGAACAATTAGTTTTGGTTCCTTTTAATAAAACTCTTGCTTCTAAAAGTGCTGAGACATTTGTAGATGAAATTCTTGTAAAAACCCTTCATGCCAAACATATAGCAGTTGGAGAAAATTTTAGGTTTGGACGTAATAGAGAGGGTGACATTTCCACTTTAAAAAAGATAGGTGCATCTCTAGGAATAAAAATTTCTATTGTTCCTATTCTTGAAGACAATCATGGTCGGCTTAGTAGTAGCAGAGTACGAAAAGCACTCAACGCCGGTGATTTAAAATATGCCAAATATCTATTACAGCGTCCCTATACCTTTAGAGGGATGGTAGAGAAAGGTAGAGGCTTAGGTAAAAAGATTGGATGGCCGACGGCAAATTTAAAAATAGATGGGCGAAAATTTCTTCCATCACTTGGGGTTTATGCAGCTTGGGCTTCCATAACTAACAAAAAAGAACGTTTCTCAGCAGTTATGAACCTGGGCCCTCAGCCAACTATTGACCCAAATTCTCTATCAGCAGTAGAAGTTCATATTCTAGATAAAGAAATCGATCTAATAGGACAAGAATTAATTATTGAACCAGTGCAAAGAATTAGACTTCAAAAAAAGTTTGAAAACATTGAGGCACTAAGCAAACAAATAAGTTTAGATGCAATATTGGCAAAAGAAATATTGTCAACAGTCTCTAAATCTAAGTAATTGTGGGATAAGCGTTGGATAATCCCCACACAACGAATAAACCTATGCCCCCTAATAAAAATACACCCCAAATAAGCACAGTCATATTGTTCTCAGAATCATTTTCCACAATAAAATTTAAATACATATCATCTAATAAAGGATGACATGAAATCAATGTCTGTCACCCCTCCATCTAATAATCGTATTGCTCAATTGATTGACGCGAACCTTGATCGCGCCAGAGAAGGTCTTCGAGTTATGGAAGATTGGTGCAGATTTGGTCTAAAGAGGAGTGATTTTTCGATTCAAATCAAAGATTGGAGGCAACAATTAGGAGTTCATCACCACAACATTTATCGAAAAGCAAGGCTTACATCCAACGACCCAGCCATGGGAGTTTCACATCCTTTACAAAAAGTCAGATCAACCCCAGAGGCTGTATTTATTGCAAACTCATCCAGAGTGCAAGAAGCCTTAAGAGTAATAGAGGAATTTACTCGACTAACAGATCCGAAGCTTTGCGAAATAGCCACCAAAATTAGATACGAAACTTATGAGATCGAGATAAAAGTTCTTAATACGACAGAAGGTATAAATAAAAGAAAAACCCTAAAAGATTGCGCCATATACCTAATAACCACAAACAGGAGAGATCTCGAAGGGATTGTTCTTCAGGCTCTAAAAGCTGGTGCAAAAATGGTTCAATACAGAGAGAAATTTTTAAATGACAATGAAAAAATTTCACAGGCTAAATTACTAGCATCACTTTGTAAAAAATACAATTCACTATTTATTGTCAATGATCGCATTGATATTGCACTTGCCGTTGACGCCGATGGAGTTCATTTGGGGCAAGAAGATATACCAACAAAAATCGCAAGGAAGCTCCTAGGGTCTGACAAGATCATTGGCCGAAGCACGCACAGCCTTGAAGAAATAAAGAGAGCAGAAGATGAAGGCTGTGACTATATTGGCATAGGACCAATATTTTCGTCTGAAACCAAAAAGAAACTAAATCCAATTGGAATTGACTACCTTAAGAAGGGATTGAGAAAAACTCTCCTACCTGCTTTTGCTATTGGTGGGATAAATAACTCAAATATCAAAAAATTAAATCAAATCAATAATCTTCGCATAGCTGTATCAAATGCAATCATTAATTCAAATGACCCCTTTTCAAAAACTGAAGAGCTTATCAAATTTCTAACATGCAACTAAAAATTAACGGCGAAATTAAAACCATTAACAATTTCGCTGAAGAATTACCTCTGGAAACTTTGCTTGAAAACTTAGGTTACAAACCTCAATTAGTTGTAGTTGAGTTAAATGGTGAAATAATCAACCCAAAAGTTTGGAAAAGTACAAAAATGAAAAATGGCGATTGCTTAGAGGTTGTGACAATTGTTGGCGGAGGTTCCTAAAGTTAATTAATTCCTCAAAAATAAGTGTTCAAATTTACTCTCTTTCACTGGTTAAAAAGAAAAAAATTTTTTTCTTTCCTGGTTATTTCTGCAATAGTTTCTTCTTTTTTATTTATTAACCCCAACCCGGCTTCGGCTGCCAGTGGGGGTCGCATCGGTGGAGGAAGTTTTCAGGCACCTTCCTCACCACGAAGCCAAAATTATGGAGGTTATGGAGGCAATAACTTTCGTGGCTATGGAAGTGGATACAGAGGAGGTGGTATTGGTTTTCCTTTCTTATTGCCAATATTTGGCTTTGGTGGTGGTGGAATTTTTGGTTTTTTAATACTTATATCAATTGTCAGTGTGATTGTTAATTCATTTAAAAACTCTTCAAATTTCTCAAACTCAAGCAATAACTCAATAGTTTCTCAATCAGCAAACTCTTCCAAAGTTTCTTTAATACAGTTTCAAATTGGCTTACTAGCAAGTGCTAAAGAGATTCAAGTAAAGCTTAGAGAACTTGCCTCCTCTTCAAGCACCTCAACCTCATCTGGTCTTCAAAGAGTTCTTCAAGACACAACTCTTGCCTTACTAAGGAAGCCTGAATTATGGGTCTATTCAAATATAGAAACAGGCTCCGTTCCTTTTACTTCCGCAGAATCAACATTTAATCGAATCTCAATAACTGAAAGAAGCAAATTAAAAGCCGAACTCACATCAAACTATTCTGGTCAAATAACTACATCAACAAATAATGAATCCAATCCTGGCAATTCAGATTCAACAAATGAATACATCGCGATTACGATTTTAGTAGCGACAAAAAAGCATTTAAGACTAAATAACTCCGCAAACAACGAACAAACAACAGAGGCATTGAGACTCTTAGGATCAATTTCATCAAACGACCTAATCGCCTTGGAAGTTATCTGGCAACCTGACGGAGAAGGAGAGACTTTGAGAGAAGAAGAGCTAATAACTCAATACCCAAATCTTAAACATTTATAAATTAAGTGTCCTAAGTGACAAAAAACCTTATTTCTTTATATTTTTTTCATCTTATTTACGTAAAGAAGAGTCAAAAAACACACAAATAACAGTTAGCATTCCGTGACAGTTATTTTTAAAATAGAAGTGTCGGCTTCTTCGCAACCAGAACCTCGTTCAATGAAATGGGAAAGCTCTGGAGAGCTTGCTCAAAGAGATTTATCAGAATTAGTCACTCGTCTTCTCGATGTTGAATCGAGCAACAATAGTGATGAGCTAACTAGACTTGGTAGCAAATATGACGAAGAATCTTAAGACTATAAATTCCCCCTTGCGCTCTTAGATTTAATAGCTCAATTTAGGAGAAAGAAGAGAGTTTTAATGAGGCGAAAGACCATTCAATGGATAAACACCCCAGTTATTACTGAAGCAATTTTTCGTTACGAGAAAGGTCTACTACCTAACTCAATGAAGTTGTGGTTAGAACAGGTTCTAGAGATAAATTCAAATAAAGATTAGGCTAATAAAATTCTGATAGCAGCCATAGCTGCACCATAACCATTATCAATATTCACTACTAACAAGCCTGGAGCACAACTTGCAAGCATTCCCTCCATAGCCGTTTTACCACCACCACTAATACCATATCCAACTGAAACAGGAAGTCCAATAATTGGCTGAGGAATTAATCCAGCGAGTACCGTAGGCAAAGCCCCCTCCATGCCGGCACATGCAATAACTACTTTTGCTAATTTTATTTCTTCTAGCCTATCTAGCAGTCTGTGAAGTCCTGCGACACCAACATCAATCAACAATTTGGTTTTTATTCCATGCAAATTCAAAGCTATTTCTGCTTCTGAAGCCACTCCTACATCACTTGTTCCTCCAGTCAAAATAATTACTTCTTCGGAAGAAGTACATTCCTTAAACTCCCCCAAAGTTAAACAACCAGATATTTCATGAAATTCTGCAGAAGGGAATTCAACTAAAAGTTTTTCTCCTTTTTCTTTAGAAAGTCTTGTCACCAAAGCAGTTTCAGATTCAAGTTGATATTTTTTCAATATTTCAGATATTTGTTGAATTGTTTTATGCTCCCCCCAAATAGCCTCAATTACACCTAGTCGATTATGCCTCTGAAAATCAATAATTGATTGATTCATCTTTACTCTGGATTTAATTCCCCCTCAAAAATCAATGGAAAAGGATTTCCACTTGTTTCACCTGTTTCCTCTCTGGCAATCTTTTCGAAATCCTGCTGGACAAGATTAATTTCTGCCTTAGAGATGTTTTTCCAAACTGCTCTTGATTCCCAACCAATCAATAAGGTTGCCTCTTCAAATTTAGGATCCCAAAAAAGTTGGCGTCCTAAAAAACCATTTTGTTTCAACAACCATGGTTCCCAACTTCCTTGTTCAGCTTTTAACCAAGCATGTTTATATTTTTTCGGGACATCAAGCTTAAGGAGCTCGACAATAGATTCCTTTGGAAAATTCACTTTTAATAAAGACTCAGCTTGAATATTTTTCACATTTCCAAAAATAGTAGAAAAAGAAATCAAACCAACAATACAAAACCAAAATACTTTTTCGATCAAATTTTTCTTGCTAATTGTTTTCATTCTTTTTCATCAAAACAACTGCATGACAAGATATACCTTCCTCTCTTCCTTCAGCACCTAATTTCTCATTTGTAGTTGCTTTAACTCCTACAGCATCAATGTCAACACCAATTTTCTTAGATATTTTCTCCTTCATTAAGTCAATATAAGGTTTTAATTTTGGCCTTTCAGCAACAATAACTGAATCAATATTTTGAATTTGCCATCCTCTATTCTCAATTAATTCCATTACCTGTTCAAGAAGAATCAAACTATCTGCATTTTTCCATTTAGGGTCGTCTGGGGGGAAATACTTTCCAATATCACCCAAAGATAATGCTCCTAAAATGGCATCCATAATTGCATGAGTAAGAACATCTGCATCACTATGCCCATCAAGACCTAAACCTTCAGGATGCTTTAACTCGATCCCGCCAAGTATCAAAGGTCGACCAGGGACCAATCTGTGCATGTCATAACCGTTGCCTATTCGTAAGCTCACTTCAGTTTTCAATAATGAACTTCCTTTATCGAATGATAATTGGTCAAGCTTCCAAAGTTCGAACAAATCGGGTCTACGCGACTGTGTTCTGATTTCTCTTTGCTTCTGCCTCCATTCTTTAATTAATTTATGGTTACCACTTAGTAGAACATCAGGTACTTTCATGCCTCTGAATTCTGAGGGTCTAGTGTATTGCGGATGTTCTAAAAGGAACTCATTATGACTTTCCTCTTCTAATGATTCAGAACTGCCTAAAGTTCCAGGCAAAAGACGTACTACTCCATTAATCAAAGTTATCGCAGGAATTTCTCCACCGGTAAGAACAAAGTCTCCAATTGAAATTTCTTCATCAGCTAGAGACCGAATCCTCTCATCAAACCCTTCATAGCTACCACATATCAATATGAGTTGATCTTCTTTTGACCATCTATAAAAATCATTTTGAGATATTTTTCTACCTTGTGGAGTCATCAAAAGTATCCTTTTTTTATTGAGCTTTGGAATGTGATCAAATACCGAAAAATAAGGTTCGGGCTTCAAGACCATTCCAGCGCCTCCGCCATATGGTTCATCATCAACTTTTCGATAATTATCTATTGCATAGTCACGAGGATTGTGTATATGAATTGATGCAATCTTCTCTTCAAATGCCTTTTTTATAAGTCCATGATTAAAAAAATTTTTAAATGCTTCAGGGAAAAGGCTTACTACATCGAACCTGAATTTATTCATACAAATTAGCTCCCTTCATAACCAAACTCATTAAGCCGAGATGATTTACTTCTCCAGTCAGGAACAACTTTAACAAACAATTCTAAATAGACATTTCCATTAATTAAAGTTTGAATTTGGAGCCTTGATTCCTGGCCAATTTTCTTCAACATACTTCCCCCTTTACCAATTAATATGCCTTTCTGACTTTTTTTCTCAACACAAATAGTTGCAAGAATTCCTGTTCTTACAATCTCCTTAGATTTTTTTTTCGAGGTTATATCTTCAATTTTATCAATAGAAACTGCAACACTATGAGGGACCTCCTCGCGTGTATGGATTAATACTTGTTCCCTTATAAATTCAGCCATTAAAAACTTCTCAGGATGGTCACAAGTCATATGACTTGGATACAACTGAGGTCCTAAAGGTAGTTTTTTTTCTATTTCATTAATCAATTCATTACATCCATTTCCTGTTAGAGCACTACAACAAAAAACTGGCCAATTTGTACCCTCAAAAAAGTCTAAATATTCCTTCTTTCTATCTTTAAATTTGCTCAACGGAACAAGATCCCATTTATTCAAGGCAACAATAACTGGTATTTGTAAATTTCTAATCAAATTCAAAATGAATGCATCGCCCCTGCCTGGAGAATGATTAGCTTCAAAAATAACTAAAAGGGCATCCACCTCTCCTATAGATCTCTTAGCACTCTGAACAAGTCTTTCACCTAATAAATGATGGGGTTTATGAATACCAGGAGTATCTACAAAAATAATTTGAGACTTTTCATTAGTAAGTATTACTTTTAATCGATTTCTAGTTGTTTGAGCGATGGGTGATGTTATTGCTATTTTCTCACCAATAAATTTGTTTATAAAAGTTGATTTGCCAACATTAGGTCTACCTATTAATGCAATAAATCCTGATTTAAAATCCTCTTGAATCAAATCTCCCAAAGACATTTTCTTTCTCTACGATTATCTATAGCCTTACTCTAAAAGAGCAATAAAACCATGAATGAAAAGAAACCAACTTTTAAAGAGGCTATGCAAGCTTCAATGATTTGGTGCAAAAGTTGGGAAAATGATGAAATAAGTGACGAAGTTATATCTGATCGAATTGGTGAGCTTATTAAAACAGTAGAGGGAGCGAGAGGATTTTTTGTTGTAAGTCTCTCAATAGATTGCCCTTTAATGGATAGATTTCCTGATGCATTGATTTTTCAATTAAGAAATTCTGGAGAAATTGTTGTCGACTTAACCGTAAAGAATCTTGCCATGAGTTCAGCGATGATAATTACACATCGAAATAATAAAGATCCTCATGAAATACAATCAAAGAGAATAAAAATTCGGTGTATTGAATTACTTAAGCTATTAGATTCAACTCAGGTAAAAAAACGTTTAGATGTTTTGCTTGAAGCAACAAAAGGGACTGGGAAAGACTTGGAATTTCTTAATAAATGGGGTTATAACGATGAACAAATCAATGCAATATCAGAAAGTATTTTTGAAGTTGCAACATAAAAAAAGAGCCTTTAGGCTCTTTTTTTATGTTTAATTTTTTTAACCTCAATCTCTTCTACCACCTCCCTGAAGAGCAATAATAAGACGAAGAACAAAAACAAATAAATTTATATAAGTTAAATACATTCCCAATGCTCCTGCTAAATACTGTTCATCGTTGTACCTTCTTGGCATTGTATAGAAATCCACAAAAGACATGGCAACAAAAAGTACTGTTCCAAAACCAGCAATCATTAATTCAAAGCCACTGCCTCCAAACATCCCTGGAGCAAATAAACCACCAATAAACTGAAAAACCATCGCAATAATTAGACCAAGCAATCCAAGACCAACTGCACCCTGCAAAGCTTGACCAACGTTATCGCTCATTTTTCTACCTACAGAAGATGCAATAACGAAAGTTATTCCAGTAGCAAATACAGCTGTTCCGATGGCTCCCATTCCTGCAACTTGAATTGCCAACCCAACAATCCCACTAAGAGTAAAACCAGTTAACAAGCTGAATCCGGTTAATAGTGGGAGCGCCTTAGAGTTATTTGCATTGTTGGCAGCACTGCTTGCCATAAAAAACAGAACAATTTCTGCAATAAATGCAACTATAAATAATGGACCAAATAGAGGATTGTTAGTTCCTTGTAAAGAGAGGCCACCTAAAACACCTAATCCGGTTAATGCCATTCCTCCGCCTACATAAGGCAAGGCTTTATTAACTACATTTGGGCCAATAAGTGCACTTGATTGTGCTTCACGAATAGCTTGTTGAAAATTGCTGTTTGCTGGCATAACGCACCAGGTAATTATTAATACTTATTTTGACATAAAAAAAATAAGTCTTCATGAATGTGAATGCGGATCACCCTATCGTCTTTTTTTATCTAGTTCTGCATAAGCATCAACAACGCTTTGAACGAGTGGATGTCTTACCACATCTGCTGAGGTAAGTCTGCAAACTGAAATCCCATCAATGTTTTCGAGTAAATCTGATGCTTCAATAAGTCCACTCATTTGACCGAATGGCAAGTCTACTTGCGTTACATCCCCAGTTACTACCATTCTTGATCTTTCACCTAACCTGGTAAGAACCATCCTCATTTGTGCTTGAGTCGTATTTTGAGCTTCATCAAGTATCACAAAAGATTCTTCTAAAGTTCTACCTCGCATATATGCCAAAGGAGCAACTTCAATCACATTTTTTTCAATAAGTAAATTAGTTTTCTCTTGTCCAAGTAAAGAGTGAAGGGAATCATATAAAGGTCTTAAATAAGGATCTACTTTTTGCTGTAAGTCTCCTGGTAAAAAGCCCAATCTTTCTCCAGCCTCAACTGCAGGTCTTGTCAAAATAATTTTCTCAATTTTTCTCTCAGTAAGCATTCTCACCGCTAATACTGTTGCTAAGAAAGTTTTTCCTGTTCCAGCAGGGCCTAAAGCAAAAGTAAGATCACTGTTTTCCATAGCTTCTACATAGAATTTTTGTCTAATTGTTCTTGGCCTTAACAGATTTCCTCTTTGACTTCTAGCTAAAACTTTTTTTGTTGATTTTGCGTGATCATTTTTTTTACCATTATCCAATGCTCCCGCCGCGGCATGCAAATCTACAGCAGAGACAATTTGTCCTTCTTCCCAAATTGGTCTAACTAATTCAACGATTGCTGCAGCTCTTTCTAATTGATGAGAATTTCCTTTTATTTCGAGTTGTAATCCCCTTAATGCAAAAGCAGCGCCAGTAAGGGCTCCTAATCTATGAAGTGTTGACTGACCAGTCCCTGACAAAGCAGTAGCAGCATCAGAATCAGGCAGATCTATACAAAAGCGACCTTCAGTGGTTGCTTCAAACATGAATTTTATTGAAATTATTAATATTCATCAAAACTTCTTATTCAGAAGTTTCTGATGCAGCTGCATCTTTTTTCTTTGCTGATCTTTCTTTTTCTTGTTTTTGCTTACCTAAAACTTCAGCAGGTCGAACTTTCTTTTCAAGGAGTCCTCCTTTCTCTAGTAAAGTCCTCACTGCATCAGTAGGCTGAGCGCCTTGTCCTAGTCGAGTTCTCAAAGCCTCTGTATCTAACCTGGTTTCCTTGGTTCTTGGATTGTAAAAACCTAGTTCTTGTAGGGGGCGACCATCTCGCCTTGAAGTGCTATTACAGGCAACCAGACGAAAACTGGATTCACGCTTTTTACCAAACCGCTTAAGGCGGAGCTTGATCATCTTCGATTTATTTGTAAGTGGATTGAACTCAAAAGTTCTTCAATTCAATAATACTGCACAGATGATTAATTTAGCCTTTTGATATTTCTAAAGATCACCAAAGCCTTTCTTTTTCTTAACTGGTCGCTGTCTTCGGGGCGCAGAGCTAGGACCTCCTTTTCCTTTTCTTGACTGATATGGATTCGCACCTGGTGTTGACATACCAGGGAGTCCTCCCATGCCAGGAAGTCCTCCTTCCATGCCAGGAAGTCCTCCTCCATTAGACATCTGCTTCATTAAGCCACGCATCCTCTGAAAATCGGCGAGAACCTTGTCAACGTCTGATGGCTGATATCCACTGCCACTTGCAACCCTTCGACGTCTTGATGGCTGTGCTGCCAGTAATTCAGGCTTATTCCTTTCCTCTAATGACATTGAACCAATCATTGCCTCAATTTTTTTTAATTGATCTTCTCCACTTTTAATCATTCCATCATCAATTTTATTCATTCCAGGAATCATTTTTAGCAGCCCTCCTAAAGAGCCCATTCTCTTTATCATCCTCATCTGTTTTACAAAATCTGAAAAATCAAAAGTTGCTTCTTGAAGCTTCTTTTGCATGATTTCCGCATCAGCAATTTCAACTTCTTTCTGTGCTTTTTCAACAAGAGTTAAAACATCTCCCATCCCTAAGATTCTGCTAGCCATCCTCTCGGGATAAAAAGGTTGTAATGCTTCAACCTTTTCACCCGTCCCTATGAATTTGATTGGTTTCCCACTGATTTTTCTAATAGAAAGAGCTGCTCCACCTCTTGAATCTCCATCTAGCTTTGTGAGAACAGCACCTGTTATACCGACTTTTTCATGAAAGCTTCTTGTAATTTCTGCGGCCTCTTGGCCAATCATTGAATCAACCACCAATAAAACTTCATCGGGTTGAACGGCCTCTTTAATTCGAACCATCTCTCCCATCATTTCGGTATCAATTTGAAGCCGACCAGCAGTATCAACAAGAACAGTGTCAAATCCTTCCTCCCTAGCTTTTTCTAAGCCTTTTCTTGCAATCTCCTCTGGCTTTGAATTTTGACTTAAGTTAAAAACCTCCACACCAATTTGATTTCCCAGCGTTACCAATTGATCAATAGCCGCTGGTCTATAAGTATCAGCCGCAACAAGTAATGGCTTTTGATTTTTTTCTTTAAGAAGCAATCCAAGTTTTGCTGTAGCTGTAGTCTTTCCTGCACCCTGAAGTCCAGCCATTAAAATTACGGTTGGTTTTTCCTCAGAATCTGCCAAGGGATCATTCTCTCCCCCCATAACATTTACTAGTTGCTCATGAACTACTTGAATAAATTTCTGCCCAGGATTTATACCTCTGACGACCTCTGTCCCAATAGCCTTGACTCTTACTTCTTCTATAAAATCTTTTACTACAGACAAACTAACGTCGGCCTCTAAGAGAGCTCGTCTAACCTGTTTAAGTGCTTCATCAACATTTTCATCTGAAATTTTTGCTTCACCTTTAAAGGCCTTAACAGCATCCTCAAATTGATTAGTTAGTTCCTCAAACATTTTCTTAGAGTTAGGGAAATAATTTAAAAAATTATTTTTTAATTACCACTAATATAGTCAACTAGTAGCCAATTTTTTTTATTTCTGCCTATTATATATTTTACTTTCAAAGCAGGAATAACCGTTTCCGACAAAATCTCACCAGAAGAACTAATCATTTTATCTTTATAGTTTAATTCAACATCTGCTGCAATTCTTTTATCTGATCTTTGAACAATATTGATTGAATTTATATTTGCATCAATAATCTGTTTTTGTCCTAATAGTTTATCTTTCTTTCTCTGTTCAACAACTCTATTAAATAAAGAGGCTCTAGCAACATAAGAAAGCAACTGATTTTCTGAACCATTCAAAATATCAGCTTTGCCTGACAACCATGATTCAATAAGAAATTTAATTTCCTGCTTTGAGGGTTGTTCAGAAGCAAGCGGAATTAATTTATTTAAACCTAATTCTTCTTTACTATTAACTATTTCATTTGATCCATTATCTTTAGTTTTAGTATCTTTAGGTTTAGCCAATTCAGATTTAGTAATATTATTAATATCATTATTTTCTGATGGTTTTCTCTGGGTAAGAATCCCTAAGCTTGTTCCTATAATAAATAAGCCAATAAATGCTAAAGAACTGGTATAAATCGGGCGTTTTAATATGAAAGATTTGAAATCTGACTTTTTGAATAATTCAACAGTTGAATAATATTTCGAAATTATCTTTTTAACTAAATCAGATCTGAAGAAAGCTTCTCTAGATTGGAATTTTGATTTAAAAGACTTTTCTTTAAAAATTTCATCCATAGCCCCACCTGGCATTGGCAAATCTGCTTGTTCCTCTGGGTTTTTTGCTGAATTATTTTCAATTTGTTGCTCAGGTCCCAAGGAAGATAAAAATGAAAATCCCGCTTTTGCAATACCTAATGCCCCTTTCGCTTCTAACTGCTCTACATAGTTTTGTACTTCTGGGCTAGCGAACCAATCATCAAGATTTACAGGTTGTATCTCAACATCGCTAAAGCCAACTAATACATCTTTTTTCAACCAATGTCTACAGTAGTCACAAAGGGCTCCCAATGTCTCACCAGGATAATTATCTAACCAGTCTTTTAATTTCTCATCTGAACTGCTTCTAAAACGAGCCTCTGCTTGCTTTACATCTCCCAATAAAAGATCTAGGCACCCTATTAATGGCATAGGGTCAAAACCATTTATATTGATATTTCGAAGGTATTTACGAGCTTCTTGCAAGAGTTCTGGTTTTCGATAAGAAAAGCCAGAAGCAATCAAGGCAAAAGCAGCAAGAAAGCCAGCATCTTCAGAACCCCTTCGATACCAATTTAAGTAGATTTTTGACTGTTCTTTTGCAGTTAAAAATTTTCTAATTTGGAGGAAAAATAGCTCAAAATCATTTTGATTTAATCCTGCTATTTTTTCTGAATTTCGTTTACCTTCCAGTCCACCTCTTTTATTTACAAAGTCTTCCAACAACATCAGGCCTTCCTGATGAGATTGTTCATCTTCTCTTTCTCTACTTAATAAATCAAGAATTCTGTATGGGAGTAGAGTCTCTAAATCAGATTCAAGAGTTTTTCTTTCTTCAACAAGCTTGCCCATTCTTTGTAATAACTGTATCCCTTCCTGAAGCAAATCAGCTCCTGAAGCATATCTTCTGTGATTCTGCTCCTCAATAGACGCATCTCTACAAGATAAAGCTGCTATTAATGTCAAATCTGACTCTCTACCACTTCCCAAGGCTGGGGCTTGTGGAGGTTGTAATGCTTTTTTCGCAAGCTTAAAAGCTTGCAAAGAAGCATTCGATTCCCACAACAGAAGTAAACCAGCAACTTCTCTATTTGAAGATAATTCAAGTCCCGACGAACCCTCAATAAGAGCAAGTTCGTAGGATTGTCGTTCGGCAGGATTGGATAAAAGATCAGCAGAAAGTCTTAACAGCTCTGATCTCTGAGCTAAAACTTCATAAGTAAAGCCTTGCTTGGGAGGACGATCTAGCCTTAGCTGAAAAGCCCTGAGGACTTCTTCAGCATTTGCAGAAGGGCTAACCCCCAATAAGCGAAAATGATCAATAGGTAATTCCAATCGCTACTAGGTAATCAGAAAAAAAGCTCTAGGCATCGTAAGGGGTTTTAACCATTTTGCATCCATTGACGCTTAAAGTCTAAAAAGGATTGATAAGTGAATATGAACAAAATCATGTCTCACGACCAGGACAAAACCAGCCAAGACCCAATGCAGCAAAGGGAACACGCCGACAGGCTAAGCAATCTTAGCAATACAAAACCAGCTCATATTGATAGAGAAATTGGTTTAAATCTTTTCAAAGATATGACTTTGGGAAGACGATTTGAAGATAAATGCGCTGAAATGTATTACAGAGGAAAGATGTTTGGGTTTGTTCATCTTTACAACGGACAAGAAGCTATAAGTACAGGTGTTATTGGGGCAATGAAACGCAAACACGACTGGTTTTGCAGTACTTATAGAGATCACGTTCATGCTTTGAGTGCTGGAGTGCCTGCGAAAGAGGTGATGAGCGAGCTATTCGGGAAGGAGACAGGCTGCAGCAAAGGAAGAGGTGGATCTATGCATCTATTTTCTAAAGAACATCATCTTCTCGGAGGTTATGCATTTATTGGTGAAGGGATTCCAGTTGCCCTTGGAGCCGCTTTCACCAGTAAATACAAAAGGGAGGCTCTTAAGGAAAATAGTGATTCTGTAACTGCAGCATTTTTTGGAGATGGTACTTGCAATATTGGTCAGTTTTATGAATGTTTAAATATGGCCCAGCTATGGAAATTACCGATCATATTTGTAGTCGAAAATAATAAATGGGCAATTGGAATGGCCCATGACAGAGCAACTAGCGAGACTGAAATATGGAGAAAAGCTTCAGCCTTTGGTATGCCAGGAGAAGAAGTAGACGGAATGGATGTTTTAGCAGTGCGAGGGGCTACTCAAAGGGCTCTAGAAAGGGCAAGAGCTGGAGAAGGACCAACTTTGATAGAGTGCCTTACTTACAGATTCAGAGGCCATTCACTAGCTGATCCAGACGAACTTAGGTCTGAAAAAGAGAAGGAATTCTGGGCTAAAAGAGATCCAATTAAAAAGCTAAAGAAAGATTTAACTAGTTCTGGATTCCTCTCTGATGAAGAGTTAAAGAATATTGAGAAAGAAATCGATATCGAAGTTAACGATGCTGTTGAGTTTGCTCTAAACGCTCCAGAGCCTGACCCTAGTGATTTAACTAAATATATCTGGGCAGATAACTAAAAATAAAGTAGATAAAATTCAAATTCCACTTGGCAGCTTTCTCGTAAGATTTCTCAATTTTCTTAAAGCTTTTAACTCAACTTGCCTAACCCTCTCACGAGAAACCTGTAACAACCGGCCTATCTCTGCGAGAGTATGTCTTTCATTACCCTCTAAGCCAAATCTAAGCCTTATAACATGCTGTTCTTGTTCGCTTAGATGACTTAGCCATCTTCCAAGTTGCTCTTGATGAATTTTTTGTTCAACTTTATCTAGCGGTTCTTCTCCAGAGCCGTCAGCTATTAGATCACCTAAAAAGCTACGACCTTCATCGCCATTAACGGGCGCATCAAGACTGCTAGTAGTAAGAGCTTGTCTCAAAATTGAATCAAGTTCTTCTAACTCAATTTCCATTGCCTCAGCAATTTCAATACGACTAGGCATTGCACCGAGCTTATGAGCCAAATCTAAGCTGACTTTCCTAATGGTCGCTAATCTCTCACTTAAATGGACAGGTAATCGAATTGTTCTTGATTGACAAGCAATAGCTCTTGTCATGCTTTGCCTTATCCACCAAAAAGCGTAAGTAGAAAACTTATAGCCACGAGTTGGATCAAATTTTTCTACAGCTCTTTCTAATCCAAGAGAACCTTCCTGGACTAAATCCAAGAGTTCAAGACCTTTACCTTGATATTTCTTTGCAACGCTTACAACCAGTCTAAGATTGGCTTTCATCATTCTTTCCTTTGCCCTTCTTCCAATTCGAATCAATCTTCTTTGATGTGAATTAAATTCTTTGCTCTCTTCCTTAATCTGACCATCCTCTGTAAGGCTCATCATTGTTTGAACCTGATTACCAAGTTCAATCTCTTCTGCTGGCGTTAAAAGAGGAACTCTTCCTATAGAGGAAAGGTACCAACTAATTGGATCACTGCTGCGTCGTTTTTGGGATTCAGCAGGCTTGGGTGCAGATGAAACCATTGTTTCTAGACCCGTTTTCAAAGTGATAAGACTTTCTTACAGAAATGGTAAAAGATGCCTGGGTTTCATGAAGGCTTCAGATTCTGTTGACGATTAGTTAACAAATGACACCAAATCCACCATTTAATGCGCTTTAAATGGTTGTTTCAAAACATTTCAAGTGCTTTCCTTTTTTATTAATTCACTAAGAAAAGTGCAAACAGTGCTCGCTGTGCTCCCCTTTATGCAAAACGCACCTGCATATGCATGCATCAAAGCTGACGCAGCAAGCAAACTTGTATCTAATTTTTTATCACTTGCGAGTCCAAAAGCACCCATCCCCGAAACGAAGCCAGCCAAAACATCGCCAAGACCAGTTCTTGCAACGCTTGAATTCACTTGCCCTATTTGCCAGTTTTTCCCTTCTGGATCAGAAATCACACTATGAGCAGATTTCAATAAGACGGAAGAACTGCAAGTTTTTGCAGCTTCAATTCCAGCCTTCAATGGATTCGAGCAATCAATTAAAGGAAATAGCCTTTTAAATTCTTCAAGATGAGGGGTAAGCCAGGTAGGACCTTTTCTATCATTTAGCCATTCCCAACCTTTCGAAGTTATCGACAGCCTATTGATTGCATCAGCATCAAGAACCAGCAGGCCTTTGAAATCCTGCAAGTCAGATCCAAAACAATCTTTTTCTTCTGCAATCCCTAATCCAGGACCAAGCAAAATCGAGTCGAACCTATTCAAGTCAACTTCATTCAAAACTTTGGAAAAACCTGAAGAACCGTCCTGACAAGTATTTAGATCTCCAAGCAATAACACTTCAGGGTGATCAATCCAAAGAGAAGAAGAAACTGAATTAGGCAAAAAAGCGCTAACACTACCTGTTCCACTTGCTAAAGCCCCATTCAAAGCAAGAGATGCGGCTCCTCTGTATTTCTCACTTCCTGCGACGACCAGAACTCTTCCTCTCTGATATTTACTTTTACTTTTGCTTGGCTTAGGCCAAACGAAAGTAGATAAATCTGAAAAAGAAATCCTCAAAGACTGGTTTTCAGGAAGACCAGCCAAAATCTTATCTGGGATCCCGATATCTACTCTCTCTATATCTCCCACAAAATCAATAGCTGAATCTTGAATCAACCCAGTCTTAAAGAGGCCTAAAGCCAGTGTGGAAGTAGCTTTAAATGAGGTATTTGATACTGTACTTCCATTATCTGAGTCTAATCCAGCGGGAACATCAATACTTATTAATTTATCAGGACTAAATTTCTTCTTCGAATTCAATAAATGAAATATTTCATCAGAAATAATTCTTGATTGACCTAATCCAAATAATGCCTCAATCCATAATGAATCAGAATTGGAATCAGGTTTTTGCTCCAAGTTTTCAATTCCAATCTGCATTGCATAATCGAAATGTTTTTGTGTTAATTCTTTTTTCAATGGAAATGGACACCAAATAGAGATATCAACGCCTGCCATATAAAGTTCTCTTGCAACAACAAGCCCATCGCCTCCGTTGTGCCCTGGCCCTACTAAAACTATTGCACCATTTTCAATCAATCCTTGTCTGTCTAATATCCATGTAGAGATACCAATCCCTACTTTTTCCATCAGAGCTTCAACAGGCATACCCATAGAAAACATTTCTTTTTCTATGTTTTTCATCTGCTCTGAAGAAACCATCAAATGTTCCGAATCAGATGGAGGCCAATTCAAAATCAAAAAGCAACCAAACCAACTATGAATAGAAGCTACTATCAATCCCCATGAATGTGGAAACAAGAGAAACAAAAAAAGTTTTAAATCATTTGACTTCAGAAGAAACAGTCACGAAAACATTAAAAAGACTGCAAGCATTTTCTGGGAATCATTCGGTTGTAGTGGGGCTTTCAGGAGGTGTGGATAGCTCCTTAACAGCTGCTCTCCTCTGTGAAGCCGGGTGGGATGTAGTTGGATTAACTTTGTGGCTAATGAAAGGGAAAGGATCTTGCTGCTCAGATGGATTAATTGATGCAGCAGGTATATGTGATCAACTTGGAATTAAGCATCACATAGTCGATTCAAAAGAAATTTTCCAAAAAGAAATAATCAATAATGTCGTAAAAGGATATGAAGAAGGAATTACTCCTTTACCCTGCTCTCGCTGCAATAAATCAGTCAAATTCTCAGAGATGCTGAAATGGGTAAAAAAAAATAAAAATGTCGAAAAGATCGCTACTGGGCATTACGCAAGAATTAGATATTCAAATGAATCTTTCGAAAGCAATGATCTTCCGAGTGATGGAAGTAAAAGACATAAGCTTTTAAGAGGTAAAGATCCAAACAAAGATCAAAGCTATTTTTTATATGATCTCCCTCAAGAAATTTTAGGAAAAACAATTTTTCCTCTTGGAGAATTAACTAAAGAGATAACACGAATCGAAGCTTTGAAACATTCATTAAAAACTGCCGAAAAGGCAGAGAGTCAAGACCTTTGTCTTGCTGAACATTATGGGTCAATGAATGCTTTTATTGATAAGTATCTACCCCAAAAGGAAGGAGAAATTGTCCTTAAAAATGGACAAATTATAGGTTCCCATAATGGAGTTCAGCATTTCACGATAGGACAAAGAAAGGGATTAGGTATTGCATGGAAAGTTCCTCTACATGTTGTTGAAATTGATGCATCTTTAAACAGAGTAATTGTTGCCCCAAGAGAAGATTCTGGAAAGTCAGATTGTATTGTCAAAGATATAAATTGGGTATCAATTGAAGCGCCTAAAAAACCAATAGAGATTGAGGCCCAAATTAGGTATAGAAGTAAAGCAGTAAAAGCAAAGTTAATACCAATTATTGATAGTTCCAAAGAGAATAATTGTTATAAATGTCATATTCATTTTGAAAAAGATCAATTTTCAATTACTCCTGGACAAGCAGCCGTATTTTACAAGGGTGACTATGTATTAGGAGGAGGACTTATTTCTAAAGAGTATTAATATTAACCATATTTACGTAATCGTAAAACGCCTATTAAACTTATAAGATTAACTGAAATCAAAGGCAAATCAGGAATAAATGTATATAAAGTTTTCTTTCCATTCAATTCAAGATCAACGAGTTGAACAAGTTCTTTATTTGGTTTAAGGAGAGTATCAATTCTTCCATCACTTTTAATCAAAGATGTTGGTCCGGTATTGGAAACAGATATTAAATTTTTTGATGTTTCAATACTCCTTAATTGAGCAATAGATAAAAATTGTCTTTGCAAAGAAATAGGATATGGATCTAAGTTTGCAATCACTAAAATCCATTTAGCTCCTTGATTTACTGCTTTAGCGATAGCTTTCCCATTACTCAATTCATAACAAATAGCACCTGCAAAAGAGGGTCCCTCCCAATCAAGAAGTCTTGATGGATTCCCACTTTCAATTCCACCTACTGCAGAGAGGCCATTTTTCATAAAGTTAGGTAATGCAGGAATCCACTCGCCCAGAGGGACTAATCTAGATTTGTCCAATACATTCGAAAAAGAATCTTGGCCTGGATTAAAAACTAATATTGAACTTCGTAGAGAACCATTTATTTCCCTGAAGCCTCCAGAGAGAAATTTAACAGGAAAACCTCGCATCTTTGATCGATCCAGAGGCAACGTTCCCTCTGGGGCAATTAAAAAAGATGCATTCATTTCAAAAGCATCATTTAATGCTCTATCTACTTTTGAAGGCAAAGCATTTATTTCATCCTGACTAAATTTTTGTCTTATTGGAATGTTTGTTTGCCACATCGCAACCTGTTCTGCCGAATCAGTTGGAGAATCCAACAACAAGATAAATCCAATTAAATGAGCTAACGAAAAATAAGCACATCCAACAAAAATCAATTTCTTGAGTTTTTTTCTGGCTTGAAAAACAATTGAAAGTTGCCAAATCCACCATCCAACCAAAAAATGGATAGAGGCCAAGCCGCCCGAACCTATCCATCTTGCTAATCCAGCCAAATATCTATCTTGTGGTAATAAACTTGGCCCTACACCCATCCAAAACAAAGGGCCTCTAGATAGGATTTCTTCAGTTAGCCCCCATATTGCTGATAATAAGACAGCATAAATAAACTTATTTTCTAATTTAGAAAACTGAAGTCTTCCAGAAGCCAAAAAACCACTCAAAGCTGACCAGCTAAAAACCAGAGCCCCTCCAAAGGCTCCACAAAAAAGCCATATAAGAATGGTAATAGGCAAGCTTAAATTTGAATTTATCCCTACCCAACTGAGTGGATGCAAAAATAGCAACCACTTATGACTCCATAAAATAGCCGTTGCACCCCAACAAAAGCCCCCCCATGGATTCTTACTAGCAGGCCAAAGTAAAGATATGCCAAAAAGCATGAATACATAATTCCCTTCACTAAGGGAGATTCCTGCTAGAGCCCCCCCAGCAAAAGCTTTAAAAAAAAGAGAATTGATATTATTCATAAATCCAATTTAGATAAAATATACAACGGCAAAATTCATACTCTCTGGTTAGTTATCTTTTAAATAGATGTAATTTGGGTATTAATCTGCAAGAATATTTACGATTACTTGATATTGCTGTGAGAGAAATCTTAATTAGCTTTTCTGTTTGCCTTAGCTGCTTGATGATTGCAGTGATCAGCCAAATCATCTCACCAACTCCAACGAATGCCTTACAAATTGACCAACCAATCCAAGCGGATGTAAGGCAATCCACAAAAAGCAGCGAGTCTGTAACCAATTCATTTGAATTAGACCCAGAAGACCCAAATCCATTACTTTTTACTATGGCTTCAGATAAAACCAGTGCAAACAACACGCCCCTCAGAGGAGCTGAGATAGGAGCATCCCAAGTAACTTCAAGTGGATTGAAAATTACTGAATTAGTTTTAGGTGATGGTCAAGAAGCTACTCCAGGAACAAGTGTCTCAGTAAATTACAAGGGAACTCTTGATGATGGGAAAGAATTTGACAGCAGTTATGGAAGAGGTCCTTTTGAATTTTCCTTAGGTGCAGGGATGGTTATAAAGGGCTGGGATGAGGGAGTCGCAGGAATGAAAGTTGGAGGTAAAAGAAAATTAGTCATCCCTCCAGAATTGGGGTATGGCAGCAGAGGGATAGGTCCAATCCCCCCTAATTCAGTTTTAACTTTTGAAGTGGAATTATTGGGTGTTAAGTGAATTTCTTAAATTATTCAGAAAGCTATAGAAAAAGTTATGGCGTTTGTTGACAAACGCCATTAATGTAAAAAAAAATGTTCTCAAATTATTTTCAGATGTTGAGCGAAACACTTACATCAATCTTTAACAAGCTACCAGCAAAACCTGTTCACGCTCATTGTGATGGTCCTTGTGGTGTGTACGACCCTGCTTCTGCGAGAGTTGCCGCAGAGGCAGTTTTGTCTATGACAAAAAAACTTATTGCTCTAACTCCAGCTGGTAACGATCAGGCTTCAGTTTCAGCTTATAACAATACTTTTTCTCGCTTCGTTGCGATTAAAGAAGAAGAATCACAAAAGGCCAAAAAAGAACTTCTAATCCTTTGGACTGATTACTTCAAACCTGAACACTTAGCTACATATCCAGATCTTCATGACACTTTTTGGAAAGCAGCAAAGCTTTGTAGTGCGTGTAAGGTAAATATTGATCAAACCAAGGCAGAAGAATTATTAGCAGCTGTACAAAAGATACATTCGATGTTTTGGGCTTCAAAAGGTAGAAGTGATAGCTGGGTTACCGCAAGCTGATAAAAGTCTTTTCCACAAACCCGACTTATTTACTTTATTTACTTTGATAATCGGTTACCGACAACATTTACGTGTTGTCGGTACTTCTATGGAAGAAACCCTTAAAGAGGGAGATTTAATAACATATAAAAAATTAAATCCAAAAAATACTGACTTAAAGATTGGCGATATCGTCGTTGCCTTTCATCCAAAAACAAAAAATAAATTAATAATTAAAAGAATTCATAGGATTTATCAAAATAAATTTGATTTAAGGGGAGACAACTCCTTTTCAAGCACTGATAGCCGGGAATTGGGTTTAATTGAATTAGATTTAATCATTGGGAAAGTAGACAAGATTTTCTCTAAATAGATTCAACTGATTTGGATAGATCTTTTCCTTAATTTATAAGTTACCAATTAATTTTTTAACTCCACCTAATATATCTTCCTCTGACATAAGAGATTCACCAACCAAAACAGCATCAGCCCCATAACTCTTTACCAAGCTCAAATCCTCGCGAGTAAATAAACCTGACTCGCTTACCAAAGTAATAGAATTTTCCTTGATTTGGTTAGCATAATTCTTAGCCAATTCCTTTGTAACTTCAAGATCAGTTTTAAAACTCTTTAAATTTCTATTGTTAATACCTATTAATTTAAATACATTAATATTTAGTACTCGTTCAAGTTCTTCTGAGTCATGAACCTCTACTAATATTGTCAGTCCCAAATATTTAGCGACCTTAGATAAGTACTTTAAATCAGAATCAGTCAGAATTGCGGCTATCAAAAGTGCAGCATCAGCGCCCGCAGCTCTTGCTTGGTAAAGCTGATAGGGGTAAAGAATAAAATCCTTACATAGTATTGGGATTGTGATTTCCTTTCTAACTTCAACTAAGACATCAAAACCACCTTGAAAAAATTTTTTATCTGTTAAGACTGATATACAGTTAGCACCTCCCTCTTCATACATTTTACCTATCATTCTCGCGTCAAAGTCCTCTCTAATTATCCCTCTACTTGGACTAGCTTTTTTGATTTCTGAAATTAGTGCTGGTTTCGACTTACTATTTCTTAATGCATCAATAAAATTTTTTGTTTTTGGTAAATCCTTGATCTTTTTTTTTAAATCTTCAAGCGAAACTTTTTTTCTTGCAATCTCAACTTCTAAATGTTTTTCCCAAACAATTTCCTCCAAAATATTTTTAGGTTTTGAATCTGGATGGGGGATTGCATACTCTAAATTAGCTACTTTTATACTTGGGTTAGGAGGTCTTCTTCTGATTTCCATAATTTAAATAATTAATGATCAATAAAAATAAAATTTGATTTACCTACTTCTTTATTTGTAAAGATGCCTGTTTATAGGCAACCTCTACAACTTCGCTTAATGTTGGATGAGTATGAACTTCTTTTGACAAGGCATCAACTCGTTGTCTTCTAGAAATTGCATTAGAAACCTCTTGTATAAGATCAGCCGCATGTAATCCATAAATATGAGCTCCAAGAACCTCTCCATTCTCTTTATTAAAAATCAACTTCATAATTCCATCACTTTCTAATTCAGCCAAGGCCTTAGAGTTCGCTTTAAAATAACTTCTAACAATTCCAAGTTCAAAACCTTCATTCTTTGCTAGATCTTTTGCTTCTTCTTCCGAAAGTCCAACGGAACTTATCTCAGGGTGGGTAAAAGTCGCTGCAGGTATACTTCTATAGTCAATTTCTGTTGCTTTTCCTAAAATATTTTCTACTGCAATACTCCCTTGCGCCGCAGCAGTATGGGCCAGCATCAACTTACCCGTAACATCTCCCACTGCCCATAGATTAGAAACTGGTTTTTCATTTACCAATACTCTCATCTGATCATCAATTGGAATAAAACCCCTAATTGTTTCAACTCCAACGGATTGTAGATTTAGATTTTTAGTCGATGGAACTCGGCCTGTCGCAACCAGAACAGCATCAACTTGTAACTCCTCAATCACTTCTCGATTCTTTGCATCTGTAAGCTCGACCTCCACGGGACAACCTGGCTTAACTTTAGTAGCGAAGACTCCAGCTCGAGTTTCAATATCTCTTTTATCAATTAAATTTCTTGAAGCAATTTTCGTGATATCAGGATCGAAAGTAGGCATTACTTTATCAAGAGCTTCAATCATGGTTACCTCACAACCTAAAGCTGTATAAATATCAGCAAATTCCAAACCTATATAGCCACTACCAATTATTGCGATCCATCTTGGCAACCATTCTAAATTAATCGCCTCATCACTTGTAAAAACAGTTCGTCCATCAATTTCAATTCCAGGGGGTACAAAAGGGTCTGAGCCTGTAGCCAAGATAATATCTCTTGCGGAAAAAATTCTATCAACTCCATTAACTTCTCTTAAACCGACCTTTTGATTACCTTCTAAACGTCCTTCTCCTCTAAATATCTCAACTCCAGATCTTTCTAATGTTTTAGTAAGATTTTTTCGAATTGTCTCAACTAAGTTCTTTGCATGTTCTGCAATTTTTTTACGTTCAAATCTAACCGGAGCGGAATGTATCCCAAATTCAGCAAGATGAGGAACATTTGCAAGCTCACGCACTTTGCCACTGGCTGCTAGTAATGCTTTAGAAGGTACACAGCCTCTGTTGACACAGGTTCCGCCCATATCTCTTGATTCGACAATAGCCACTTTCAAACCAGCCTCTGCTGCATGTTTAGCAGCATCAAAACCTCCATATCCAGCTCCGACAACAATTAAGTCAAAGTCAAAAGAAATTTCACTCACGGTTTTTTTTGGATACCCTTAACCATTTTTACTCTTTGTCGCTCCAACAAGAGAGGAACGGCAGCAGATGCCACATTTAGTGAATCAACTAATGAGCTATGAGGCAACGTAACAAAGTCTGTACAACAAGCTTCAATTGAAGAATGAACACCTGATCCTTCATTCCCAAGAACCAATACAGTAGGGAGATCCCAGTCTAATTCCCAATAAGGTTTCACTTTCTTATCAGTAATTTTATTCGGTGAAATTGTTCCTACTACTTGGTAATTATCATCAATAGCAATATTGAGTTTTAAAACAAGCATTTCAATACTTGAAGAAGATGAATCTCCAATCCTTTCAAAAGGTAAATGAAGAACTGAGCCAGCTGAGGATCTTAAAACCTTTTGATTTAGGGGATCTGCTCCAGAAGCCAACCACATAACTTCATATTCACCCGCAAGGGCTGATCGGAATAAATTTCCCAAATTGCCAGGATCTTGAATCCTATCTAAAGCCAAAATGTGTTTTGGGGCTTTCCCCGGTTTTGGCAACCCTGGTATTGGGAATATCGCCGCGACACCGTCAGGTGTCACGGTGGACAAAGATGCTTCTAAAACGTTCTTAGTAACTAGAGTTAATAAAGATCTTGAACCTATTTTTTTTAAATTTCCCTCATGCTCATCACACCATTCAGGAGTTGCAATAACTTCTGTTGGCAAAAAATTTGTTTTCAAAGCCTCTTCTAACAAATGAGTCCCCTCAAGCAAAAGAGAAGAATGCTCTTCACGGCCAGTTTTTTTCAAAAGACACCTTAATTTTCTAACTAAAGGGTTTCTTTTACTTGTAATCAATGGAGAATATGAATTATTAATTTTCTAACCTCAAATTATTTAATTTTTGAAAAGTAGAAAAGTTTCTTGCATTTTACTAACCACTGAATTTTCTTATTAAGTTCAATAGACTACATTACAAATCTTATTCAAACTTTCAACATTATCAATATTTAATTTGAACCCATCAATTTTCAATAAGGTTGACTGGACTATTTTAAATCCACTTGGCATTATGGCTTGGTAAGCAGTTCGCACCAATATGAGTAGTGTGGCGACAATTAAAAGGAATCTTGTTCCGCCACATCTGGAGGTAAAAGGAGGTCGTCCGCTTAATGGGGTTTTAAAAGTTAGTGGAGCAAAAAATTCTTCGCTAGCTTTAATGGCTGCCTCTCTTCTTACGAAAGACAAGCTTCTCATTAAAAATGTTCCAGAACTTACGGACATTGAAGTTATGTCAGAGATTCTCCGTAATTTGGGCGCGAAGTTAACCAAAACAAAGAATTCCATCGAGATTAATTCAGCGTCCATTCATAACGTTGAATTACCGTATCAACTAGTTCATAGTTTGAGGGCAAGTTTTTTCTGTGTTGGCCCCTTACTTACTAGACTTGGTGAAGCAAAAATTCCTTTACCTGGTGGTTGCAATATTGGAGCAAGACCTGTTGATGAACATATCAATGGTCTAAAAGCTTTAGGAGCGGAAGTTGAAATTATAAATGATGTTGTAAAGGCTCGAGTTTCGACTAAAAACAAAAGATTACGTGGAACAGATATTTCTCTTAAATATCCCAGCGTTGGAGCTACTGAAACAATCTTGATGGCTTCTTGCTTAGCTTTAGGCAAAACAACAATATCGAATCCAGCAAGAGAACCAGAGATCCAGGATCTCGCGAAAATGCTTAATTCAATGGGAGCGAAGGTTTTTGGAGCTGGAACAAAAAGAATCACAATCATTGGAGTGGAATCTTTAAGCGGGACTTCTCATTGTGTTATTCCCGACAGGATAGAAGCAGGAACTTTTCTTATCGCTGCAGCAATAACACGATCGCCTCTCATTGTTGGTCCAGTAATCCCAAATCATTTGAGTGCTGTTATCTCAAAATTAGAAGAGTGTGGCTGTTCAATATCTCATCATGGGAATCATCATTTAAAAATCATTCCAAGAGAGATTTCAGGAGTTGACATAACCACAAGTCCTTTCCCTGGCTTTCCCACTGATCTTCAGGCTCCGTTTATGTCATTAATGGCCACAGCTAAAGGTTCATGCAAAATCAAAGAAAAAGTTTTTGAGAAGAGAATGCAACATGTTTTGGAGCTAAATAAAATGGGCGCATGTATTTATCTAGAAAACAATACTGCTCACATCAAAGGAGTAGAAGAACTTATTGGTTCAAATGTTGAGGGAGGAGATTTACGTTCTTCTGCTGCCATTATCCTTGCATGTCTCTCTGCTAAAGGAAATAGTATTTTCACGGGGCTCGAACACTTAGATAGAGGCTATGAAAAATTAGAAGAAAAGTTAACTAATGCAGGTTCTATTATTTCTAGAAAATTTAATCAAATAACATCTCATAGTTCTTTCTCTAACAAAATAATTAATGAAGACAATATTGATACTCAAAAAAATGCAGCTTAGTTTCATATTCTTGCTAGTTTTGGCTTAAAATAAACTTATGGGAGCGTGGTGGAATTGGTAGACGCACCGCACTCAAAATGCGGCACCTTCGGGTTTGTCGGTTCAAGTCCGACCGCTCCCACTTCATTGATGAAAACTTATAATCGTTTTCCTTTAGACCTCATCAGGGGTAAAGGTTCATGGGTGTGGGACAAAAAAGGCCGAAAATATCTTGATGCTGTGGCTGGCATTGCAACTTGTTCACTGGGCCACAGTGATAGAGCATTAATCAAGTCCTTATCAAAGCAATTAAGAAGACTTCAACATGTATCTAACCTTTACGGTATACAAGAGCAAGAAGAACTAGCTAAATGGTTAACTTTACAGAGTTTTGCTAAGAGTGTATTTTTTTGCAATAGCGGTGCCGAAGCAAACGAAGCTGCAATTAAATTGGCAAGAAAATATGGGCATAGTGAACGTAACATCGACAAACCTGTCATTCTTTGTGCAAAGGAAAGCTTTCATGGAAGAACACTCGCAGCTGTAAGTGCTACAGGGCAGCCGAAATACCACAAAGGTTTCGAACCAATGGTTCAGGGATTTAAGTTTTTTTCTTATAACGACAATGAATCTTTTGAAAATCTATTTGATGATTTAGAAAAAACAGGTCCACAAATTGCAGCTGTATTTATTGAACCTATACAAGGTGAGGGAGGCATAAATATTGGAAAAAAATCCTTTTTTGAGCTCATAAGAAAAAAATGTACCCACAGCAATGTTTTATTGATACTTGACGAAGTCCAAACTGGAATGGGAAGGACAGGTACTCTTTGGGGATATGAACAACTGGGTATTGAACCTGATGTTTTCACACTAGCCAAAGGACTTGGTGGAGGTCATGCCATTGGAGCGCTATTAGTTAATCAATTAGCTGATGTCTTTCAGCCCGGTGATCATGCCAGCACTTTTGGAGGGAATCCATTCGCTTGTAGAGCAGCTCTAACCGTTGGGAAAGAAATACAAAAAAGAGACCTCCTAAATAAAGTCACCAAGAGAGGTGTTCAATTAAAAGAAGGATTAATTAAACTTTCAAATAAATATTCAGACATATTTATTTCCACAAGAGGTGTTGGGCTTATTCAAGGTCTCGTTATAAAAGACAATATCAAAATAACATCTCTTGATATTGTCAAATTGGCCTTAGAAGAGAAACTACTTCTAGTACCAGCTGGTTTAAAAGTAGTAAGGATAGTCCCTCCTCTAACTATTACAAAAAAAGAAATCAACGAGCTTTTATCGCGACTAGACAAATGTCTGATGAAACTTTCATAGCACAATCGAATTTCATTTTTGAAAGCGAGAGCAAAGAATATAAAGATATGAATCTGGGCATAGATCGAATGTCATTGGCTATTAATGCCATGGGAGATCCCTGTAAAAAAATACCTGCTATTCAAATAGCAGGAACAAATGGGAAAGGCTCTATTGCCGCTTTTATTAGTAGTGTTCTTAGCTTAGTAAATATCAAAACTGGAATTACCACTTCCCCCCATTTAGTTGATTGGGTCGAGAGAATATGTATAAACAAGACTCCAATATCAAAAGAAGAATTTCAATCATTAAGCCTGTCTCTTTCTCCAATTACAAAAAAATATAGCTTAACTCCTTTTGAATGTGTTATTGCAATAGCACTCAAATATTTTACTTTAAAGGAAGTTGAACTTCTTATTCTTGAGGTAGGACTTGGAGGAAGACTTGATGCAACAACCTCGCATCAATATAGACCTATTATTGCATTTGGAGCTATTGGACTTGATCATTGTGAATACCTAGGTAATAGTCTAGAAAAAGTAGCTATTGAGAAAGCAGCTGTAATAACTACAAAGAGTACTATCGTTACATCTACTCAACACAATATTGTAAAAAGAGTTTTCGAAAAGACTGCTAAGAGGAAACAAGCAGTCATTCATTGGGTAGATCCTATTCCATCAGATTGGGAACTCGGCCTATCAGGAGCAATACAGAAAGAAAATGCAGCTGTAGCTAAAGGAGTTATTGAATCCTTAAAAAATTTTGGTTGGAATATTTCTGAGGGACAACTTCGAGAGGGCTTATCTCTTGCTAAATGGCCTGGAAGACTTCAAACAACAAAATGGGAAGGGATGCCCATAGTTGTTGATGGTGCACATAATCCTCACGCGGCTAAGCAATTATCAACTGAAAGAGACACATGGACTGGTCAAGAAAGTGGAATTATTTGGATACTAGGTATTCAAAAAAGAAAAGACATGATAGGTATTTTGCATAAGCTAATTAGAGAAAAAGATTTAGCTTGGATAGTTCCTGTTCCAGGCCAACAAAGCTGGTCAAAAGATCATATTTTAAGTTTTTGCCCTAAATATAAAGACCAAATCAAAGAAGCAGTTAGTGTTGAAGAAGTTTTATCAACACTTAAAAAACAATATAGATGGCCATCTCCACCACCTATCATTTCAGGATCTCTATATTTAATAGGCGACCTTTTTCGAAGGAAAATATTGAGCAGTTAAATTGTTTAAAAATAGAGCCATTAAATCAATTGACTTTTAGATCCCACCCCTTGAGTTTACCTGGATTGAGAATACCTTTTGGATCAAAGTTACTCTTAGCTTGTACTTGATCAGAATCAATTACACCTAAGCCTCCATCTTCAACAGTGATTGTATGCGGATTAAAAATCACTGCGCCAAGGTCCTTACATTGGCTGATTAATTTATTCATAGCCTCTTCACCTTGCCATTTAACAAGTGGGAGTGAGGCTAATCTTTGAACTCCATTTTGACGAACACATTCCAAATGCCATAAAAGATTCGATCCCCAATCAGATTTCAATTTTCTAATCATTTCAAATTCAGGATGAGGAAGAAGCATTTGCAAATATGTCCAGTCAGGATCAATGCCACGCATATGCAAAGTTGTATGGTTCCATGAAAGTTCTCGAAGACCGGTCCCTGCCCTCAGATTTTCCGATCCTAAGTCATAAAAGTCAGCACCAGATGCTTTTGCAAGACGCTCAGTTGTACTGACACCATCAGGTGAAACCAACATTAAAATCCTATGTTTACCAGAGGGTTTACCAGACCAATGTGGCAGACAATTAACAATTTCTTTTTCTAATAAAGTTCCCAAATAAAGCTCCAGTGCAGCGCAATTAAATTTGCTTAATAAGTCGACAGCCTGTTCCCAATCAAAACAATCGACAACTATTTGTTGCCATTTAACATATGGAGCCGTTGTAAATTTCAGCGCGGTAATAATCCCGTTAGTTCCATAAGCATGATTCAAAGCCTCTGAATTATTTGCGTTCAACTCAAGTTTTCTTGGTGGATCCTCAGTCGTTATTATTTCTAGGGATTGCAAATGCCCAGGATCTCTCAGGAATCCCCAACGGACGGATCCTATTCCACCTGAACCACCAGCGATAAAACCACCAATCGAGGCGCTTCTCCATGTACTTGGTAGCAACCGCAACTGACGTCCATGCTTAATCAACTCATCATTAATATCTCTAAGCAAACAACCAGATTCAACTGTAATTTCACCTGTTTTTGAATCGAAATTTCTAATTTTTTTAAGACCAGACATAACCATAACAACTCCACCGTTAAGAGGGACACACTGCCCATAGTTCCCTGTTCCAGAGCCTCTGAGGGTCAAAGGAGTTGAATACTTATTACATAATTGAGCCACAAGAATAATTGCATCTACAGAAAATGGTCTAACGACTATGTCAGCAAGACAATCTTTCAATTCATTGATCAATATTGGCGAATAATCAAAGAAATCTTTAGATAACCTTTTTAAATCACTAGTTTTTTGATAGATCTCTATATCAGCAATTGATTTTAGTTCGCTTAAAATCAACTCTATTTTCTGTTTATTAGTCATGACTCATCATTTGTGAATGTTGTTTTTTGTTTTAGGCAATTCATTCAAGAATTCACCATTAACGACTACTCTTCGTTTAGGTCTATCAGACAAAGCTTTTACCCAACTATTTGAATCTAACAAAATAAAATCGGCAGGACTTCCCTTTTGAAAAAGGCCATCCCATTGAAGGCTTAGCACTTGTGCTGCAGACGAGGTGAACGGAGCAAGGCCCAATCTTTCCCAGGGAGATAAATGAGCAATTGGCATAGAAAAAGCCATTAAATTTATTGGATCAAAATTAGACAAAGGAAACCATGCATCATTGACATTGTCACCTCCAACAGATACAACAACTCCAGCCTTTTGCAGTTGGAATATTGGAGCAAGTGGTCTTTTAATTAAAGTAGAGCGATCTTTTCTTCCAAGAAGCCAAGAATTAGTTAGTGGTAAAGCAACGACTTTTAACTTATTTTTAGCCATTTTCTTGGCCAAATGTGAAATCGCCTTTTCTTTTAGCAATCCCATGCTGCTTAAATGACTACAAGTTATTGATATCTCATTTTCAACTTGAGCTAATACTTCTAGAAGTACTTTCAATCCTCCAGCCGAGCAAGACTGAGACTCATCAATATGTAGATCTATATCGCAATTAAGTCTATTTGCGAGTTGAACTAGATGTAATAAAGACTTAAAAGTCTTCCTCTTACTAAAAGGAGGAGCTATTACTCCACCTAAAAGATCTCGATTGGAAGCAACTCTTTGAGCTAAAAGATCTCCCTCTTCAGTTTGCCAAAAGTCCAATGGAACCAAAGCTACAAACTGTAAGAAAATTTTTTCTTTCCATTTTTTCCTAACATCCTCCAAAATATCCCAATCTCTCATTGCATTTTTTCCAAAACTGTCAATATGGGATCTAATTGCCCTGATTCCATTCACTAGCGCTAGATTGAGAGACTTTTCAACGCTGAAAATTAATTCATCTTTGGACCTCAATTCATATTCACTTAGATTTGCATCCAAGGCTTCTTGATAGGTACCCTTCAAATTGGATGAGCGAGGCCATGAGAATGCTTTATCTATATGTGCATGAGGTTCCGCAAATCTTGGAAGAAGAATTTCCTCCGGAACTTTAGATGTTTCTTTTAAACCCTTAATAGAGGTAATGGTTCCATCTCTCCACTCAATTTGAATAGAGGACAAGCCTTCTTGATCAATTGATGTTCCTAATACATCCTTTCCATTGCCAATCAAACATCTTGGGACAAGAACATCTACGAGTCCAGACTTTGAGGGATTTGCAACCAATTCAACATTTTTTGCGAAATTCACTTTTGAATAGATTTCAATCCCGAGCTTTTATTAATCCGGGTTCTAATTACACAGTAACTTTAATAGCTGTCAATTGCGTTGTGATCAAAATATAAAAAGTTAAAAATTTAATCCTTACTATCTACAATGTTATCAAGCTAAATTTTTTACCAAAATCATTTTGGAATCTCAAAATGGCAAATCATTGGTAGATTAAAAGCACAAGGCGGGCGTCGCCAAGTGGTTAAGGCAGCGGCTTGTGGCGCCGCTATTCGGGGGTTCGAATCCCCTCGCTCGCCCTTGAACATTTTTTGGAATCAATCTCAAAAATCTTTTTTTCTAAGGTAAAAATAAACCTGCGATGACAGCATCCATAGCTCCCAATAAACAAAGCACATCTTTAAGGACCAACAGAGGAAGCTATTGGATTACCACTTTTGGATGTCAAATGAATAAAGCTGATTCTGAAAGAATGTCAGGCATATTGCAAACAATGGGATATCAGCTTGCGGAGGAGGAACTTAAAGCGGATTTAATTCTCTACAACACTTGTACTATTCGGGATAATGCTGAGCAAAAAGTTTATAGCTATTTAGGAAGGCAAGCCATAAGAAAAAAATCAGATCCTCATTTGAAAATTATTATTGCAGGATGCTTAGCTCAACAAGAAGGTGAAGCCCTACTAAGAAGAGTTCCAGAAATTGATCTCGTAATGGGGCCTCAGCATGCTAATAGACTGGAGACTCTTCTTAATCAAGTTGATAACGGACACCAGGTTTTAGCAACTGATGAACAGCACATATACGAAGACATAGCGACAGCGAGAAGAGAAAGTGCCATCTGCGGTTGGGTCAACATTATCTATGGATGCAATGAGCGATGCACTTACTGCGTAGTCCCCTCGGTTAGAGGCAAAGAGCAATCAAGAACACCGGAAGCTATTAAACATGAAATAGAAAATTTAGCGAAAATTGGATACAAAGAAATAACCCTTTTAGGGCAGAATATAGATGCTTATGGCAGAGACTTTAAAGCTTATGAGTTTAATAAATCTGGACAACTAACACTTTCATATTTATTAGAATATATTCATGATATTGAAGGAATTGAGCGTATTAGATTTGCCACAAGTCATCCAAGATATTTCACAAAAGAGTTAATAGATGTATGCGCAAAACTTCCTAAGGTTTGTGAACACTTTCATATCCCTTTCCAAAGTGGAAGTAATAAAGTACTCAAAAACATGGGTCGGGGATATACTGTTCAAACCTATAAAGAAATTATAGATTATATAAGACAAATAATGCCTGATTCATCTATTAGTTCTGATGCAATTGTGGCTTTTCCAGGAGAGACGAGAGATGAGTTCGAAGAGACACTCTCACTTATAGAGGATGTTAAATTTGACCTTGTCAATACTGCAGCATATTCACCCAGACCAAACACGCCAGCTGCTTTATGGCCTAATCAATTACATGAAAAAATAAAAATTGATAGGCTAAGAGAAATTAACGACTTGGTAGAAAAAACCGCAAAAGAAAGAAACTTAAGATATCAAGACTCATTAGAGGAAATACTTATAGAGAATGTAAATCCTAAAGATAATTCCCAATTAATGGGAAGGACTAGAACTAATCGACTAACTTTTTTTCCAAGTCAAACAAGAGATGGCAAATCACATCAACCCGGAGAAATAGTGACAATAAAAATCAAACAAGTTCGTCCATTTTCATTAACTGGAATCTTTTCATAAATGTTGATTAATTCAAAAAATTATCTTATAAAATATTGAAACCAAAATAGTCATGTCGAATAAGAAACTCACTATAGGTCTAGTTTTTGGTGGAAACTCAAGTGAACATGAAGTTTCTATCAACTCAGCTCAAACTATTTACAAAGCCTTTTCTCATTCTTATAATCGTAATCGATTTGATGTAAATCCAATATATATAAACAAGTATGGTTTTTGGGAAGATTCAGAATACTCAAAGTCGATTTTATTGGAAGAAAAAAAATCAACTAAAACTATTAAAAGTAATAAAAACTATATCAATAACCTAACTAACTTTCCAAAAGATAGCAACACAATTGACGTATGGTTTCCCGCATTACATGGTCCAAATGGTGAGGATGGAGTTATTCAAGGATTATTTAAATTAACAGGAAAACCTTTCGTTGGATCAGGGATACTTGGTTCATCTTTAGGCATGGACAAAATAGCAATGAAATCTATTTTCAAATCATTTAATCTTCCTCAAGCCCCTTATATCTATTTACATAAAGAGAATTTATTAAATAAAGTATTTATGAAATCAATTTTTGATAAAATAGAAAAAATAATAATGTATCCATGCTTTGTGAAGCCAGCCAACCTGGGTTCTTCTATAGGTATAACTAAAGCATATTCAAAGCAAGAACTTATTACCGGAATAGATATTGCAGTACAATATGATGAAAGAGTTATTATAGAAAAAAATATTGAAGGAAGAGAACTTGAATGTGGAGTATTGGGCAAATCTATAATGAAATCCTCAGTTGTTGGCGAAGTTAAATTTAAAACTGATTGGTATACATATGAAACAAAATATGACAAGAATCTAAGCAGTACGATTATCCCAGCCGACTTGAACATAGATATATCTAATAATATACAAAAGCTAGCTATCGAGGCATGCAAGGCTATTAATTCTTATGGTTTAGCAAGAGTTGATTTTTTTTATCAAGAGAACACGCAACAGATTTATATAAATGAAGTAAATACCTTGCCTGGATTCACTAAAACGAGTATGTATCCAATGTTATGGGAAGCTTCTGGATTAAAACTAGAAAAACTTGTTGCTACTCTCATAGAAATAGCTAAAGAATAAATTAACCATGACATTTTTAGATCTCTTTTTCAAAAAATGATTCACGGTCTCCTTTGGTTGCCACTGTTGATGGCTTTTCTTCTCATAGCATCCCTTGGATGGATAGAGAGAAGGCGACAGAATCTATATTTACTTTGGGCCAAAGGTTCAGAGCTAGCGAAGCTTGATGGAACAGGAGCTGCACGGTTGAAAGCTGGCATTTTATGCTGGAGCAGCTTTGAGGCTGGAAGCTTCAAAGAGGAAGCAACTTTCGAAGTTAAGAAATTAGAAATGGTTGAACTTATGGCTCTTAGTTCAGGGGAAGCCCCTTTAACTAAAGAATCTGAAGGGCGTTGTCGACTCAGACTTATTGGTTCAGGGAAAGAAATAGATGTGCCCTTTTCAGATGCTGAACGTGCTCGTCAATGGATGGACAAACTTATGTCTAGAGCAAGATGCGACCTTTGAAATCAAATAAAAGAAAAAACAGAGAATCAAATAAACACAATCGAATAAGAACTCACAATTTCTCGTATATTTTTCAAAATAAAAATTTTCTAATTGAACTTTGGCAATTAGTTTTCTTTTCAAGCACTTCAATCCTTCTAATTCTTATATTTCTCAACCAGGCTTGGAAAACAATTAATTTTGATCAAACTAAAATCACAGGTTTATCTGGAATAACAAAAAACGATATCAAAAAAAACACTAGTATTTTTTATCCCAAAAATTTGTTGGAATTAAATCCAAAAGAAATTGAATCTCATTTAATTAAAAAGCTTCCTGTTAAGGGAGTTTCAGTAACCCGACATTTTTTCCCCCCCGAAATTCATCTAAATGTTTTAGAACGAGAACCAATCGCATTTGCAAGTCGAGTTTTTGCAAACAAGATTGAAAAAGGAATGATTGATATTGAGGGATCTTGGATACCACTTCAATTTGTAAATAAATCAAAAAAAAATCAAATAAAATTATCTATTGAAAATTGGAATCCAAATAAAAAAGAAGAAATCATTTTGATAATAAAAAATAGATTTATTTTTCAAAGCCCTCTTCAAAAAATCAAAATAAATCCTCTTCAAGAAATCAGCCTAAAAACAGAACACTTCGATTTAGTCCTTCTAGGCTCAGGAACTGATCGCTTAATCGAGCAAATCAATAAACTCAACCAGCTACAAAAATCATTACCAAATCTTTTAATCAACACAAAAGTAAAAGTCGTAGATCTTATAGATCCAACCAAACCAGAATTAAAAATAGAAAAAATACTGAGCAATGAGGGTTAAAAGCACTGCTATGACAACACTTTCAAGAAATCTTTAAGAGAGAGAGAGAAATTTAGGGCAAATAATGTAAATTAATTTGTTAATCAATTTGAACCTATAAGCCAACAGAATTCATGGATGATGTTCATAATGCCCAAAACGAGTTCTAATCCTAAATATGGTGATGGGAATGGGAAACAAATCTGGTTTCAACATGGATGAAGGGATCCTACCCAGTCAATCTGCACGTATTGAGGTTATTGGCGTTGGGGGCGGCGGAAGTAATGCCGTTAACCGAATGATCAATAGTGATCTAGATGGAGTCACATATCGGGTACTCAACACAGATGCTCAGGCTCTGATCCAATCATCCGCTACTCACAGAGTACAGCTTGGGCAAAGCTTAACTAGAGGCCTTGGGGCAGGCGGCAATCCAAGCATTGGCCAAAAAGCGGCAGAAGAATCTAGAGCTGATCTTCAACAAGCCTTAGAAGGAGTAGACCTTGTATTTATTGCCGCTGGCATGGGAGGAGGTACTGGCACAGGAGCAGCTCCTGTCGTTGCTCAAGTTGCCAAAGAAAGTGGTGCCTTGACAGTAGGGATAGTTACCAAACCATTTAGTTTTGAAGGTAAACGTCGTTTAAGACAGGCTGACGAAGGTATCGCAAGACTTGCAGAGAATGTTGATACGTTAATTGTTATTCCAAACGACAGACTAAAAGACGTAATTTCAGGTGCTCCTTTGCAAGAAGCCTTTAGAAGCGCTGACGATGTTCTTATGAAAGGAGTTCAAGGTATAAGTGACATAATCACTTGTCCTGGATTGGTGAACGTAGATTTTGCCGATGTACGGTCTGTAATGACAGAAGCTGGTACTGCGCTCCTGGGTATAGGTTTAGGTTCTGGAAGATCAAGAGCCCTAGAAGCAGCTCAAGCAGCGATCAATAGTCCACTCTTAGAGGCTGCTCGAATAGATGGAGCGAAAGGATGTGTAATAAACATAACTGGAGGGAAAGACATGACTCTTGAAGATATGACATCAGCTTCTGAGGTCATATCCGATGTAGTTGATCCAGAAGCAAATATAATTGTAGGAACAGTTGTTGATGAAAAACTTGAGGGGGAGATTCAAGTAACAGTTATTGCTACTGGATTTGACAGTAATCAAATTTATTCAAATGATAGAAACAGAGGAAGACTTTCTCCTAAATCACTTTATGAGCAGTCAGAAGTTAGAGAAGCAGGGGCTTCGATACCTGAGTTTTTACGTTTAAGACAAAATCGCTGAGACTTATCAACTTATACTTTTATTAGGGTGACCCGGAGTCCACGCCTGCTTTGAGCATCCCATATGGCTGCTACCTTCCGGTCCTGACCAGGTTTAGGCGTCATAGCCGCATGGGGCCGAGTCAATAACATCCTAGCAATAGCTAACCACGTTATTAAGAATTAAATGCAAACCACAGAATTGGTTCGTTTTAAAAAGTTTGGGAAACAGATAACTGTATTAACTGCTTGGGATGCCATCTCATCCTCGATAGTGGAGGCCGCAGGGGCTGATGTTGTTTTAGTTGGAGATTCACTTGGAATGGTTGTCTTAGGACACGCAACCACACTTCCAGTAACTCTTGATCAAATGCTTCACCATACACAGGCTGTTTGTAGAGGTTTTTCTAAACCTCTTTCAAAACAACCATTAGTAGTTTGTGATCTCCCTTTTTTAAGTTATCAATGTGGAGAAGACAAGGCTGTTGAAGCTGCTGGAACTCTCCTCAAAAATTCCTCTGCTTCAGCAGTGAAACTTGAAGGAGCAGAACCTGAGACTTTATTGGTAATTAAAAGACTTATTAGAATGGGGATCCCAGTAATGGGGCATCTTGGCCTAACCCCCCAATCAGTTCATCAACTTGGATATAAATCGCAAGCCAGAGATAAAAAGAGTCAAGAAAAAATTTTCAAAAATTCAAAAATGCTTCAAGAATCAGGATGTTTTGCAATAGTTCTAGAACATATCCCCTCAGAGATTGCCAGCCGATTAAAGAAAGATTTAGATATTCCTGTAATTGGTATTGGAGCTGGCAGTGATTGCGATGGGCAGGTAAGAGTTACAGCTGATCTTCTTGGCCTTTCACTTGCACAGCCTCCTTTTGCAAAACCTTTACTTGCAGGACGAGAACTTTGTATCGATGCTCTAAAAGAATGGATTAATTCTACGAATCAAGATCAAGTGAATCCCACCACAAAAACATCTGGATCAAAATTTGATTGCTAATTTGCATACCCCTCGGATCACTTAAAAAATACCTTCCATTGTTTTTTATGAGAGATCCTTCCTTTAAGGAATTTAGCCAATATTTATCCAATGATTTTAAATTCTTATCGCATTCTTTTTGCGTCCATCCAAAATTTTTAGCAAGTTCCTCCAAGTGAACACCTTCGCGCCTCCTGAGACCAATCATTAGTAATTCATCCAATGGCATCGGTTTTGCCTTTTCATTAGACAAAGTTTTCTCTGATAATTGACTTTCTTGTTGCTCAAGCCATTTTTTATAACCAGCAATTGTTCTTGGTCTAGAGAATCTCTCCCCCCAAGGAGCACTTGTTGCACCCATTCCAAATCCCCACCAACCAGAACCACTCCAATACATACGATTATGTCTAGATGTATGACCAGGCAATGAATAACTTGAAATCTCGTATCTAGAGAAACCCTTAGTTCTAAGAAATCTATTGGTTTCAAAATCTATTTTTTGAGCTTCTGATTCAATGGGGATATTTAACTTACCTTTTTTATGCATTCTTCCAAAAACAGTATCTGGTTCTATCGTCAAATCATAAATTGACAAATGAGGGGCTTCCGTATGAATTGCTTGTTCCAACTCTTTAATCCACTGAGACAAATTTAATCCTGGAAGATTTCGAATTAAATCCAGGCTCCAACTTCTTAGCATCCCTTTTTTAAATAAGTTATTAACCCAATTGCAAGCCTCTAATAATTGTGAACAATTATGTTTCCTACCAATTAAAGCCAATGTACTGTCATCAAATGCCTGGCCTCCTAAACTAAATCTATTGATTCCTATTTCTATAAATCCGTTCAGATCATTTTCAAAAAATGTTGCTGGGTCAACCTCCATAGTTATCTCCGCACCATCTTGAAATCCAAATTTTCTTTGAAGATTTCTCAATAAATCACCTATTTCATTTTTTTTCAATAAAGAAGGAGTTCCTCCACCCAAATAGATTGTTGATAATGCGGGACCTTTGGGGGAAATTGAAATCTCTCTATGAATTAAATCCAAATATGCATTAATAGAATTTATCCCTGGACTATTTAGAGCTTGAGCGCTATCACCTAAAGGGATAATGGAAAAATCACAGTAAAAACATCTTTTATGGCAAAAGGGTATATGCAAATATGCACTTCTTGGTGGGGCTACCATATGAGCTCTAGATATACAAACCCAAATAAATGGTCACTTTTACAATCCAAATCTTTGAAAATAAATAAAGCTTTAGTAAAAAACGGGAAGCAAGCATAACCTGAATATATGGCTGACTTAGTTATTCTGGTTTTATTTCTTATATCAGGTGCAATCACCGGATGGATTGGTGTGAATTGGTTACCTGAAGAAACACTTAATCATATTACTAATTTAAAAAATTTAAAAATTGCTCTATCAGGATTAACAGCTCTTTTAGGTCTTTTAATAGCCTTCCTTTTTCAGCAATTTAGAAATAAATTAACCAAAAGAATAAGAACTATGCCAACAGATCTACTGGTTAGTAGATCTGTTGGCATAGTTCTTGGACTTGTCATAGCAACCCTATTGTTAGTACCTGTACTCCTTTTACCTTTACCCACTGAATTATTTTTTGTAAAGCCTATTTTTGCTGTACTTAGCAACATTTTCTTTGGAGTGCTTGGATATAATCTTGCCGATGTTCATGGTCGAACAGTTTTACGTCTTTTTAATCCAAGTAGCACTGAATCTTTGCTAATGGCAGATGGGATTCTAACTCCAGCAAGTGCAAAAGTTTTAGATACCAGCGTAATAATTGATGGTCGAATTCAGTCCCTTCTTAAATTTGGATTAATAGAAGGCCAAATAATTGTAGCCCAATCAGTTATGGATGAACTCCAAAAATTAGCTGACTCAAGTAACAACGAAAAGCGAGGCAAAGGAAGGAGAGGACTAAAATTACTAAACCAATTAAGAGAAAGTTATGGAAGAAGATTAGTTATCAACAGTACCAAATATGAAGGGGAAGGAACTGATGAAATTCTTTTAAAATTAACCTCTGACATTAAAGGGATATTAATCACTGTAGATTACAACTTATCTCAAGTAGCTCTAGTCCAAGAAATTAAAGTTCTTAATTTAAGTGATTTAGTACTTGCGGTTAGGCCTGAAGTTCAACCTGGTGAGAAGTTAAATCTAAAAGTAGTTAGAGAAGGTAAGGAAAACTCACAAGGTATTGCTTATCTTGAAGATGGCACAATGGTAGTTATTGAGGAGGGGCTCCAATGGATTGGTAAAAGAATAGAAGTAGTTGTGACTGGAGCATTACAAACACCGACGGGCCGAATGGTTTTTAGTAAAGCTTCAAATGATCAGCCCCCGAACAAATTTGAAAAAACAAAAGCATCTCAAAGCTAGATCTAGCTAGGCTCGAATCCAAGAAGACTTAACTTCATATGACTGCATCTTCCCCATATTATGGCGATTCTGCCGTAATGAGAACTCCTCCCCCTGATTTACCATCACTTCTTCTTAAAGAAAGGATAGTTTATTTAGGCTTGCCACTCTTTTCCGACGATGATGCCAAAAGGCAACTCGGAATGGATGTAACTGAACTAATTATTGCCCAACTTCTGTTTCTAGAATTTGATAATTCTGAAAAACCTATTTATTTTTACATTAACTCAACTGGAACGAGTTGGTACACAGGGGATGCAATTGGATTTGAAACTGAAGCCTTTGCAATCTGCGACACTCTCAGATACGTTAAGCCTCCAGTGCATACTATTTGCATAGGTCAAGCGATGGGCACTGCAGCAGTAATACTTTCAGCTGGGACAAAAGGGCAGAGAGCAGCATTACCTCATGCATCAATTGTCCTTCATCAGCCCAGAAGTGGGGCTCAAGGCCAAGCAACTGATATTCAAATCAGAGCAAATGAGGTTATTCACAACAAGAAAGAAATGCTCAAAATCTTGAGTCATAACACTGGAAGATCAATAGATCAATTATCCAAAGACTCAGATCGAATGAGTTATCTCAACCCTCACGAAGCAGTTGATTATGGAATTATAGATAGAGTTCTTACTAGTAGAAAAGACTTACCAGCCGAGAAAGTTTTACCCACATAACCAAAATAATTTTAATTTTTCAAATTATTTCCCTCAACTACTCAACATTTAATTAGCCATGCCTATAGGTACCCCAAGCGTTCCATACCGTCTTCCAGGAAGTCAATTCGAAAGATGGGTTGATATATATACAAGACTTGGTGCGGAGAGAATTCTTTTTCTCGGCCAAGAAGTAAACGACGGCATTGCAAATAGCTTAGTAGCTCAAATGCTTTATCTTGATTCTGAAGACAGTAGTAAGCCGATCTATTTGTATATAAATAGTCCAGGAGGCTCTGTAACCGCGGGTTTAGCCATCTATGACACGATGAAATACGTAAAAAGTGATTTGGTAACCATTTGTGTTGGGCTAGCGGCCTCAATGGGTGCTTTTTTACTGTCTGCAGGAACAAAAGGGAAAAGGCTTGCACTACCCCACAGCAGGATCATGATTCACCAACCACTTGGAGGTACCGCTCAAAGACAAGCAAGTGACATAGAGATTGAAGCTCGAGAAATTCTAAGGATAAAAGAAATGCTAAATAAATCCATGGCAGAAATGACAGGTCAAACATATGAAAAGATAGAAAAAGATACTGATCGTGATTACTTTTTAAGCGCGGAAGAAGCAAAAAATTATGGTCTAATTGACCGAGTGATAACCCATCCAAGTGAAAGCTAAGGAAAAAGTTTCTTGTTTTTTTTAATTAAATTGTCTTGATAGTCAAAAAAATATATCAATGAAAGTGGTTTCGATAGCACTCTATTTCGTAAGCTCAGCCTTAATACAGTTCTGAGATACACAATCAGATGGCAAAACTTTTTTATGACTCCGATGCAGACCTAGGTCTTCTTCAAGATAAAACCGTTGCAATTATTGGTTATGGATCTCAAGGCCACGCGCATGCATTGAATTTAAAAGACAGTGGCATCGATGTTGTTGTTGGGCTTTATAAAGGAAGTCCTTCATCCAGTAAAGCGTCATCTGATGGATTGGAAGTTTTAAGTGTCGCGGAAGCTTCTGAGAAAGCAGATTGGATCATGATACTTCTGCCTGATGAGTTTCAAAAAGATGTTTACTCAAAAGAGATAGCACCGTATTTAAAACCTGGAAAAATACTAAGTTTTGCGCATGGTTTTAATATTCGCTTTGAATTAATAAAACCGCCTGCATTTGTAGATGTAGTAATGATTGCCCCTAAAGGCCCAGGTCACACAGTCAGATGGGAATATCAAAATGGTCAAGGAGTTCCAGCTTTGTTTGCCATTGAGCAAGATGCCTCAGGCAATGCAAGAGCACTTGCGATGGCATATGCAAAAGGTATTGGTGGAACACGTGCTGGCATTTTAGAAACTAATTTCAAAGAAGAAACCGAAACTGATCTTTTTGGAGAACAAGCAGTTTTATGTGGAGGCTTGTCAGAGTTAGTCAAAGCTGGTTTTGAAACTCTTGTAGAAGCAGGTTATCAACCTGAATTGGCGTACTTCGAATGTTTGCATGAAGTTAAATTAATCGTTGATCTCATGGTTAAAGGCGGTCTTACTGCAATGAGGGATTCAATTTCAAATACAGCTGAATATGGAGATTACGTAAGCGGGCCAAGACTAATAACCCAAGAAACAAAAGAAGAAATGAAAAATATTCTTACCGATATTCAAGATGGAACTTTTGCTAAAAACTTTGTAAAAGAATGCGAAGCAGGAAAACCTGAAATGAAAAGGATTCGCCAAAAAGACTCAGAACTTCCAATAGAAAAAGTAGGCAAAACACTTCGTTCGATGTTTAGTTGGCTTAAATCAGACTAAATATCATTAACATAATTTTATTTGCCGTTATTCTTGACCTTTTAATCGGCGATCCAAAAAGCTTGCCTCACCCAGTACAAATCATGGGTTTAGTTATTAGCTTTTTGAAAGGATTAGCCGAGAAAATTGCGATAGAAAATAAATCCAAATTATATATTGCAGGTCTAATAATTACAATTATTGTTATATCATTAAGTGGTATTTCGGGATGGATTATTGAAAGATTATTTTTATTTTTTACGATAAAAGATCCTATTTTAAGCACATTATTTTTTGCTTTCATTTTAAGTAGTTCCCTTGCGTCAAGAAGTCTAAATAAAAGTATATTAGAAATTTTAACTTTAATAAGCAAAGAAAATCATAGAGATAATCTAAGTAATCTAAGACAAAAATTAAGTCTTATAGTTGGTAGAGATGTTGAGAATTTAGATACGAATGAAATTCTTAGAGCATCTGCTGAGACGGCAAGTGAAAATTCTGTTGATGGTATTTTTGCTCCATTATTTTGGATCTTTTTAGGAACTATTTTCTGGGAATTCAATCAATCCATGCCAGGGCCATTAGCAATGGCATGGGTTTTCAAAGCATCTAGCACTATTGATTCCATGCTTGGATACAAAGAGGGAAAATTAAAGTGGCTTGGATTTGCTGGTGCAAAGCTGGATGATCTAATGGTATGGATTCCTTCAAGAATTGTATTAATTACTCTTCCATTTTGCTGTATAACAAATCAATCAATTTATAAAATAATTAGAAATTCCTGGAAAGATGGAATTGTTGATTCTTCACCAAACTCAGGCATTTCTGAAGCAATATATGCTTATTGTGCTGAAATAAGAATGGGAGGCGTCAACTATTACAAAGGAGTAAAAAAGATAAAACCTATGATTGCTCAATCTTACCCATTAGCAAGTATAAATTCTGTCAAAAAGATATTGAATCTAAGTCTAAGACTTCAAATTGCTTGGCTTATAAGTTTTTCGATGATAATCAAATTAATTAATTTATAACCTCAATAAGCCCCTCTATCCATTGGAAAGATTAATACGCCTAATGTAAGAATAACAATTTCCAAATCAAGTATAAAATTTCTATTTCTTGCATAAGCCAGATCTAATTCAACCCTTTTTTTATAACTAAGATTGTTTCTACCACTAACTTGCCATAGCCCTGTTAGCCCTGGCCTAACAGAAATAACTTCTTCCATAAATAGACCGTATTTATTTATTTCATTACTAACAATGGGTCTTGGACCAACAACACTCATTTCTCCTTTTAAAATATTAAAAAATTGGGGTAATTCATCTAGGCTAGATCGTCGAAGAAATCTACCTAATTTTGTTATTCTAGGATCTTTACGTAATTTAAAATCTTTTTCAAATTCCTTTCTCATAAGAGGATATTTCTCTAATAAATTTGGTAGTAACTCATCAGCATTTTTATACATAGTACGAAACTTAATGCATCCAAACTCTCTATAGTTTCTTCCTATTCTTTTTTGAATATAAAAAATAGATCCTGGAGAACTTAACTTTACTAAAATTCCAATCAAGATAAATATTGGTGAACCCAGAGTTAAAACTAGTAAAGAAAAAATAACATCACCTACCCTTTTTAATGTCCTTCCATAACGACTTTGATTCCTTATTATTTCTACAGCTAGCAAAGAAGAAGGTTCTTTTGAAATGACTTCAAAAGGAATTCTCGGAGAGCCTTTACGAAACTCAGACCATCGTAATAAAGATTTTCTTGGATTAGTTTGCACAAATTATTGAGTTAGTAATCTCAAGACTTCAAAATCACACCCTACTTAATTAGGAATTTCTTGATGAAGAGCCAAGGTCACTAGTAGCAATGTCACAAGAATTGATATGCTCCCTCCAAGCTCTATTTATGGTTTTCTCAAATTTATTTTTAAATGAATCTTGAGAAAAAGAATTACTCCAATCACGAATTACCTCAGGATTTAAATCTCTCCATAGTCTTTTTTCATTAAAAAATTCAATTGCTTCAACTAAAGACTTCACCGTCTGAGAAGGAAACAAAAGTCCAGTTGCCCCTTTCCCTGAATTAGAGTTAAAACATTTAACAGTATCTAAAATACCTCCTTTACCAAAAGCGATCACAGGAGCTCCTGAGGCCATTGCCTCCACTGGAGCTATTCCAAAGTCTTCAATACCTGAATATACAAAGGCTCTACATCTACCCATTAGATTTTCAATCTTCTCTTTGCTTTGAAAACCAAGAATTTGAACTGTTGGCCCTGCAAGTTTTTTCAAATACGCCTTTTCAACTCCATCACCAACAACAAATAAAGGTAATTTGAGCCTATTAAAAGCCCTAACAAGTAAATCAACCCTTTTATTAGGGACTAATCTACAGACACTTAAATAGAAATCTTCTCTAGGGTTATTCCATTCAAAACGATTTACATTTACAGGTGGATGTAGAACCTCTGCGCGTCTTCTCCAATACTTCCAAATTCTCTTTGCCGTAAAATTTGAATTTGCTAGCAAGAAATCTACTCTTGAGCCACTTAATTGATCCCATTGTCTCAAAGTATGCAATTGCCATCTAATTAATGGTCCTAAGCCAATTCTTCTTAAAAAAGATCGTTTTAAATATATATTCATTTGGTCCCAAGCGTATCTAACAGGAGTATGCACATAACTAATGTGAAGTTGATCAGGCGAAGTTAAAATACCCTTAGCGACTAGATGGCTACTGCTTATAACCAATGGATATCCTTCTAAATCAAGCTGCTCAATTGCGAAAGGTAAAAGGGGTAAATATTTTTGAACATGTGAGATTCCGAATGGTAATTTCTGAATAAAGGTAGTATTTACTTTTCGTTGAAACAACCAGTCATTTTCATAAATATTTTCTTCACTAACTAAAGAAAAAAGTTCGGGCTGTGATGCGATTTCAGTTAACAACTCATCAATCAACCGAACAACATTCTCAGCACCACCAGTTGATCTTGGAGTAAACCATTCATGTACTAATGCAATATTGCTTGGAAGATCTAAAGATGAATTTACACTCAAAGTTACAACCTTTGAACCTTAAATTATTTTAAGCTTATTACAGCTTAGATATTATGACAACATCAAATCAAATTATCACTAATACAAACTTTAGTTATTTGTTACTAAGCTAATTATCTTATCAAATAATTTATCTAAAAAGAAATGCCTGTTTTATCTAAAGATGATATTAATGGATCATAAAAGTTGTGAAATAAGCTGCCACTAAAAGAGAATAAATAAACAAATCCACTGAATAATCCCAGAAAAACAAAGTATCTAACATAGCCATTTCTACGTTTTAATTTAGCTACTGAAAAAAGCATAATAAATAAGAAAATTAAACCTATTAACTCTGAAAATAATAGTGCTGGCCTATCAATGAATAGTTCAATGTAACCGCCAAAAGGAAGATAATGACCTACTATATTTTTTTTAAATGAAATAAAGTTGATTATTTCAGAAAAGGTAAGACTTGCAATAATAAAATATGATACTGGCTTTGTAAGCCTGTTCATTGTTTTATTAAAACTCAACAAAAGCAAAGCAATAAAAACAGATGCAAATATTGGAAGGCCAGGAATTAGCCAAGTAAGGTTTAATAGCATAGTTATCAACCATACTTAATTTTATTCAAGACTGCAAGTTCTGTTATTTGCTCCTGAGAACCAAGAATGCATAAGCAAGCTGAATCTAAAACAATAGCAATCAGATTAGTAGTACTCATTTTATAAAAACATATAATATTTATTTAGCAAGGAAATGAGCTAAAAACAAGCTGTCAATTAATAGTCAAACAAAACTTAATAACTAATAAAGCTGGATCTTTTTCCCTTTTATCTAACTCTTTTCTTTTTAGATATATAAGTCACATGAATTGCTAATATATTTCACTTATATATAAAACTAATTATAAAATATTATCATTTTTAATAATTAGTTTTATAAAGTTAGGTTTAGTACTAAATTATATATGATTCACCCACTTAAAGTACTCTGAACAAACGACTAAATTTCGTAAAAACAAAACTTTAACAAAAATAGCTTATAATCTAAATATATAATTATTTTTTAAAATCAAATGTCTGAAAATGATTTAGAGGTCAATAATCAATCTATAAATTCAGAGCCAGATGATACAAAAAAAATTGAGCCTAAAACTGTTCCAGAGCTTATTGATCAAAGCCAAAGTCTAAATTCATATCCTAAATGGATAAATAATAAAGGCGAAGAGGTAAAACAAGTTTTTGGTTTCAATGAGAATGCTGAGCTTGTTAATGCAAGAGTGGCTATGATTGGTTTTTTAATGCTCATACTCACTGAATTAGCTTTTAATGGCGAGCCAGCAACACTGAAAATTTTTGGAATTAGCTAGTGAACAAAGATTTATATTATATTTATTTCATTAACTTGATTAATCTTTTCAAAAACTATGAATAAAAAAACATTAGTAGGTATTTCATACGTATCAGCCTGGGTAATTCTTTGGGGAACAGTTGCTTCATTTATTGATTTTTATTTCCTCCAAAATACATATCTTCCAGGCTCGTTAGGACAATTTTCAACATTTATAATTACAGCTTTAATCTCTTCAATTAGCGCTACATATTTGTTCCCAATAGTCAATAATAAGTTAATGAGTTAGCAAGTTAGTAACGATAACGTTCAACTACTTGTGAAGGTTTGTCATTAATTCCTTTCTGATAAAGGATCCATTGATTAGTTTCAAGATCATGATCACAACCCAAACCTTCTAACTCAACAGATTTCAATCTTAATTCATAATGGCATTGCTGGTCAGCTTCAAAAGCTGATTTATAGCCAGTAAAAAAACATAAATACCCAAGAATTATTGCTACTAAAGATATAAGCGCAATACTTATTTTCATAAAAGCTAATAAATCATTAATAATATATTAGCTTTTTTCGTTAACAAAAAAAAGATTTATATTTTTTTTTCTTCTATTGTTTCTAAAGGTATTTCACATTCAGTTAAATCTTGATCATTTAAACGATCTAATATACGGACCATATCGAGTGCTGACAGCTCCCCATTTGTTCCCCATTTAAGAGTTGTCTTACGCTGTTGAGGAATCTTTTTTGACTTTTGCTCCTGGCTTCTTTCTTTCACCATTACTATGTAACTGCTACTAATAAAACATTAAAATATAAAGCTTCTATATCAGAACTAAAGAAAAAATTCTTAGTCAAACTTTACTTTTATTTTTCTTTAATGGTAATTTTTATCTATTTTTAGCAATCAAACTAAATCGTTGCTGATGATTCAAATTTTAGGTTTCTAGGACAACTATCCTCGACCAAAATTATACACAAACTCTTGAAATGAAGGATTATAAAAGTAAACAAGTACACTAATTACTAATAAGACATTCAACCCAATTACTATTGAACCTATAATAACTCTCTGACGTTTACCTGGAACTTTATATTTCATTCCAGCTGGTAGGTTAACTAATACATCTGGATCATTAGATATTGATTTCTTAAATTTATTGTCTTTAACCTTATTGGTCTTAGTAGCCTTATCATTAGTTTTTTTGGAATTAGAAGCTTTGGAGCCCATTTTCTTGTTAGAGGAATTTCTTTATCTTTATAGTTATAAGCTTACTTAGACAAATCAGATAAAAACCTATTTTGTTCTAGTTTTTCACATTAGTTTGTTTACCAGGTCAGAAATCAATAATCAAGTGATAAATTTATTGATCAGATTTAACAATATTTCTTGATAGAATCAAAAATTGTTTTAGCTTCTTTTCTTTTGAAATTAGAATTCGAAGCCATTATTAAATTTGCCTCTAAACCTAGTAATCTTGTTTGACAAGAAAACTTTTTGTTTATTGCAGCTTTTTTTTGATAATCATTCATTTTAACCAATGATTCATTGCAAGATTTTATGTCTCTATAACATCTTTTTAGCAAGATATCAATTTCTTGATAATCTTTAGATTCAAATGCTATCAATGGATTTAAAGAAAGAAATATATATATATAAAGAACATATACGAATTTAATTTTTTCAAACTGATTGCTAATCAAAACATAATCTCCAATAAAATGTGTTTAAAATTATTTGTATATGACTAACAATTTCCAGGTGAAGAGAAAAAAGAATTATTTTCTTAATCATACAAATTATAGTTTTTCACAAAAAAGGGACTCTTTTCTGAAGAGTCCCTAACAAAAAAGAAGAAGGCAAGTAAGCAAAACAGCTTTTTAAAGACTCATCCCTGAACACGGTCCTTAAACAACTTCCCAGCAGTAAAAGCTGGAACTCGCTTAGCAGGTATTGCTATCTTTTCTCCAGTTTTAGGGTTTAATCCCTGACGAGCGGAACGATCGCGAGGCTCAAAAGAGCCAAAACCTAGAATGGAGACTTTCTTACCCTCCACTACTGAATCAATAATTGTATCTATGGCGGCATCAACTACCAGAGAGACGTCTGTTTTAGTTAGCTCTGTACGAGCTGCAACTAGGTTGACTAAATCTGCTTTGTTCATTGGAAAGATTGTATGTAGCAGGGAGTAAGAGGAGGGAAACCAATATGTAATTAGTTTCCAAAAAACTCAATCTTGCTAATCGTATGGAGCAAATCACTTGCCTGCAACCCAAAGAGCTTGTGGCAGTAAGCTTTATAAAAAATTAAGTTCATTTTTTCTTTATTCAACAATGTCTCAAAGGTTTGAACTAATTAGCTTATAAAAAGATGTATCTTTTCCATTCTCCCCAAGAAGCTTGTCAGGGCAATGGTTCTGCAAAGATAAATTTTCACAACTATCATCCAGAATAGCTCTGAAGTTTGAAATTAATTATTTTTTCTAACAAAAACAAGGCAATTAATTAAATTCTTATGAATTAACAAAGGTCTGCAGAACAGCACATTTATTGGTATTACAAAATAATAACAACATAAAAAAAGAGACCAATAAATGACAAATCAGAATTTTTCTAGCCCTTGTACATCTCTTTTAAAGCTGAAATCGCCAATAAAAGCTCTAAAAAATTTTTTGACTATTTTTTCCAAACCATCAAAATATTTGATTTTCAATTGGAATTAAATGCATTTCAAATTCAATCAAAACCTAAATCGCAAAAAACAACAAAGCGCTAGTGTAAAAGTGACTTAGTATTAGTTTGAAAAAGCACCATGTGCTTAACAAAAATTTCTTTTAAAATTGAATTTCGTTTTTCATAACTTGTTAAAACAAACTAAGCACCTAACTTGTAGGGAAAGTTACTTGATTATTTTTATAAAGGACAAACACAATTGGGAAAAGTAAAAGTTGGTTCAGCATGGCCTTTAGGTAGCACAATTACTCCTGATGGAGTTAATTTTTCTATCGCAGCACCATATGCCAAAAATGTAGAGTTACTAATCTTCCAAAATGAAGATGATGACTATCCAAAAGAAATAATTTCCTTAGATCAGAAAAACAGGTCTGGAGATTATTGGCACGTTGAAGTAGATGGACTAGGAGAAGGAACTTTATATGGATATAAATTATTAATTGACGAGCTCAGTGCTACTAAGGATCATATTGTTTTAGATCCATGTGCTAGAGCAATTTCTGGATGGAAAAGTTATATAAGGAATCAAGAAGGAAAAGTGAATAAAGGTTATAGTCATTATCTAAAGGGAGTAGTAACTAAAAGAGATACTTTTGATTTCAAATCTCATCCACGACCAAAACATTCATGGAATAAAACAATTATTTATGAGTTACATGTTGGTGGCTTTACTAAAAATAATAATTCAAATATTAGCGAAAGTAAGAAAGGAACTTTTCTAGGTTTAATTGAAAAGATACCTTATCTTAAGAGTCTTGGTATTACATCTATTGAATTGCTTCCAGTCTTCGCTTTTGATGCTAGTGATGCCCCTAAAGGACTAGTTAACTATTGGGGGTATAGCCCTATTAATTGGTTCACACCACATCAAAGTTTTGTAGATAGTTCTAATCCATTAGAAGCGAGGAAACAATTCAAACAGTTTGTAGAAGTTTGCCATGACAATGGACTAGAAGTATTAATCGATGTTGTTTATAATCACACAACTGAAGGGAATCAGAATGGTCCAAGTATAAGTTGGAAAAATTTCGGTCCTAAAACTTACTATCATCAAGATGAGAATGAAAATTATCAAGATGTGACTGGATGTGGAAATAGTATTGCCGCTAATCGACCTTTAGTTAGAAGATTAATATTAGAATCGTTGCGATGCTGGGCAATTGAGTTAGGTGTTGATGGATTTCGTTTTGACTTAGGTATTGCTTTAAGTAGAGGCGACAATTTAATTCCTTTAGATAAACCTCCCCTATTTGAAGAAATTGAAGCAGATCCTAAACTAAGTGATGTGAAATTAATCAGTGAGCCATGGGATTGTGGAGGGCTTTATAAGCTAGGTGATTTTCCATCAAAAGAATTCAGGACATGGAATGGTCATTTCAGAGATGATATTAGACGATTCTGGAAGGGTGAAAAAAGCACAATTTGGCCACTTAAAGACAGATTAATAGGTAATAAATTACTATATAATGATAATAATTTAGCAAACATATTTAGTATTAATTTCATAACTTCTCATGACGGATTCACGTTAAAAGATTTAGTAAGTTTTAACAAAAAGCATAATCTTGCAAATGGAGAAAATAATCGAGATGGGGAAAATAATAATAATAGTTTTAATTATGGAGTTGAAGGACCTACTACTAATGCAAAAATCAATGATTTAAGGCAAAGGCAACAAAGAAATCTTCTTTCAACACTCCTTTTATCTCCTGGAATACCAATGCTATTAATGGGAGATGAAGTAGGTAGAAGCCAAGGAGGTAATAACAACACTTGGTGTCAAGATAACCAACTTGGTTGGATGGATTGGGACCATAAAAATTGGGATCATGACTTAAAAGAATTTGTTTTAAAGCTCATATCTCTTAGGAAGCAACTACCACAGTTTTTTAGTCCTGATAGTATTCATGATTGTCAAAAAGATACAACCAAGATCAAAGCATCCCAATTCTGGATTCAATGGCATGGCATTAAAGTTAATAAACCTGACTGGGGAGACTGGTCACATACTCTTGGAATTAGCATTAACAAAAACAATGAAGGATCAGCAATCTGGATTGGCTTTAATGCTTACAAAGAATCAATGCTTTTTGACTTGCCAAAGCCAATTTCCCCATGGAAAAAATATATTGATACATCTGTTTTCAAACCTAAAAACATCTCTAAAAAACCTTTAGCGAATCAATCAAATGTACGTCTTGAAAGCAATAGTCTTGTGCTTATGGTCGCAAGCGAGTATTCAAAAAAAATTAAGCTATGAGAATCAAAAGCAAGCGGGCGGCGGGAATCGAACCCGCATCATCAGCTTGGAAGGCTGAGGTTTTACCACTAAACTACGCCCGCGCTAGAACCAAAGATCTACTCCTTTTTGGAGTAAGAGTTAATTCAGCTTCCTCCATTATTACCTTGCGAGTCCCATTATCCAAAATAGAGTGAATAAGTCTACATCGATTTACGAAAAAAATAATCGCACGCGACTAATGATCTCTTATGCAATGGGAGATACTGGAACGGGATTAGCAGCAATACAGTTAGGTACTTATCTATTTCTATTTTTCACTTGTGCGGCTGGAATCCCTGCATTTATTGCAGGCTCGCTACTCATGGTTTCAAAACTTTGGGATGCGATAAATGATCCACTAATTGGATGGATGAGTGATCACACCAGATCAAGATGGGGGCCAAGACTTCCGTGGATGGTTGGAGGCGCTGTTCCACTTGGTCTGTTTCTTGCCGCAATGTGGTGGGTCCCTCCAGGAGGCATAGATACAAAAACGACTTATTACGTATTCGCCGCAATTTTCTTAATGACGGCCTATACAGCTGTAAATCTACCTTTTGCCGCATTGTCTACAGAACTAACTGAAGATATAGCTATTAGGACAAGACTTAATGCTGCAAGATTTACTGGGTCTATTTTGGCCGGAACCACGGGTTTAATTGTAGCGGCAGGCTTCTTATCACAAGGAGTGGAAGGTTATACTTCAATGGGAAGAGTAACAGGAATAATTGCTACTTTTACAACTTTGATTGCTTGCTGGGGACTCGCTCCATTTGCAAAAAAAGCTAGAAAGCCAACTTCTCAATCTGAACCTTTTAATCAGCAACTAAGAAGAGTATTAAATAATAGACTTTTCACACGGATTATCGCTCTTTATTTGCTTCTTTGGTGCGGACTACAATTAATGCAAACCGTTTCATTAATCTATCTTGAGCAAGTAATGCTTGTCCCTATAGAAATTTCAAAATGGATCCCAATACCTTTTCAAATTAGTACTCTATTAGGTCTACAGTTTTGGAGCTTTTACTCAAATAAATACGGAAGAATATCAGCACTATTCAAGGGTGGGAAAATATGGGTAATAGCATGCTTTTTAGTTATGTTTATGCCCCCAATAACAAAAGGAGTCAGTATCAATACTTTATTAGTTTTTGGCAATATTGAAGGTATTAAGATGCTAATTCTTTTGTTAATAATTATTTTAGTAGGATTTGGAGCTTCAACAGCATATCTTATTCCATGGTCTTTACTTCCTGATGCTATTGATCAAGATCCAGAAAAACCTTCAGGAATATATACAGCATGGATGGTCTTTGTTCAAAAAATCGGTATCGGTTTAAGCGTTCAATTTTTGGGTGTTCTCCTATCTTTATCAGGATATAAATCATCAACTAATTGCTTATCAAGCTTAGAAGACTTAGACCAACCAATAACAGCCATTATTACTATTAGATTATGCATGGGATTAATACCTTCTTTTCTTGTAATTGCTGGATTAATAACTATGAAACCCTGGCAAAGTTTAGATTTCAAATCTAGAAGAGTAAGTCAATGAATTACTCACCTCGATGGCTAAGAAGATTTTGTAGCAGCATGTTAATTGGAGGGCAAGCAACTGCATCAATAGCTAAAGGGAAAATCAATAAATCAGATTTAATAGATCAATTAATGGAAGCCGGACCAGGTAGCTTCCTCATAGTTCTAATAACAGGTATTGCAGCAGGGACCGTTTTCAATATTCAAGTTGCCGCAGAATTGAGTAAACAAGGATTAGGTTCTGCAGTCGGAGGACTTTTAGCAATTGGCATGGCAAGAGAGATAGCACCTTTACTTACAGCAACTCTACTAACTGGAAAAGTTGCAACTGCTTATGCGGCTCAAATAGGGACAATGAAAGTTACTGAGCAAATTGATGCTATTACTATGTTACAAACAGATCCAGTTGAATATCTAGTTGTCCCAAGATTATGCGCGATGGTTGTAATGGCGCCAATTCAATGCTTACTATTTTTCTCTATAGCTTTATTTAGTGGCCAATTCAGCAGCACCATTCTCTATCAAATTCCACCAAGCATATTTTGGAATTCCGTAAGAGAATGGCTTATAACATCTGATCTTCCATTTATGCTTGTAAAAGCATTGGTGTTTGGTCTCTTAATCGCAATCATTGCTTGCGGATGGGGATTAACGACAAAAGGTGGACCAAAAGAAGTAGGTTCAAGCACTACTGGTGCAGTAGTAATGACTCTGATATCCGTTTCTTTGGTAGATGTTTTGCTCACCCAAGTTCTTTTTGGCTAAAACTATGTCTTCTGAAAATCTTCTTGACAAAGATGGGGTGATTTTATCGCCTTCTTATCGTTTACCCATCTTCATAATATTTGTAGGCATATTATTTTTATTAACACCATTTCATCCATGGCCAACTATCGTAATTAGCAGTTTCGGTTTTTTCCTACTACTTCAATCTTTTACTTTAAAACTAAAATTTACTAAGGACGATTTAATTGTCATGCAACTAGGTAATGAATTGAGAAGATTTCCTTTTAAAAATTGGATTGCATGGAGAATTATCTTACCAAAATTGCCAGGTTTTCTATATTTCAGAGAAGAAGCTAGCCCTCATCTATTACCAATACTTTTTGAGGTCAACTCATTGAGAGAACAGCTAAAGTTAAGGGTAAAGGATTTAGAAATACAAAAAGAAGTAGACTCTTAAAAATCTAAAACTTAATTTAAGTTTTTGACATATGGAAACCGAAGAAAATCTATCTAAAGAAAAACAAACTTCAGAACAGAATATCTCTGTGGGAAATGCTTCTTCATTAAAAAATACCCCCCAAAAGCCACTCGATAATCAAACTCAATCAAAAACTGTCATTAGTCCTGAAAACAAACAAGCAATCTCTAAGTCACCACAGTCAAAGACATTGATTGATCTTGCTCTTAAAGATCTTCGGCTTTCACGTGAGCAATTAGAAAAAGAATTAGAACAACTTTCTAAAAAGAAAGAACAAATTGATACTGAACTTAAAAGCTCATTCACAGGTCAATCTGATGCAATAGCTAGGAAAGTCAAAGGTTTCCAGGAATATTTAACTGGTGCCTTACAAGATCTAGCTCAGTCAGCAGAACAACTAGAACTTGTTGTACCCCCAGTAATTGTAAAGCCATCACCACTGGATGAAAATAAAAAAACGGAGCCTTCTAAAGAGCCAGAAGTTATTCCTGCTGTATCTGATACTTTTAAACCTGACGAGAGTTTAATCAGAAGATGCTTTAGTCAATTTCTAGAACAACCCGATTTCTATGCTGAACCCTGGAAACTAAGAAGGAGTCTTGAATCCATAGATATTGAGATCCTTGAAGATTGGTTCTTCAGCATGGGGGGAAGAGGCGCTCAACCAAGTAGAGGGAGCAGATCAAAGAATGCTTTAGTTGCAGCAGGGGTTATTGCAATACTAGGTGAGTTGTACGGAGAACAATTTCAAACTTTGGTTTTAGCAAGTCAACCAGAGAGACTTGGAGAATGGAGAAGATGTCTCCAAGATTCATTAGGACTGAACCGTGAGGATTTTGGGCCAAATAGCGGAATAGTCCTTTTCGAGCGATCCGATGGACTAATTGAAAGAGCTGATCGACTTGAAGAGAGAGGCGAGTTACCTTTGATAATTATTGATGCGGCTGAAATGAATGTAGAAATTCCAATTCTTCAGTTTCCTATTTGGCTAGCTTTTGCAGGAAGTCCCAATGAACTTTATGAAGAAGATGAATTAATATAAAAACTCCTATTGAAATTATTTTGAATCTATTATTTCTACTTTTAGGATATTTATTTGGATCTTTTCCTAGTGGTTATCTAGCTGGAAGAATTGCTAAAGGAATAGATATTCGTTCCTTAGGTTCTGGGTCCACAGGAGCAACAAATGTATTAAGACAGATTGGGAAGCGCGCCGCAATTACAGTCTTTCTAATAGATGTTTTCAAAGGGGTTCTATCTATTCTAATAGCAAAATATTTCCTTCTAAATGATTCATGGCAAGTAGCTATTGGTCTATCAACTTTAATTGGCCATATTTGGCCTGTCTGGCTTAATTGGAAAGGTGGCAAAGCTGTAGCAACAGGTTTGGGGGTATTCCTTGGAATTTCATGGCAAGTTGGGCTTGCGACACTAGGTATCTTTATCATAATGATTACATTATTTAGGATAGTATCACTTGCAAGTATTAGTGCATCATTAGCTCTACCTTTGATAATGTTTTTAAGCTTTAAAGATTCAAATATTTCATTTCCATTTTTAGTTATTTCACTATTAGCTATGGCTTTAGTCATTTGGAGACATAGAGAAAATATAATTAGACTAATTAAAGGTAAAGAGCCAAGGATTGGTCAGCCCTAAGAAATTAAATAACAACTTTATCGCAAAAACTTTTAAACATATATGCAGGATCATTTGATTTAGTGATTGCTCTGCCAATAACTAATTTTGAGGCTCCCATCTTGAGAGCTTCAGATGCATCAGAGACCCTGGATTGATCGTTGATTTCTGAATCTGGTGAACGTATTCCAGGTGTTACGAGCTCAAAATTATCAGGATAAATTTCACGAAGGAATTGAACCTCTTTAGGGCTGCAGACACATCCTCCTAAACCAGACTTCGATGCAATCTCTGCTAGGTGGGTAACACGTTGATCTATTGATTGATTAATTAATAGATCATTCGCCAAACTTTCGGGTGTCCAACTAGTCAAAATTGTAATTCCCAGCAGTTTTGGCGGCTTTAAATTAACTTTAGCAGCTCCTTCATGTGCAGCTTCATTTGCCATCTTGATCGCCTTTGTACCTGAACAAGTGTGCAGAGAAATCAATTCAGCACCAGTTTGTGATGCTGCAAAACATGCTCTAGCAACTGTAGAAGGAATATCATGAAATTTAAGATCTAAAAATATTTTTTTCCCCTTTTCCTTTAATATTGACAATACATCTGGTCCTTCATTAACAAACAATTCTAGTCCCACTTTAACCCAGATAATTTCAGGAATTTTTTCCAATAGATTAAAAACATTATTTTTATCCATACCATCTAAGGCAATAATTATTTTTTCACTTGGATTATCAGTATTTTTCATAACAATATATCAACTTGAAACACGAAGAAATTTTTTCTTTCCTACTTGCAATATTTTTCCTATGAGATCATCTGGAGAATCAAATTCTAAATTAGGATCCATAACTTTTTCACCATCAATTCTTACTCCTCCTCCAAGGATTTGTCGTCTTGCTTCACTGCTACTTGAACACATATTCATCTTACTAAATAAATAAAATGCTTTAGCGGGAAAATTTACATTGGAGATTGAGACTTCTGGTATTTCTTCAAGAAAATCTTGAGTACCTAAAACTAATTTTTCAGAATTAAATTGTGCTTTTTTTGCAGCTTCACTTCCTTTAAAATTAGATGTAATTTGTAAAGCCATGAATTTTTGGACCTCTCTTGGATTTGAGCTTAACTCTTTTAAGTTTTCATTAGTTAGTAAATTTAAATAACTAAAAACTAAATCATCTGGAACCTTTTCTAATTTGGAATACATAGATAATGAATCTTCATTTATTCCTACAAAATTGTCTAAGCTTTTACTCATTTTTTGTGTCCCATCCAACCCAACTAAAATAGGTAATAGCATGCCAAATTGGGGCTTTTGTCCAAAAGCTCTTTGAAGATCTCGTCCCATAGCAATATTAAATTTTTGATCTGTACCACCAAGTTCTAAATCAGAATTAATCGCAACTGAGTCGTATCCTTGAAGAAGTGGATAAAGAAATTCATGAAGTGATATAGGAATGCCAGATTTATATCGTTTACTAAAATCTTCCTTAGCCAGCATTTGACCAACTGTTGAATTAGACAAAAGTTCTATAACTTTAGACAAATTAAGATTTTCAAGCCACTCACTATTTCTTCTGATTTCTAAACGTCTAGGAGTTGAGAAATCAAGTAATGAATCTTTGGGTTCTTTTCCTAGACCTAATTGTTCAAGATAATTTAATGCATTTGATTCAACCTCATCTTTTGAAAGCTGAATTCTAGTTTTACTCTTTCCAGTTGGGTCTCCTATCCTTGCAGTAAAATCTCCGATTATAAGTACAGCCGTATGACCAGCATCTTGGAAAGCTCTTAATTTTCTAAAAAGAATACTATGACCTATGTGAATATCAGTTCCAGTTGGATCAATTCCAAGTTTTACACGTAAAGGATTTTTTTCTATAGATGAAAGTTCTAATCTTTTTAGAAAGTTTTGATCTGAATCACCTAGATTATCATAAGGGAAAAGATCATCTAAACCTCTAGAGATCCAATCAGGTAATTCACTGAATTTATCTAACATAATCTAAAAATTAAATAGGTTATCAATCATTTATCCAATTCTGATTTCATTCTCAACAAGGTTTTATTCATCTGATCAAACATTTGATCAGGAGTAATCCCGAATTGACTCAACTGAGTCTTTAATTGTTCTACTGTCATTTTTGCCTGAAAATCTTCTGAAAGTTCAAATCGTTTCATAAAAACTTTATACCTCTCCATTAAATTCTCCATAGTCTCAATAAACATTACCTTCCCTTCCCTATCAAATTTCCCATAATCAGATCCTAATTGCATCAGATTCTGATAATCAGTGAAAAGTTTTTTTGCCTCTTCCTGAACTATTTCGGACTCAAAAAAACTCATATCCTTAACCCAAGTTGAAAGATCAATTGCTCGATTTTGAATTCAAATACTAACATTGATTGTATCATTGAGATCTTTTGATAACTTTAAACCATTTCCACCCATAAACATTTTTTTAGGGAGTGTAAATAGCCACACCACCAAAAAAATATAATTCTTATTCAAGTTACATAAAAACTTACTAATGAAGAAAAACACTTTTTATTTGATCTTGACAAGCTAAGCTCAAACTGTTCTCAGTCAAAATAATATAAAAGCCTGATCATATTATTATGAGGAAATTAATCGAAGCTTGTCTTTTATTTTAAACTTTTTAAAATGATAAAATATGATCGGCAATATGATTTATTCAACAATGATGATTTATTTTCATTAGAAGAAAATCCTCTAGAAGATATATTTATTGACAAGAAAATAATTAAGGAGTGGCAACGAAAAATTATTACTCATCAATCTCCCATTTTTAAATACGACTTTAAAAATGTAAATCAATCATCCCTATTTGAATCTAGTTCTGAAGAGTTAAACGAATTTTTCAACCCACTTGAGCTTACCCCTCTACCTTTAAGTTTTTGGAGGTGGCCAAAAGCAATGCATAAGGGCCCTGCGGTTTATTTTGTAATGGATAAAATAATTCATTCTGATGAAAATATAATTTTATATATCGGAGAAACAATTTCCGCAGAGAAAAGGTGGAAAGGGGAGCATGACTGCAAAAATTATCTTTCAAGTTATTCAGATTCTTTACATAAAGCAAATATGTCTAGCAATTTAAGCATTCGTTTTTGGCTTGATGTTCCTGTTAAAACCAAGGAGAGAAGAAAATTAGAAAAAAAGCTTATCCAAGCGTGGCTTCCACCATTTAACAAAGAGACAAGGGAAATATGGGCAACGCCATTTACTTCTCAAATCAATTAGTAAAAATTGTTATCATAAATACAAGCATAAAAATTAAATGCAAATTTCAGCAGTCTCCAAAGAAATTAACGAATGGTCAGGTTCAGTACTGATTGCTGGGATTTTGGAAGGGACAATCGAAAGCCAAATAAATTTATATAAAGCAATAATAAACGCTAATTTCTTAAGTAAAAGGTTAAATGATTCAAAGTTCGAAGGCAAAAAAAATCAGAAATTATCAATTGAACTCATAGAAGGCAAAATAAAAAAAGTAATCTTTGTAGGTCTAGGCAAAGCCGAAACTCTTCAAATTGATGACCTTCGTAGGGCAGCTTCAATTGGTACTCGTCAAGTTTCATGCTATGAAAGAAAGTTAGGGATATTTTTCCCTTGGGATGCATTTGACCCTTCTTCAGCCGCATGCGCAGTTGGTGAAGCAGTTAGATTGTCATCTATTAAAGATCTCAGATTCAAATCAGAAACAAAAGAACTTACTCAAATAGATGAAGTTCAATTAATAGGGTTGGATAGCAAAACGACTAAATCAGCAATTGATGAAATAAGTCCAATTTGCGAAGGAGTTAAATTTGCAAGAGAACTTGTTTCAGCCCCTCCCAATGTTATGACCCCATATCAAATGGCTAAAGAAGCTGAGAAGTTAGCAGCTGATTATGATTTAGATTTAAAAATTCTTGACAAAAAAGAGTGCGAAGATCAAGGCATGGGAGCTTACTTAGCAGTTGCTAAAGGATCAGACCTAGAACCAAATTTTATTCACTTAAAATATTCTCCAAAAACCGCAAAAAACAAAGTCGTATTAGTTGGTAAAGGCTTAACTTTTGACTCTGGTGGATACAACTTAAAAGTAGGTGCCTCTCAAATTGAAAAAATGAAGTACGACATGGGAGGAAGTGCTTCTGTTCTTGGAACAGCAAGAGCCATTGCCGAAATCAAACCAAGCAACACCGAGGTTCATTTTATTGTTGCTGCTTGCGAAAATATGATTAACGGTTCTGCATTGCATCCTGGAGATATAATCAAAGCATCAAATGGAAAAACCATTGAAGTAAATAATACTGATGCAGAGGGGAGATTAACCTTAGCTGATGCATTGGTATATGCATGCAAACTCAAACCTGATGCCATAGTAGATCTAGCTACTCTTACTGGGGCTTGCGTGATTGCTTTAGGAGATGAAATAGCAGGTTTATGGACTGACAATGACCAGCTCTCCGAACAATTAACTAAAGCTGCGAGCAAAGCTGGAGAAGGGATTTGGAGAATGCCTATGCAAAATTCATACAAATCTGGAATAAAATCATCTATTGCTGATTTACAAAACACAGGTCCTAGACCAGGAGGATCAATTACTGCTGCATTGTTTCTAAAAGAATTTGTAAACTCAAGCATTCCATGGGCTCACATTGACATAGCAGGTACATGTTGGACTGAAAAAGATAGAGATATCAATCCAAAGGGTGCAACTGGTTATGGAGTAAGAACATTAGTTAATTGGATAAAAGAATTAAATCTAAACGCGGATTAATAAATTAATTATTTTCGCCCCAGACTTTTTTTAGTCTATTATCTCTACCGCAACTCGTTCTATAAAAATTATATTTAAGTGGATTTTTAACCGCATAATCTTGATGATACTTCTCCGCTATCCAAAAGGATTTAAAGTCAATAATATCAACCTTTAACTTGTCCAAGGGTATATTTAATGCAACCGAAATATTTTTTTGAATCTCTTTTGCGTCACCCTCTTGTTCTTGATTAGATGTAAAAATAACTGGCTTATATGAATTCCCTCTATCACAAAATTGTCCCTTGTCATCAAAAGGATCTATATTCACCCAATACTGCCGAAGTAAATCTTTATAACTAATAACATTGGGATCAAAACTAACTCTAACAACCTCTTGATGACCACTATGATTTTCATACGTTGGATTAGTTAGATCTCCTCCTGAGTATCCACTTTCTGCCGAAATTACTCCATCAAGTTTCTCTAGATCATGCTCTAGGCACCAAAAACAACCACCTGCAAAAACAGCTTCTTCTGATTCTGCAAATGCTTGCAACGGCCATAGTATTAAAAGTTGCATGAGCATGAAAGTTACTATTACTTTTCTGAAGATTTTATTCATAGGGTTATTGAACTAATAAGTCCAGAATATCCTTTGATGCTCTATCTGTAACTCCAGGCTTTCCTAATTTATCTCTCAATCTTTTATAACCCAGCATTATATCTTCTTTTGTCGAATTATCTTCAAGGATTGTTAATGCTGCATTGACAATTTTTTCAGCTTTAAAATCCTCTTGTATAAACTCTGGTATTAACATTTTATTTAAAAGAAGATTAACTGGCGAAATATATTTAACATTAAATCTCAATAAATTTCTTGCGAAAAAAGCAGTAAATCTACTTACTTTATATCCAACGATTTGGGGAACTGAGTTTAGAGCTAATTCCATATTTATTGTCCCAGATTTAGCCAAAGCCAAATCAGCAGCTGAAAATAAAAATGGCTTGATGTCATCAACTTCATTTGAATAAATAATTCTTCCAGATACACCATTTTCTTTTAATTTGCTATCTAATAAATCATCAAATTCTTGCAAACCAGACGGTATTAGAACTGAGATAGAAGGGTCTTTTTCCTGAAGAAGCTTAGCCGCCCTAAGTAATGTGGGTAAAATATATTTAAGCTCTTGTTTTCGAGAAGCAGGAATAATAAGAAGAAGTTTCTGATCAGCGCTTAATCCAATTCTCTTCAAAGATTCTTCTCTAGTGGGAATATCTCTATAGAAATCCAACATTGGATGACCTACAAAATTTACATTTCCTCCTTTATCTGAATAAAACTTAGCTTCCTCCTCAAAAATAGCTAAAATTTTGTCTGTAAAGCTAATCAAGTCGGTTGTACCCGAATCACCTATTCTCCATGCCCATTCCTGAGGCGCAATGTAATAAATTATTGGAATATTAGGGAACTTTTTTTTTACTTTTAATCCTAATCGAATATTTGGCCCCATATAGTCAATTAAAACAACCGCGTCAGGAGGAGAAGAACTTAAGTAATTATCAATTTTTGATTGTGCATTTAAAGTTGGTAGAACGTAAGGAAGAGCTTCAAGAAAACCAATTGCACCTATTGAAGAAGTATTAGATATTAATTGAGCCCCAGCTTCTCTCATCCTTTCACCACCTAAAGCAATTATCTCTAATTCAATTTTTCTTTCTTCTGCATTAGTCTTTAAAGCTTTTATTAATAAACTTCCCTGTAAGTCTCCAGAGACTTCTCCAGTGCTAATTAATAACTTCATTATTTATTTGGCATTAAAGAAGGCATTAGACCTCTTCTACCTTTCCCAATAGAAAGTTCTATAAATCCACATAACCTTGCTGACGATTGTAATAACTTCTCTTGTCTTGCAATTCTCAAACCATCAGAAATTACATTTTCAGATTTAAATAATAAGCTCCAAATTCTTTTTAATTGTAGATATTCTTCTTTATTCTCCTTATCTATACTTAACCTTTTAATTCCAACTTTATTTAGTCCTCTCATTCTTCCAGGATGACCTTCTGCTAAACAATATGGAGGGACATCTCTATCAACTCTTGTCATACCTCCAACCATAGCTAGATAACCAATATGAACAAATTGATGTATCCCCAAGCAACCTCCAATAACAGCTCTATCTTCAACAACGACGTGACCTGCGATCTGCACGCTATTAGCTATGACTACGCTGTTTCCAATTTCACAATTATGTCCTAAATGTGAATAAGCCATTAATAAATTTTGATTCCCAACGATAGTTTTCTCCCCTTCAAAGGTAGCCCTATTAATAGTCACACATTCCCTAAAAGTATTATTATCTCCAATTACAACATCAGTAGCATCTCCTTTGTATTTCAAATCTTGGGGTTCTAATCCAATACACGCGCCTGGAAAAATTTTATTATTTGATCCTATTTTTACTTTCCCATCGATAATTACATTTGGTCCAATCCAAGTATTTGGACCAACAATAACATTAGAACCAATAACAGCCCCTGAACCTACATATACACCTTTCCCAAGTTCAGCCTTCGGAGATACTTCTGCAAAGTTGTGAATGCTAACTTTGTTATCTCCAATTAAGCTTTCAGAATATTCAAATTCAGTCATCACTTCAATCCATAAGAGAAAACATCAAATCTCCAGAGCAAACCAACTTATCATCCACTTTTGCTTCTCCCCTAACTTTTCCAAATCTCTTCCTTTTGATACTTATCAATTCACAAGAAATTAATAATTGATCCCCAGGTATTACTGGACGCCTAAACCTAACTGAATCAATTCCAGCGAAAACGAACAGTCCTTTTGGAAGATCAGGCATTTGAGAAACAATCAAACCACCTACTTGAGCCATTGCTTCTACTATCAAGACTCCTGGCATTAAAGGTCTATCAGGGAAATGGCCTTGAAATTGAGGCTCATTTAGGGTGACATTCTTAATTGCCACTGCTTTCTTGCCGGGGTCATGTTCTATCACTCTGTCAACAAGAGCAAAAGGATATCTATGTGGCAAAAGCCCCATTATTTGCTCGCTATTTAAAACAAGAGGTTGAGAAGAAGAAATGTCAGTCAAAATCAGATTTAATTAAGTTAATACCTTTTGAATAGAAGCTGCAAATTCAGCATGAAGAGAATGAGACCCTTTATAAACAAAAATTTGAGCTTTCGGTAATCCAACAAAAGCTAAATCTCCAATCAAGTCAAGCAATTTATGTCGCACTGGTTCGTTTGCAAATCTCAAGGGTGGATTCACCCAAGAATCACCATTACAAACCAATGCATTTTCAAGTGCTCCTCCTTTAATGAGACCAGCTTTCTTTAATTCTTCTAACTGATCAAGAAAGCCAAAAGTTCTTGCAGGTGCTATTTCTTTAACAAAATTATTTGGAGACAGCTCAATAGAAAACATTTGCTGTCCAATTGCCTTATGCGGAAAATCAATCAAACCTATTAATTTCAAATTATCTGAGGGTATTGCAAAAATCACACTTTCTCCATTGTTGACAAAAATTGGAGATTTAATTTCTGGCCTTGGTCTTGGAGATGAGATGGAATTAATCATTCCTACCCTTTCAATTTCCTCGATCCATGCAATCGCTGAGCCATCGAGTAAAGGGATCTCTCCTCCATTAATTTCTATATTTACATGAGTTAAACCTGCGCCAATTAATGCAGCCAACAGGTGTTCAACAGTAGAGACGTGCTTCCCATTGAGATCAAGTGTTGTACATAATGGAGTATTCCTTACTTGCGAAATATTTAAAGGAATAATGTTATTAGGTTCCTCTGAAAAAGAGATATGAAATCCTTCTAATTCGGATGGCTTAATAATGACTGAACATTGAAGACCTGTATGTAATCCAATACCATCTTTCTTAATTTCATTTTGAAGCGTCCAACCTTGTTCGTAATCATTGGGAAATGAGAACACTAGAATTTCCAACCAATACCGATGTTATATCGCCAATTGCCGCTGAAATCTTGAGTCGCAGCCTCTATCCGAATTGGGCCAACAGGTGTATTGATAACGGCTCCAGGTCCAACAGAAAAACCAGATCCTGGTTTTTCAAGAATTTTACCTGGCTTCCCTGGAACGTTTGATTGGGAACCAAAATCAGATCCGGCGTCAACAAAGAGCGATCCAGAGACTAATCGCCAAATAGGAAATCTATATTCTGCTGTTGCTTCTCCATAATTCCTTGCAACACCTAAATCACAAGAGTTCCAACCTCTAATAGAGTTCGTTCCTCCCAAGCAGAATGCTTCATATGGAGGAAGATCACCAATAATAGTTCCGACCTTTGCTTGAAAACCCAATGATTGAGAGCAATCTGATTTTTCACCAGGCTTGGGTCGACAACCCTTATGAAACTTCAACCAATTAACAGGATAAAAACGAGAATAACTAAACCTAGTTCTATTAAAAGTAGGGGAATTTTTACCTAAACTAATAAATTGTTCTGAGCCAATATTTAAATAATCTCCAGAAGTTGGATTTCTTGAATTATCTAAGTTGTTGTATGTAATGGCACTTTTAAAACTAACTAATGTATTTTCTGTAGAGCAATTATATGCAACACAAATAACTTCATTTTTAGGAACCTTACCTTCTTTAAAATTTGTTGATGCTACTCCATAAGGTCTTTTATCTCCTGCATAGTCTATTGGCTTAACTTTCTGGAAGTTAGCTCCAATAAGTATACTCCAAGGAACTTTTTTCAGAGGCTGGCCACCATTTAAAGGTCTTGCAAAAGAGAAACCACCCCCTGTTCGCTCTAAAACGATAGAGTCGCCCTCGTAATCAAACCAGCTAAACTGTGGTGTTGACGACTCAGCGAAAGAAAGATTATCAAATGGGCCGGTTTTAATTAAAGTATTATTATTATTTAAATCTAAATTATGGGATTGATTAGTATCGTAACTTATCGATGAATTAGGTGCTTCATATCTATCTTTAACTCCTCGAATACTTCCACCCTCTTGACTTCTAAATTCTTGAGGAACTTCTCTGCTTAAATACAATGAAGTTCTAAAGGATGTTCTATGTTTATCATTTTTAATCCATGGGTCATATAGTGAAAGGTTTAAAAGTGCCCCATATTCTCCATAAGTCAAATTCATATTGGATGACCATGATCGACCTACAAGATTGGATTCTTGCAATCCTATCTGCCCAAAGACTCCTTGCGCTCCGCTATAACCAAGTCCTCCAGTCAAAGAACCAGTTCTCTGTTCTGTTATACCTAGTGAAATAATAATCTTTCCAGGTTCAGATCTCACTGGTTTAAGAGTTACTTTTACATCATTAAAAAGTGAAGTTGAGTATAATCTTTTGATATCAGATTCTAATTTATTTCTATCAAAAATATCTCCAACTTTAGTTATTAATTCTCTTTCAATAACCCATCTTTTGGTTTTTCCTTTTATTAATCTGCCTTTTTCATCTTCTGTATTTCCGTCTTCGTCTATAAAATTAATCTCAATACCAGCAATATTTCCTTCTTGAATATTAAGTTCAACTTTCCCTTCAATAGTTACACGACTTGGACCAGATATCCTTGCTAATGAGTATCCATTACTCGTATACCAATCCTTAATTTCTTTAATCCTTACCCGTAAAGTATTAAGATTTAAAGTTTTCCCATAATCATTTTTAAAAATCTCATTTAATTTTTTGTTTGATATTTTTCTTTCAAGCGGAATTATACTTATATTATTTAATATCGGATTAGGTTCTACTTTAATTAAAAGTTGTACTCCTAGAGCACTCTGTAAAGTTTCAATTTTCGCGCCAGAGAACCAACCTGTTGAATAAATTCGATCTAAATCCTTCTTTACTTCTTCACTTGTAACTTTACTACCAGGTCTAATCAACATTGCATCATAAGCAACAATTTCTAAGCGCTCTTTCTCAGGATGATCTTCAAGTCCCTCAATAATGATCTCTGAGATTAATACTCTTTCTTCTTGAGTAACGGTATTTTCATCTTTTTGATTTTCTTCCTGGGAAATCAAAAAATCATCAAAATCTAAATTAAATTTATAATGATTTGATTGATTACTAAATTGAAAAATTTTAGTTGGTTTATCCTCAACTGAGATTATTTTAGAGGCTTTAGTTTCTGCAAAAAGACTCATAAAAGGAACTGCCAAAGCTATGCAATATGCACCTTTGCCTATTAATTTCTTATTAGAGCTGGTGTGTCTTTTGAGCATAAATTTCAAAACAAATCAATTAAATGAAGTAATTCTTGGCAAAGAATAATTTGCTTAAGTAGCATTAGGGGAGTCTTTTTCTATACGTTTCAAAATCTCCTCATAAGCATCTATCACTCCTCCAAGATCTTGCCGAAAGCGATCTTTGTCAAGGATGCGACCTTTAGGATCAGAATTTGTTTTATCCCAAAACCTACAATTATCCGGACTTATTTCATCAGCAATCACAAGCTTGCCCAACGAGTTAAGACCAAACTCTAATTTAAAGTCAACCAATAGTAAATCAATTGAATCGAAATATTCTTTTAAAATTTTATTTACACTTTTAGTGATTTTTTCCACTTCTTCAATCTGAGAAGTACTAATCAAATCAAGCAACTTTAATCTTCTTTCTGTAAGAATTGGATCCCCTAACTCATCATCTTTATAATAATACTCAAGTAGTGGAGGTTCTAATATTGTTCCTTGATTGATTGGTGTCTCTCTACATAATGAACCTGTTGCAATGTTGCGAATAACAACTTCCAAAGGGATTACATTAATTTTATCCGCAATCATTAATGTTTCTGATTGAAGGGCTAAAAAGTGCGTAGGAATTCCATTCAATTCAAGCAATTTAAAAAGGGCAGCGGAAATTTTGCAATTCAAGCGTCCTTTTCCCTCGATTTCTGATCGTTTTTTTGCATTAAAAGCTGTAGCATCATTTTTGAACTCTATTAAAACCCTATTTGGATTTTCACACTCAAAAACTCGTTTTGCTTTACCTTCATAAATTAGTGATCCTTGGATATGATTCATTAATACCTCTGATATCTAATTAGTATAAATAGACAATGCTACAAAAATCACCTCAATCAAGACAAATTCATTTAAAACATAAAATTCCAAACACTAAATAACTTTTCTCCAACCAATCTATTAACTAATAATCAAAAAGTAATTAAAGATTCACTAAAACTATTTATTCATTCAATCAAGAGAAAAACTATGACAAAGAATCAAAAGACTGAAGAATTAAGAAGGATACTAATTGTTGGAAGTGGAGGGAGGGAAAACTCAATAGCTTGGGCTATATCAAAGAATCAATCAATTGAACAAATATATGTTTGTCCTGGCAATGGTGGGACCACTCATTTTAAAAAATGTGTTTGCCTAAAACCTCAATCTGAAGATGCAAAAACAATTATTAATGAGTGTCAGCGACTTGAAATTAATTTAGTCATCATTGGACCTGAAGTTCCTTTAGCTGAAGGCTTGGCAAATAAAATGCGTGAAGAAGGCTTAACAGTCTTTGGTCCAGGCAAAGATGGTGCTCAATTAGAGGCAAGCAAAGAGTGGGCTAAAGAATTGATGATAGAAAACAATATTCCTACAGCCAAGTACTGGTCTACAGGGTCTAAAGAAGAAGCAATAGAAATTCTTAAAAGATTTAACCAACCTCTCGTTATCAAAGCAGATGGTCTTGCGGCAGGTAAGGGTGTCACTGTTTGTGACACCATTGAACAATCTAAGGAAGCAATTAAGGACATATTTTCTGGAAAGTTTGGTTCTGCAGGTAATAAAGTTATCCTCGAAGAAAAAATTGAAGGGCCAGAAGTTTCTCTTTTTGCTCTTTGTGATGGAGAAAAATTAATTGTTCTTCCTCCAGCTCAGGATCACAAAAGATTACTTGATGGAGACAATGGACCAAATACTGGCGGGATGGGAGCTTATGCGCCTGCGCTATTAATTAATGAACAAGATCTTAAAGACTTAACTGATCTGGTTCTTATTCCGACTTTAAAAGGTTTAAAGAAAAAAAAGATCGAATATATCGGAGTGATTTATGCGGGCTTAATGCTTACCTCGTCTGGACCAAAAGTTATTGAATTTAACTGCCGCTTTGGCGATCCAGAATGTCAAGCTTTAATGCCCTTAATGGGAGAGGAATTTGCTTCTGTCCTTTTCGCTTGTGCTAAAGGAAATCTTGAAAATGCACCCAAACTTACATTTAAATCTGAATGCAGTGCTTGCATAGTTGCAGCCTCTAAGGGATACCCTGAAAAACCCCAAAAAGGTGACAAGATTTACATTAACCTTGAATCAAACTCTTCACTTCAAGTTTTTCACGCTGGAACCACAATCGACGAATTTGATAATATAATTACTTCTGGGGGAAGAGTTCTTTCAATAGTTGCCCAAGGTGAAAACTTCGACAAAGCCTTCGAACTTGCCTACTCTAGCTTTAAGGGAATTAGCTATGAAGGGATGCATTTTCGAAAAGATATAGGATACCAAGTTAGAAATATTTAATTAATTATATACTTAATGAATAATTCAAATTCAAATAAAGATAGTACCTTTTCACCCAAAAAAGAGGATCTATTAATAAATGAGTTAAATATATTTGAAAAAATATATTCATGGTGGTCAGGATTTAATTTAAGATCAAAATTACTTGCATTTGGAACACTTGTAGTGAGTTTCATAATGACACTTATTACATTTTTTGCTTTGAGCAGTATACAAAAAGACGCTGGCATGAATGATACAAGATATGCAAGAGATTTAGGATTATTACTATCAGGGAATGTAACGGAATTAGTAGCCAATAATCAAAGCAGAGAACTTTTCAACGTGGCAGAGAAGTTTTGGCGTTCAAGCCGAAACTTAAGGTACATTTTCTTTACTGACCCAGATGGCTTTGTAAAGCTGGGAATTCCAGTTAGTGCAACAGCTTCAGAATCTGAGGCTGAAGGTGCCTTACAACTAACAAGAAAACTTCAACTACCAAGTGAATTAAAAAAACAACCTCAATTCCCACTAGTCAGGCAACATTCGACTCCACAAGGCCAGGTAACTGATGTTTTTGTTCCCATGCTCTGGAAGGGAAAATATCTAGGTACTTTGGCACTTGGAGTAACACCAAATAAAAAAGCTCTTGCAACAGCCGCATTAACTAGAGAGATTACTGTTGCAGTATTTATTTCTATTTGGGTTTTAGTGATAATAGGCGCAGTATTTAATGCTCTGACAATTACTCGTCCAATTAGAGAATTAGTGATTGGGGTAAGAGAGATTGCTAAAGGTAATTTCAAATCAAGAGTAGATCTTCCGATTAGTGGAGAACTAGGAGAACTCCTAACTGGATTTAATGCAATGGCATCCAGACTGGAAGACTATGACGCTGCAAATATTGAAGAATTAAAAGCTGCGCAAGTTAAACAACAATCTTTAATAGCCACCATGGCTGACGGAGCACTACTTCTTGACGAACAAGGAAATATTGTTTTAGTTAATCCAACTGCCAGAAGACTCTTTCGCTGGGAAGGTAGAAATCTTGAAGGTCAAAAATTATTGAATCAACTTCCTGATCCTCTGGTAAAAGAACTTGAAACACCTATAACCTCTCTATTAAACAACTTCGGAGATAGTGACGATTTACGTTGCAATCTTGAAGAGCCTCCAAGAACACTTCGTATAGTTTTAAAGTCTGTTAGAGACACTACTGGAGAGAATATCAAGGGTATTGCTGTTACAGTTCAAGATCTCACTAGGGAAGTTCAATTAAACGCAGCACAAAAAAGATTTATCAGTAATGTTTCACACGAATTGAGAACTCCTTTATTTAATATTAAAAGCTATGTTGAGACTCTTTATGACTTAAGTGAACAACTTACAAAAGATGAGCAAAAAGAATTTCTTGGAGTTGCTAATTCAGAAACAGATAGACTTACTCGCCTAGTAAATGATGTTCTTGACTTATCCAAGTTAGAATCTGGAAGAACGATTCAATTAGAAGGACTAAGTATAAAAGAAGCAATGGAACAAACACTAAGAAATTACAAACTTAATGCTGAAGATAAAAATGTAAAACTAATACTAAATGTTGAAAGTAATTTAGCATTTGTTTTAGGTAACTGGGATATGATTCTTCAGGTTCTAGACAATCTTGTTGGTAATGCACTTAAATTTAGTAAAGAAGGAGGGACAATAAATTTAAAAGCGTACACATGGCCAGACATATGCGTTGCTTCGCCAGTTGACCTAGAAAACAAAGCTCCGCATTGTGAGATATTGTCTCCAATGCCAAAAATCAGAGTCGAAGTATCTGATACGGGATGTGGCATTTCTGAAATTGATCAACAAAGAATATTTGAACGTTTTTATAGAGTTGAAGATTCAGTTCATACAGAGGTAGGAACAGGGCTAGGGCTTTCAATAGTAAAAGGAATTGTTGACAAACACGGAAGTGAGATAAGAATGGCTAGCGAACCAAACATTGGAACGACTTTTTGGTTTGAACTTCCTTTTGAAGATTCTGATGCTGATCAGCTATTACTAAAGTCAGCAAGGAAAAATTGGGAACTTGAAAATGATAAGTCTTTAATTAAATAAACTAGTCTTCATTTTGTTGAATACTTTTAAAAACACCTGGTATCTGCTCTTCAGGATTAATACGATGAGGGGCTCCACTAAATATCTGTTCAAAGTTAGAAAATGAATCTTTAATCTCAGGTCCTTCATTAGTAATGATATATTCACGTATCCTTTTGTCATGCCATGATCCACGCATCTTAAAAACATTTATTGCTCTAGCCATTTCACCTCTTATTTCTACATATTGCAAAAGCAAAATAGTATCAGTTATCGTTGAAATATGGGAATCAGTAATTGAGTGGCTTCCCATGAATTCTTCAGCAGTATTAGTAAAGAATCCTGCTATTTCTTCTTGTTTTGCATATCCAGTAACTCCAATAACAAACTGTCTAAAGGCATTTAAACTTACACCTCTAGCTAATGCAGATAGAGAATCTATTGCCATTCTAGAAGGCTTATATTCGCTAATCTCGGATTTGATAATTTGCAGATGGTCTTCCAAGCCAGTTGATTCTGGATAAGCACAAATAATCTTCAATAATCCATCAGCTTCCATTTTCTCAAAATCAATCCCCCAACTAGTTGCATTTCGAAGAAGTTGAGCTCTTGATTCTTCATAAGCAAACAGTATCGTTCTCTCTTTATTTATATAAGCATCTTCAACGAACTTAGAAACTAGCATTGTTTTTCCAGTACCAGTTGCACCAGTTGCCAGAATAATTGAATCTTGGAAATATCCTCCGCCACACATTTCATCCAAATCGGGAACACCAGAACTTATGCGAATATTTGATGATCGTTGAGTCAACCTCATTGCACCCAAAGGGAATGCAACTATGCCTTGGGGACCCATAGTAAAAGGAAATTCACCCTTCATATGAGTAGTTCCTCTTAATTTCAAAATTTCAACAGTTCTTCTCCTCTTCTCTGCCTCTAAAACATTTCTCAAAATAACAACATTGTCAGAAACGAATTCTTCAACTCCGTATCTAGCAATTGGACCATATTCATCTATTCTTTCAGTAGTCATAACAGTAGTCACACCAATTTCTTTAAGTCTTGCTATTAGTCGGAAAATCTCTCTTCTAACAACATAAATAGCATCATATTGTTGAAAAACCGCTGTCATTGAATCTATAGCCACTCTCTTAGCTTTGAACTTTCTAATCGCATAACTAATCCTTTCAATTAATCCTGACAAATCAAAACTTCCAGCCACATCTTGTCCATCTGGGTCTGGAGATGCATCTAAAATAAAAAGTTTATTTTGGTCAATTAATCCTTGTAAATCCCAACCAAAGCTTGCAGCATTTCGAATAATATCTAAAGGTGATTCTTCAAAAGTAACAAGAATCCCGGGCTCATCAAAATTGCATATTCCATGATGAAGATATTGCAAAGAAAAAACTGTTTTGCCAGTCCCTGATGTTCCGCTGACTAGAGTGCTGCGCGCATTAGGCAACCCACCATGACAAATATCATCAAAGCCCTCAATTCCAGTAGGGAGTTTTTGAACATGCATATTTGGTCAAATTGTTTTATTGAAGAACGCTAAAAGCTGTTACATATAAAACATAATAAACTAACCGTAAAAATAGCTTGGTTATCGGTTGGGCTTAAGAATTCATTTACTCCATGTTTGGAAAATTCGATTATTTATCTGAAGAAACAAACATTTCTTGATCTGATAATTCATCATATAAAAGGTCCAAGCCGATTAAAACCTTTTCTCTATCTGATAGATCACCGATTATTCTTCTCACAGGTGGAGGTAAAATCTTAGATAAAGTTGGCGTAGCAAGTATTTTATCTTCTTCTGCTAATTGAGGACTTTTAAGAACATCTATAACTTTAAGAGCATAAACTCCTTTAAATTCACTTTCTAAGATGTCTCTCAACGTGTTCAAAGCTCTCATAGAGTTTGGGGTATTCCCAGCCACGTAAAGCTTAAGAATATATGTTTTCCTTGCATTCATTGAAAACCTCCAAAAGATCCACAGAACATTTGCTCTTCTTAAATCTTGACTAAATAACCAACAAAAAGCGAAAATGTTATTTTGTTTTTCGATTACGATTAGGGCTTAATCGATTTAAGAAAAGGAAATCCCTTTTTATTTTATTTCGAGCCTTAACGTGTCACCAATAATCATGGCTGAAAAAAAATCATCTCCCAAGAAGGAAACTCCAACAGATAAAACTTATGCGATAGTTGAAGCTTCTGGAAAACAGTTTTGGCTTCAAACTAACCGTTATTACGATTTGGACAGATGCCATGCTGAAGTTGATGACATTTTAACTATTGACAAAGTTCTTCTTCATAACGATGGTCAAGATTTAAAGCTTGGAAAACCTTATATAAAAGATGCGAAAGTAGAACTAAAAGTCTTAGAACATAGAAGAGGACCTAAAATAATTGTTTATAAAATGCGTCCAAAGAAAAAAACAAGGAGAAAAAATGGTCACCGTCAAGAACTTACAAGAGTTTTAGTTCAATCAATATCGGTTGGATCAAAATCTAAAAAAACAAAAGAATCTAAAGAAACAAACACCACTGCTAGTAAAGTAGAATCTAAATAACTTAAATCAAAAGATTACATAAACCATGGCTCATAAGAAAGGTACTGGATCAACCAGGAATGGAAGAGATTCAAACTCAAAAAGACTTGGTGTAAAAGCTTATGGTGGCGAGAAAGTAACTGCTGGATCTATTCTCATTCGTCAAAGAGGTACATCAATTCTTCCAGGAATCAATGTAGGTAAAGGCAAAGATGATACTCTTTTTGCCTTAACTGATGGTTCTGTTCAATTTGAAAGTATTCGTAGAGGCTTAAGAAATAGAAAAAGAATTAATATTTCCCCTGTTAAAGCTGTTTAGTTTATCCTTTTTAATGGCTTGTAAGCGCGAGCAGTAATTAAAAAAGGATGAAAAACTTCTAAGTAGTTTGCTTGTAATGCAGAAAAGAAGTTCTCAATCAGACTAGGATCATCAAAGTGAAAAGGATATTCTCCGTTTTTTCCTTTATAAAAATACCAATTCATTAGAGCTATTCCCTTAGGAGAAAGCTTCTCCAAAAATATATTTAATTGTTTTGCTGGATCAGGAAGATGTTCAAGGACATCCAAGCAAACAAGAGAATCAAAAATCACATCAGATGTGCTTTCTAAATCTCTAAAAACCGAAATCTTATTTTCGATTCCCAATTCCCTAGACCTGTGTTGTACAAAACTTCTATTTTGAGGGTTAAGGTCCACAAACCAAACATGTTCAACATCTTGCAAAAACGAGGCAGCCAGAGCGTGCGTACCAATACCTCCACCAAAATCTAAAACTTTTCCAGAAGCAAATTTTTGTTGTAGACGAAGCGTGTCAGCTATGTAATTAGAACTGTTTAAATGCCAAGATGCTAGATCTATTAAATGAGCATCTCCAACTTTTTCTTCGTAAAAATCGCCTGCATTGTTCTCAGTAAGTGCACCTGGATGTAGAGCTGCCAAATCATCAACACCGTTTATTAACCTTTGATCTAATTGATCATTATTTATATGAAGGAACTCAATAAGATGTTTTTTTAAATTAAAGCCATCTTTAAGGAATCTGGAAATACTTAGATCTAAATTGGTCATATTATTTCGCTCACTGAACACTCTGAGTTATAACTTTAAATGCTCAGGGCAACTTGAACAATCTTTTCATGTGAGTCTCAACCTACAATATTAATTTTGGAAAAGCCTTTTGGATTTGTTGTCATTGATAAGCCTGCTGGGCTTAGTTCTCATGATTGCGTAAATAGACTTCGAAAAGTATTTGGTATTAAAAAGATTGGACATAGTGGAACTCTAGACCCCTCAGTTACTGGGGTACTTCCAATAGCGATAGGGGATGCGACAAGATTAATCTCTTATTTACAAGGTTCTAAAGCCTATACAGGAATCATCCAGCTAGGTAGCACTACAAATACTGATGATATGCAAGGAGAAATCTTAGAATCTAAAATTTGGCCATTAATTAGCGAAAATGATATCAATTATCTACTAGAAAATTTCAGAGGCGAGATATTACAAAAACCGCCCATTTTTTCTAGCGTTCACGTTAAAGGAGAAAGAGCTTATAAGAAAGCCAGAAAAGGAGAAAAATTTGATTTAAAGCCTAAAAAAGTGACTATAAATAAATTAAATTTAATAAGTTGGTCTCAAAGTAAAGGTGAGTTATTAATTGACGTCGACTGTTCAACAGGAACCTACATTAGATCCTTGGCTAGAGACATTGGAGCTAATATTGGATGCGGTGGTCACTTAAAAAAATTACGCCGTACAAAAGCTTATAATTTCAACGAAAATGATTCCATATTACTTCCTGAGAAATCAGAGTTTTACCAAGAAAAAAATAGACCTAAAGTACTAAACCCAACTATATTTTTTAAACATCTTTCTTCTTTTAAATTAATTTCTGAAGAAGAAATAATTAGTTGGAGATCAGGGAGAAAGATATGTTTTCAGAATAATATTAAACGTCTAAAGTTAGGCCAATATAATAAGGTTGAAGATAGTATCTTTGATAATAAAAATATATTAGTTCTGGATAAAAAGGAGAAAATCCTAGGCATAGCAGAACTAGGCGAAGATTTTGAAATTAAACCTAGGGTTGTTTTTAATGCAATTGGTTGAAACCATTAATCTAAACCTTATAGTAATTTATAACTATAAGGTTTAGTAATACGCTCTTATTTGAACTCCAGTATAATAATGATTTAGAATTTCACGAAAACTTACTCCTCTTTCCGCCATAGATTTAGCCCCCCATTGACTCATCCCCACCCCATGACCAGCACCGTAACCATTCACTAATAGGAAATAATCTTTTGGAATTGGTGGGAGAGGTTGAGGTGAAAAATCTTCAAATATTTTATTATCAGAATCCAATTTATTTTCTAGCTTAATTTGATTAAACTTCAAATGAAGATCAAATTTAGTACTAAGCAATTGTAATTTTTTTCTTAAGTATTTTCCAGATACAAACTTATCCCCATTGGTTCCATAAAGTCTAATTTTTAAAACTCTTCCAGTATTACTTTTATTAATAATTTGAATACTATTTATTCCACCCAAATCAGGAAATAATCCTTCCAAATCTTCAGAAGTAAATTTATTCGTCCAATTGTAATTAGCACTTTTCTGATCATAGTCAATAACACTTTTCAAATAAGGCAATTGATACTTCCAAACTTGACCACTATTCTCAGTTCTGCCGCCAGAACTACTATGAAAGACAGCTTCTATAAGCTCATTCTGATAAAATAGAGCAAGCCTGCTTGTACTTCTAACTGCTCTATTTATTTTTTCTGTTTCAGATTCAAGCCCCAAATAAACCTGACTATCTTGTGTTGAATGAAGGTCAAATAATTTATTACTATCTAATAGTTTTAAGGCATAAGTCCTGGCTGCTATTGCTTGAGCTTGAAGTGCTGCAAGTGGAAATTCTTTTGGCATTTCACTGCCAACAACACTTTTCAAATATTTCTCTAATTTTAAATAATTTATTATATTTAACTTTTTATCATTCAATGAAACTCTTAATTCTCCAGCATATCTTCTATTCTTAAACCAGATCCCTCTTTTATCACCATTTCTAATAATTAAGTTAAAATCATCTGGTAATTCAAACCATTTATTTAAGTTATTGTTAATTGAATATTGAACCTTGTTATTTTCATAAACTAAATTTAAAGTTTTAATTCTTCTATGATTAGAGGAAATACCTTGAACAAAAATATTTTCAACACTATCTGCTCTAAATTTTGCCTTATTTTCATTAGCTATCAAAACACGCATTATTGGCTCTTTTGCCGCAATTGCCTTTGATGGAGAGATCAAAAATATAGTTGTAAAGATTATTGCCCATCCATATTTTCTTTTGGGTGATGTGCTCACAATAAAAATTGGATTTAAGTACTAATTTTGCCTATAAGAAAGAAGATCCACCAGTGGTCAAAGCTGTGAAAGGCACCATGTCTTAAAAGGGGAAAAACTTGCAAGTCACTTTTCTAGGAACAAGTTCAGGAGTTCCAACTCTTACTAGGAACGTATCAGCGATGGTTCTAAAGCCTCCACAAAGGTCAGAATTGTGGTTGTTTGATTGTGGCGAAGGTACACAGCACCAATTCATAAGAAGCAATCTTAAGTTATCTCAAATCAAAAAAATATTCATTACACATATGCATGGGGATCATATTTATGGTCTACCTGGACTTCTAGCAAGTATTGGATTAGCAGGCAGCAGCTCTGGCATCGAGCTATACGGGCCAGCTCCTCTTAAAAACTTTATTGATTCTTGCTTGTATAACAGTTCAAGCAGATTGGCTTACTCTCTAAAATTCCATAAGGTTGAAAATGCTGCCATTAATCAAGAAATTTTGTTTGAAGATTTCGATTTAGAAGTCAAAACTGCTCCACTAAAGCATCGAATACCATCTTTTGCTTACAGAGTGAATCAAAAAACTAGACTAGGTAGATTCGATATAGAAAAAGCAAAGTCAAAAGAAATACCTCCTGGTCCAATTTATGCGGCCCTGCAGAGAGGGGAGGAAGTTAAATTAGGAGATGGTCGCATCTTTTCTGGGAAAGACTTCTGCGGTCCTCCTCGAGCCGGCTTAAGCATGGTTTATTGCACAGATACTGTATATACAGAATCCGCAATTGAAATTTCTAGAGAAGCCGATCTATTAATTCATGAAGCCACATACTCACATAAGGAGACCGATATGGCCTATCAACGCGGGCATTCAACTGCCACAATGGCTGCTGAAATTGCTGAGAAAGCAAACGTAAAACAATTAATTTTGACTCATTTGAGCCCGAGATATACCCCCGGGAACGAAACAAGTCCAATTGATTTGCTTAATGAAGCAAAAGCAATTTTTGAAAATACCCAGTTAGCAAAAGACTTTTTGCAAATTGATATAAAGAAACGCTGCAACAGTTCTTGATCCCTTGCCTATGAAATGCCACTACATGAAACAATGGTCGAGTTTGGTGCTTCCGTCAATCGCTGGCGTTATTAATGGATTCTTTTATTTCTTCTCTTAAACGGTCCCTTACAAGACTATTTGTTTTGATACCTGTGCTTGTAAGTCTCATTATTAGTCCTCTTTCTGTAAGTGCCCTGTATCCCAGCGATCCTTCATCAGTGGAGAGCTTAGATACAAGCTTGGCTGGTAAGGACTTACAAAATACAGAGTATGTTAAATACGACTTATCAGGAAAAGATCTTGGTGGGGCGAATTTCACTGGGGCTTATTTCAGTGTCTCAACTTTGAAGGACTCTGATCTAACGGGCGCAAACATGACTAATGTCATTGCCTATGCAACAAGGTTTGATAATGCGAACCTCACAAATGTAAAACTGACTGGTGCAGAGTTACTTAAGAGTGTTTTTGATGGTGTAACCATTGATGGCGCTGACTTTACTGATGCTGTATTAGATAGAAGTCAACAAAAGAATCTTTGTAAAGTAGCTACTGGAAGCACAGCCGAAAGTCTCGGTTGTAGCACTACAGCCGCTGGATATGTGCCTGCGACCAAAGGTCAAGGCTTCAACCCAGGTACTTAAATTTATCGAAAATTTAACAACCAATAAAAAAGGGGCCAATGGCCCCTTTTTTATTGGTTAAGAACTAACTTTTTTCACTTTGTGATTAGGAAGAAAGCCGCTGCAGCTCCACCAACCGCAAACATAGGCAACCCAACTAACAAATGTGAGGTCCCAAAGCCAAAGCCTTTTTGGCGCAATATAAAATAACCAACTCCTGCGGCTCCAGCAGCCAAAGGAATAGCAGCAGTAGCAGCAGAAGCAACAGCGTGATAGTCGAAGTTCATCCCTGTGTTGAAATTTAATTAATTCAATTATCCTTCAAATTTGAAAAATGGTATGAACTTATGCCTGAAATGCTTCATATCTTCATCACTTTAAATCCAAAAAGAATTTTCAATTGTTCTAAATTCTTGCCACTTGAGGCGCAATATTTGAACTATCTCTAGAACGAGGATGTTTGCTATACCACCATTCCTGAATATTTGAATCTAAACGACTAGAAAACAACGTCAAAATTGTTTTTGTTGGTTTCACTCCCGGTTGGATAATCTCAACAGAATATGATGGACATTTTTGTGCGGCAATATCAGCAACCAATCTTTTCCCAATTCTTTTCCAACTAGGCTCCTTACTTCGCCATGAAAGCCTGCAGCAAGGCCAAGGTAATTCCTCACGGTCATAGAGACGACAACATGGGCCCAAAACCCTAAAACTAAATTGGCCTCCAATACTTGAGTGAATAGAGCCATGATCTAAAAGACCTTGAACTTTATTAGTTGGCAAAGCTTCTGAAATCAATTAATCCCTAAATAATTTTATTTGCGCCCATGAGCACATAAACCAGAGGTTGGCGAGAAAGGAGATCTTTGGCAAGCAAAACTATGAAAATCTGGCGAAAAAATTAATATCAATACAATTCATCCTCAACATGGGTTCTTATCGTGCAATCAGAGACTGGATATGCCTTGCAAGTCAAAATATATCCTTTTTCTATTTGATCATCTTCCAAAAAACTTTGATCTTGTTGATCAACCTTACCTTTTTCTAATTTAGCTACACAAGTCGAACAAGTTCCTTCTCTACATGAGGCAGGAAGCTCAACATTCTGTTCAGAGGCAGCGTCAAGAATATATTTGTCATCTGGAATATCAATAATCTCTTTAAGACCACTTAACTCATTAATAAAAGTGACCTTAAAAGATGTCATGAAGGTTTTTAAACTGAAAATTTAGAGTTTTTTAAATTAAGTTAAAGCAAGAGTCAATACCATTAAGGCCCATTGATCCTTTATTTTGATTTCAAGAACTTGCCAACCAAGTTTTAAAAAAAATTCTCGAAGTTCTTCAATCTGCTCAACTAATAAACCAGACAAAATAACTTTACCTTTGTGACCAATAATTTTTTCGAAATCTGGTCCTATTAATTTTATGACAGGTGCAAGAATATTGCAGAGGATCAAGTCAATTTTTTTTCTCGGCATATTCGCCTCAACTTCTTCGGTAGAGCCAAGAAAAACATTTAAGAGATTTTCAGAAAAATCGTTTAAGGCAGAATTAATTTTGGTGGCTGATATTGCTAAAGAATCAGTATCAACGGAGAAAGTACTCTTGGCTCCTAATTTTAATGCCGTTAAAGATAGTATTCCGCTTCCACAACCTATATCAGCAATTACTTGACCTAATGGAGGATTATCATCCAATGCTTCAATACATAACCTCGTAGAAGGATGGCTACCAGTTCCAAAAGCGCTTCCAGGATCTAAACGAATAACTTTTCGCTCTAAAAATTTTTCAGGTACATCTAACCACGCCGGCAAAATTAAAATTGATTTACCTACGGGATCTGGTTTCCAACTTTTTTTCCAACTTAAGCTCCAATCTTCATCTTTTACTTGAATCCATTTGCAAGGAGTCAACGTCAAGCCGAAAGTTTTTGCTAACGAGATTAATGATTGTACTAGTGTCTCTTGCTCTCTGACTGAGCACTCATTCAACGGAAGCCATATAAATAAGGTTTTAGTGAAGTGTTCATTTGGATCATGCTCAAAAGAAAATCTATGAATTTCTAAATTGCTCAGGAGCCAATAAATAGAATCTTCTAGCTCTACTGGAAATTCCTGCTCCAATCTCAACCAAGGGAACTGGGAGTTGTGTAAATCTATAGTTTTTGCAACCAACAATTTATAAAGTCACAGAATGTGCCTCGTTGATTCCTTGCATTGAAAGAATAGATACTAACAATTCAGACGGAATAGGATCATCGATACTTAAAACCATAACGGCCTCGCCTCTTACAATCCTTCTTCCTACTTGCATTGAAGCAATATTCACATTGTGTTTTCCTAGAAGTGAACCTATCTGACCAATTATTCCAGGCATATCCCTGTGCCTTGTAAAAAGCATATGTCTACTTGGCACAAAATTTATTGGGTACTCATCAATACTTGTAATGCCAAGATCGCCATCACCAAAAACTGTCCCAGAAACGCTATGTCCACCTTTGTCGCTAAAACTATCCAATTGCAAAGAGCCTCGGGCAAACTCTGGGCTCAACTCATCCTGAATTTCGACGACATCAATACCACGACCTTTGGCTTCCAATGAAGCATTTACATAATTAATTTTATCTCCCAATGCATTTGTAAGTAATCCCTTCAAAGTGGCAATAACTAAAGGCTGAGATGGATGTTGAGCAAATTCTCCTTGCAGACGTACTTCTAATTTTTGAATCTGTCCCCCTGAAATTTGACTGACTAATAATCCCAATGTCTCGGCTAATTTTAAATGTGGTTTAAGACTATCCATTATCTCTGCACTAAGACCTGGAATATTTACAGCGCTGCGTGCTGGCAAACCTAAAAGAACATCTCTAATTTGTTCTGCAACATCAATAGCTACATTTTGTTGAGCCTCAACAGTTGAAGCTCCAAGATGAGGAGTAAGTACCAATCCTTTTTTTACGGCACGTAGTGGGGAATTTTCAGCTAAAGGTTCTTTAGCATAAACATCGATTGCAGCACCTTTAATAACATTTTCTTCTAATGCTTGAGCTAAATCATTTTCATTGATAATACCGCCCCTTGCACAATTAACTAATCTTGCAGTTGATTTCATTTTTCTAAGAAGGTCAATATCAACTAAATTCTCTGTTTCAGAGGTCCTTGGTAGATGAAGGGTTACATAATCTGATTCTTTGAACAACGCATCAATATCACTTAATCGAACCTGCATTTGCTGAGCTCTTTCAATGGAAACAAAAGGATCAAACCCAATGACTTCCATACCCATCGCATTCGCAACTTTGGCGACATGAGATCCTATCTTGCCAAGTCCAACTACTCCTAAAGTTTTCTTAAAAAGCTCATTCCCTACATATTTCTTCCGATCCCAACCACCAGAAAACATACTTGCATGAGCTTGAGGAATATTTCTAGATAATGCAAGAATCATTGCTAGAGCATGCTCAGCTGCCGCAATAGTGTTCCCCCCTGGAGAATTAACAACTAATACCCCCTTCCTAGTAGCGGATGGTACATCAACATTATCAACGCCAACTCCAGCTCTACCAATGATTCTCAGTTTCTTCGCCTCAGAAATAACATCCGAGGTAACTTGAGTTCCAGAACGGATCATTAACCCGTCATAGTCACAGATTATATTCTTTAATTGATCTATCGAAAGACCTATTTTTTGGTCAACTTGAGCAACCTGAGTAAGAATATCAATACCTGCTTGATCAATGGGATCAGAAACAAGAACTTTCGTCATTAAAGGCGATAAACGTGCCGAACTGAACTTTAGTGATCTATTTGCCGCTGACCAGAATTATGTTGAGCAGGATTGAAAATCCAAACATTTCAAGGAGTTAATTAGTGTCCACATTTGTCATCATCTTAAAAGAAAAGAAACCAGCAAAAGAGTTGATACTCAGATTGAGAGAGGCTCAAACACCTATCCTTAATTGCGATCTTGTAGAACCATTGAATAACAAATCTGACCATGAGAATTCAAATTCAGACAAATCAGAGGAAATATTTGTCAATCAATCAAATTTTAATAATATCAAGCTTTTGAATCCAGCTCTTGCTCGAAAAGATCGCCAAAAGACTTTAGCGACATGGTTAATACCCTTTGGTTTTATTGCAGGCCTAAGTTTTTCTCAAATGACCGATCTGAAGACATTTGCAGAAATGGGATTTCCAAATCAGTTAGAGAAGCTTTTAGGTGGCCTCATTGGAATGGTTTCAGGAGCACTTGGAAGTTTTTTTTCAGCTGGGGGTATTAACCAAGAAACAGTTGATGATTTGCGAGCTATTCGAAAAAAAAGTGAAGAAGGTTTTTGGCTGTTAATTTTGGAAATACCAATAGAGATAGAACCTCCTTGGTTAATTCTAAAAGAAATAGACATCCAAGAAATAATAACAATAGGAAAAGAATAAAATTAAATTAATATTATTTATCAAGAAATTGTATAAAAACATTAATAGTATTGACTTAAAAACGAATATTCTAATTCTCAAAATAAAGAATAAATGGTTTAGACTATTTATATAAAAAATGAAAAACTTCAATCTCTTTAATGCATCTTCCAAAAGAAAAGATTCTATTTAAAAGTCATTCCCGTAAAGACTTAGAGACTTTGCTTGACTATGCTGAAAAGTCTCTAAAAAAAAGAGAGGCAATATGGTCTCCTTTTGTATCAGCACAATTAATAGAGGAAGTTAAAAGTAAATTTAATAATCTAAACGATATAAGTCTTCTTTTCGAGGGAGGATTCCCCAGTGCAGAACGTAAAAAGATATGTTTCCTAAGATACGAAGAAGACGTTGATTCACCCTCGATCGATATTCCAATAAAAGGTATTTATATTAAAGGAAATTTTCTCTTTGATAGAGCCAAACAAAATGATTTTAGAGATATTTTACATGAACTTGGTGCTCCAGCAGATGAAGTTGGAGACATTTGGTTAATTAGAGACAGAGGAGCTCAAGCTATTTGCTCAGAAAAATGTGCTGATTCATTAGATCAAAAAACAGGGAAGATAAGAGAAGTTGAAATTTCAATCGAGGCATTAGATTTAAAAGAGATGGAGATACCTTTTAAAAGAACAGAAAAAGTAATTAATACGGTTGAAGCATCTACTAGGATTGACGCAATAGCTTCTGCAGGTTTTGGATTATCAAGATCAAAAATAACCACACAAATCAAAAAAGGATATTTACGACTTAACTGGGATATAAATGAGCAGCCAAGCAAATCGGTAAATATTGGAGACCTTATTCATTTAGAGAAAAAAGGCTCACTTAAAATTTTAAATATTGATAAAACCAAAAAGGAGCGTTGGAGAATCAAATTACTAAGGCAATGATTTATCAGGTCCTATCGCCTGCTAACTTCATTGAGGGACATAGAACTAAAGTTCTAAGTTGATTTACAAGGGCGATTAGCTCAGAGGTAGAGCACTACCTTGACACGGTAGGAGTCACTGGTTCGATTCCAGTATCGCCCATTCACTAAGTGTCAATGGCGTAGACATTTGCCTAATTAAAAGTAACAGAGAAAGTTTTTAAACTCTTTACTTATCAAACATTTGATGAAGTTTAATCCATGTAATTTCACTCTCGCTCTGATCCGCCAAACCACTCAATGAATACTCAACATTCGTTGACTCTTGAATTTCTTTTTGTTTTAAAATTTCTATACCCTCAATTTTTGCAGCCATTAAAAAAAAGCATGTTCATTAACATGAAAACAACTTTTAAAGAATAAAGCTAGAGGTATTAAGCTTTTTTTAACCTTATTAAAATCAATTTAGGAAATATCAACTTCGCTTCTTAAAAGGGAGCTATTCAAAGACTAATAAGTAAAATATCTTTATTTAAAAATGGAAAAGAATACTAATAGAAAAATATTTTATATTAGAGCTCAGTAAAAGTTTTATGAAATCAAATTCAACTTAAGCGCATAGCTAACTACCAATTAGAAAAACTATTTACATAGAATCTAAATCAAATTGTCAAAACGAATGCAATCAAATTCTATACATATTGTACTTGGACTAGGTAGCTCAGGAATAAGTGCAGCAAGGCTACTAAAACTAGAGGGAAAGAACGTTATTGTATTAGAAAATAATTCAAATGAAAAACTAATCAATATATCTCACAAGTTAAAATCAGAAGGAATCAAAGTTATTTTCCTTGACGAACCACTTGAGATTAATAGTTTCACACCATGGATAGGAAGAATTTGCAATATTATTGTAAGCCCAGGAATAGATTGGGAACATAAAGCACTTAGAGAATTAAGAAGGAAAAATATAAACATTCAAGGAGAAGTAGAATTAGCTTGGGAAAGGTTAGAGCATATTCCTTCTATTGGCATAACTGGAACAAATGGAAAAACTACAGTCACAAATATGCTTAATCATGCTCTTAAATTCAATAATTTAAATACTGAAATGGGAGGAAATATTGGGAAAGCATTATCAGAAATTGCTTTGGAAAATATGAAAGATAATTATCAAGAATTAGACTGGCTGGTTATAGAATTAAGTAGCTATCAAATTGAAGCTTCACCAAAAGTCGCACCGACTATAGGTATATGGACAACATTTACACCGGATCATTTAGAAAGACATAATGATATAAAAACTTATTTCAAAATCAAGCGGAGTTTATTAGAGAAATCGTCAATTCGAATTTATAACTCTGATGATGAATATTTATCCAGCAAAAGAAAAGAATTACCTAAGGGTATATGGGTTGGAATAAATAAACAGTCCTTCTATTCTCATAATCCAAAATTCTGGGTCGATGAAAAAGGTTATATTTTTGAAAAACAAACACAACTATTTCACAGTTCCATACTAAAGATACCTGGAAAGCATAATCTGCAAAACCTCTTGCTCGTAACAGCAGCAGCAAGAGAAATAGGTCTTAATCCTTCATCAATAGCACAATCTATAAATTCATTTAAATCAATTCCCCATAGATTAGAGTACTTAGGAAAGGTGAACGATTTAAGTTTTTACAATGACAGCAAAGCCACTAATTTCGACTCTTCAATAACTGGCTTGAAATCAATGCCATATCCAACAATCCTATTAGCTGGAGGTATAAAAAAGAAAGGAGATTTTCTACCATGGATGAAACAAATAAAGCAATCTACTAATGGGATAGTTCTATTTGGATATAGTGCAAATAACTTAAAGGAAGCATTATTAATGTCTTCTTATAGAGGAGAAATAATTGTCAAAAAAAATCTAGAAGAAGCGATAATTGCTTCTATTGATATAGCAAGAAAAACAAATTCAAAAAGTATACTACTATCTCCGGCCTGTGCAAGTTTTGATCAATACCACAACTATGAAGAGAGAGGAGATCATTTCAAGAAACTAGTTAAAAAGTATAGCGTTATTAAATGATCCACTTTAAAAAACTGATTAGATTTGGTCGGAAATCCACCCTTAGAGGAGATATAACGTGTGATATTTTGTAGATATATACCTAGATGCATGTTGAATAACAATCAATTCTCACATAATGCTATTAGTCATAGGGAATTAAATGACTTTTTGATCAAAGCTAAGAAAGATATATCCCTCAATGAATCCTCTGAAGAAAACAGAGTCAAAGAAGAACAGAATTTCAATGATTTAATTAAAATTTGGACAGAAACAAGTCAAAAAATATTACTATTGATGAATAAGAATGAGAAAGTTTTTACTAGGAATAGAAATTCTAAATCTCTATTGGCCTTTGGGGCAATGGGTGCACATATAAATATGGCTTTACAAGCACTTAAAGCGACAGGGTCTGATCAAGGAGAATAAAATGTTAGTAAGTTTATTACATAAGAAATATAAATAACATAATTTACTTTATAAAAAATATAATTAGGTATTAAATCCTTTTAACAAGGTTTATACATTCTGTTTTATTTTGTCCGAACAAAATCAAAATCCGCTTGTTCTCGTTCCAGAGTCAATTGCTAAATTAATGAAATCGATATCAGGGGAACCCAAAGGATCGGATAATGATTTAATTTATTGTCATCTATATGGAGTTGTAGGTGATTGGTACCTTTCGGAGATATCAGAAGACAGGGAAAAAGCCTTTGGTTTTCAAATAATAAATTCAGAACCTGTTTGGGAAATGGATAATTGGTTAACTAATTCAAGCAAATGGGAAGAAATTCCTATAAAAGTACTGCAAGAACTTGTTAATGAAAAGTTTTTAAAAGATAAAGATATTCGTTTTTTGATTACAAGAGATTTATTTTGGGAACCTATCAAGTTTTCAGAAATTAATATCAATCAAAATACTCTTTTCTATCCAGGTACAACTGATAGAAGTTTATCTTGAAAATATTAAAGACTCAATCTCACCTACCTAAATAATTTCTAATTAAAATGAAAGAGATAGACCCCAAAAAAGATCCTCTTTATTTATTAACAAAAGCTGTTGAGCAAGGAGATCCTCAAGTTGCCGAAAAAGTCAAAGAGCGTCTTGATAATTCAGATGACCCTTCTGAGATGAGATATTTAGAAGGATTACTTATACTACTAGGTGAGAAGCCTGGAGAACTGGAAGACCCGCCTGACGTAGAAGATGATCCAGATGAATATTGGCAGGAGAATGATTACTTTGAGGTCTAAGTTAAGGTAATAGCAACTCCAATAAAAGATAAAAAAGAATAAAAGATTGTTAATTTATTTATTTCATCTTCTTCTCTTTTCGAAATAAAAAGTGCTAAGACAGGAGAAAGACTTAACAAAGTCCAACCAATTCCAATAGGTAAAAATTTAAAAACTATCTGTTGAAATAGGATTCCACAATTAGTACCAAGTAAGGTTGACAAAATTAAATTTGAATGATTTTGTTTAGTTATTGATCTATTATTAAGAAGACTCAAAAAATCTTTTTTAAAAATTAAAAATAAAAATATTGATGCTGATAGAAGTCTGATTTCAGTTGTTTCTAAAGGGGTTAATGTAGAACTAATTAAAATGACCCTTGACAACAAAGCTGCCACAACAGCGCAAAGGACTGACCCAAATGCGCAGAGAATACCAAGAATATTTTTTTCTCTAGAGTAGTCTTTTTTAATTGTGTTTTGACGTACAATCATTAATAAAGAGAAAGAGACAATCAAAGATCCTATCCATACTTTTTGAGGGTATATCTCATCGATACCAAATGTTCCTATAGTAGTTGCAATTATTGGAGTTAATGATTCAAATGAAAGAGTTTTTCTTGTCCCTATTATTTTTAAAGAGTTTATATATAAAGTGTCACCTATAGCAATGCCGAGTATTCCACTTATCATCAAAATAAAGATAGAAAATATATCAGAAAACCAACTTATAGTTAAGACAACTGGTAAAAAAAATACTGAAGCAAAAATATTTTTATAAATATTGATTTGCCTAGGTAGCAAGTTTTTAGATTCTCTACGCCAAATAGAACAAGCAAAAGTCCAAGATATTACTGCAGCTATTGCAGCAAAAGAACCAATCATATTAAGAACTCTTTGATAAATAAATTTTAAAAGTATTTATATATTTATCAAAAAATTTAGGAAGCAAATAACTCAAATATATTAATTTTCTATTTAACTAAATACTTTTTTTGCATTCTGGCTTGTTTTTTGTACTATTTAAATTAAGTTTGTCATCGCTCCAAACTTCTAATACATCAGGGAAGTGCTTCTCCATGCATAAATCGCAAATCCCATGACTAAAACGAATATCTGCAATTTTTGAGAGGTATTTTTCTAAATGCTGCCACTCACCATCGGCATCCCTAACCTCTTTGCAATATGAACATGTCGTCAAGATGCCTTCCGTATTATGCATTTGGGTGAGAGCATCAAGAAGACGAATAGATCTTTTACGAAGTTCCAATAAAGTTACGACCTGTCTAGATAATGCCTCCATAATTTGATGCTGTTGATCAGACAAATGTCCTGGCTTCCTGTCAATCACGCATAGCGTGCCTATTCTCTGATCATTTGGCGTTTGAAGAGGGAAGCCAGCATATAAACGAATTTTTGGTTCCTCTACTACCAAAGGATTTGATTTAAATCTCTCATCTAATAAAGCATCCTCAATAATCAACGGTTCTGGACTAGCAATTGCATGAGCACAAAAAGATACGTCCCTTGATGTTTCTTTAGTCTCAAAACCACACATTGATTTAAACCATTGCTTATCTGTATCAACCAAACTCATTAAAGAGATAGGAGTTCCACAAGTTAAAGAAGCAATTTTCGTAATGTCGTCATAACATTGCTCAGGTTGGGTACCTAAGATTCTGTATTCCGCAAGAGCTCTTAAGCGATCTTCTTCATTGTTTATTTTTGGAGGACCATAGCCCAAAATAATTCCTTATCAATTTGATTAAAGAATAGATAAAATTGGGCTTTAAAAACAAATCTCTTCTCAATAATAAATAATTAAGTTTTTCAAAGAAAATTTTCAACAAAATTAAGCTAAATCCCTACTTATAATATTCTCCAAGAGAGAAGATATACTAGACAATCTATAAAAACTAGCTTTTAGTCTGTTCTTATCTTTTTTTTTATAAATATAGTAAATACTTTTATTTCTTTTATTCAGAATGTCTTTGTAGACCTAATTTTAAAACTACTTTTAGTTATTAAATTATTATCACTAATATCTAAACCTTTGACGCTAGAGATCTGCCCTTCAAGGCCCTCTAATTGAAGTTGATCAATCATCTGCTGAATAACCTGACTTTCTACTAATTTCTGATCAATCATTTCAGGAGTCATTTTCTCAAATAATTTACCTGCTTTAGAGGCAACCACATCTGATGCATTAGTAATTTTGAGAAGAATCATAATTAAATAAGAACTTAGATAAAATGAATTCACATTCAATTTATCTACAATTTAATATTATATAAATTCATCACTCGTATAATATTAAAGAACTATAAAAATATAACTCAACTAAAAATCATTACAAAAATTTGAATTAAGGCCAAGGATATGAAGACCCAAAGCAATATCATGCCTACCTTATTATGTAACGAACCCTTCTTATAAAATGATCGACCTGAGTCCAAATCCCTTCTCATTGTCAAAAGTTAAATAATCTAAAAGTAACATAGCAAGATATTTGTATTTTGATTACTCACAAAAAAAGCACTATAATAAAAAAACGAGCGATATCCACAAAAAAAATATATTACATAATAATAAAACAAGATGAGATTACAAATTTCCAGTAGAAATTAATTTTCCCCTCTGATAATGAGTCAATGACCTTTGAACAAACAAGAAATTTTATTAGTAGACTTTTAATTTCAGCTATATTTATTTATGCAATTCCTGGTAAAATAATAAATTTCGAAAGGACTTCTGAAGTTATATCAAATAAAAATATACCTCCTAGTTTAGCTTCATTCTTATTAGTTTTAGCTATCTTTTGCCTAATTTTTGGCTCAATACTTTTTATCTCAGGATTCAAGCAAAAATTAGGTGCCTATCTTCTACTATTATTTATAGTCCCAACTACTATTATATTTCATTTTTTTCCTTTCCAAATAAAAGCTACTCTAATGAATTCTGCTCTAATTGGAGGGTTACTTCTCAGCCTAAATAATGCAAAAGACAACTGAATCAACAAGCTTTTTGATAATCAGACAATTAAAAGATAATCAAAAAAGTTACTTCTATGTTTAAAGTTTGGTTTGGTACCAATTCAACTTAATATCAACAGAGCCCTCAAGATTATGTTTAACAGGGCAGTCTTCAGCTATTCTTTGAAGGATTTTATACTTTTCAGAATCTAATTCATCTGGCATAAAAATTTCTAGCACAAGAGTCTTTATTTTTCTAGGTCCCTCTGATGTCATTGTTTTATAAACATCAATTTTAATTTTACCAAGTTCCCAACCTCTACGTTTTGCCTCAATACCCATAATTGTTATTACACAGGTTCCCAAAGAAGAAGCTAATAAATCAGTTGGAGCAAAATCTTCTCCTTCTCCGTCATGGTCTTTAGGTGCATCAGTATGTATAACACTCCCTGAAAGAGAATGTTTTGCTTCAGTGTGCAAATCTCCAAGATATGTGCAACTGATTTTCGTAGAATTGGAATTAGTATCTTTTAAGTTTTTGATTTGAAGAACCTGTTGAATGTATTTATTTTACCGAATTTTTACTCTCAACAAGTATCCAATAAGTTCTTTTTTTAAGAACAACGAATTATGATCACAAAAAAATAATATTATTTTTACAGAAAAATTTCTCACATAATCAAAATAAATGATTTTTATTTCATTTTTTCTTAGTTTGCTTATTACTCTTAACCCTTCCTCAAATTTCAATTGTGATGGCGAAAGATTGACTGCGGTCATCAGGAATAACTTAAATGGAGATTTCTCGATAACTAATGATCTTGAAAATATTGATAAAGGAGCTTTTATAGTTCTTAATTGGCGTGATCTGAATCTCATGCTCCCAGTATCTTTTAAGGTAGGTGATATTTCATTCACGGACAAGAAATGGTTGTGGAGTTATCAGGATGAGAAAAATGGATTAAGAATGGATGATCCAAGATTTGCCCAACTTTTGCCAAATGGAGAAATTGAAGAATTTTCTTGTCATGCCATTTACCCAGAAGATAGAATCTCATAAAGAAAGTCTTAAGCAGGAAATAATCAAGACATGATATGGCTAGGTATTAAGTAGACGAAAAAACTTCAATGACTATCTCAGGACCAAAGAGATTTGTATTTATAGATAGGAAGCAAAGTGTAAGTAAAAAGCAAGTTTTTATTTTTGGTTCAATAATTGCAAGTGGATGCTTAAGTGGTGCATTTTTAATTGCTTTGTATATTGAATATCTTCATAGCCCAGCTTTTCACAGCTTTGTTCAATCAAGAGGAATATTCCTTTGAATTTTGAGTGCATTGATATTAGAAATTCCTTATGCAACAAAAAAAGCTCTCAAAGGAGAGAGCTTTTAAGAGAATTTGTATATTCTTTGAAAATATCTTGACAATTAATCTATCGTCAGAACTGCAATAATTAGACCTTCAATTGCTAAATGTTGGCAAAATTATTCAGAAATTTTTTAATCGATTAAACAAAACCAGGGATGATTTGACCTGTAGTTGAGTATGCACCAACTAAAGCAATACAACCAAATAGCGCTGCGTAGCCGTTAAGTCTTTCTGCTGTTACTTTCTCATGGTCAATATTTCTTTTATTGTTGTTTTGAATCGTCATCACACAACTCCAGGGATAAGTTGTCCAGTAGTTAGATAGACACCGGTTAGAAGTACGAAAGCCATCATTGCTGGCCTACCAATACTTCGTTCAAGAATTATCTTGTTAGAAGATTGCATAAATAAAAATTAGAAGATACCAGGAATTATTTGTCCCGTTGTTGCGTATGCACCAAATGCTGCAACAAAGCCAAGCATTGCTGCCCATCCGTTAAACTTTTCTGCTTCAGGAGTCATTTAAGTGTTGAAATATTGTGTAACAGAATGTAACGGGTTCGCAGTCCCGGTTGATGGTGGACAACCGAACATACTTTTAAAAACAATCAAATACATAGATAATTCTATAAAAAAAAACGAAACTTGAATCCACAGCTTTCTTTGAACCACTTATTAAATTCCTATAATAAAAAGATTAAATGAAAAAAGAATTTGTACGACCCCTCGATTGGGCAAGAATCACTCACTGCCGTTGATGTAGTAGGCGTACTTGTCGGACATGTCCTTTTTGGCGTAGCCGCCACACTTTTAATTGATTGGAGTTGGATTCCCTTAAGTCCTCAACAGAGAGAGAGTGGTCGCTCTCTCAAAGAAATCAAAAGAAGCTGGGGTTGGGATGAAAAACCTGATAATAAGGATGAGTCTCTAAGCCCAGAAGATAAAAAATCCTCAGTTGAAGAAAATAACGAATAATTTTTTAATTGCTAAAAAGGTCAAATAATTTGCAGAGATGTGTAACATGTAGTCTGACACTTTTTGAAAAATATATTAAAAATAAATAGCAAAAGTTTTAACATAGGGAATGCTTTTGCTGATAGCTATTTCTTATCTGATCTTGGCTATCAAAAAATAATAACCTTCGATACAATGCAAATAGGAATTATTTATTGGAAAGTAATTTATCTGTTTTTATTGCTCATAAGAATCGTCATAGATAGCTATAAATAATTGTATTTCTTAAAAATATTTTTAATTAGTTTATTATTATTTTTAATTGACTAAAATAAGTCAAAAACAGAGTTTTATGCTTACCAACGAAATGGGAATATCAGATTGCACCCATTTATTTAAGTCTGCCTATGAAAATCGCTACACATGGGAGTCAGATTTTTCAGGTTATGAAGGTAGATGCTCTTGGACAGATGGCGAAAGAGAAATAAAAGGAAGCTTTTGCTTAGGAGAAGATTTCAAAGCCACTGTGAAAGAAATAGATGACGAAGAAATACACAAATCCATTTCTTCACAACTTTGGGAAGTTGCTATTCATCGAGTAAGAAGATCATTTGAACAAACTCATGGTAAAAATACTTTTACTTTTGGAGATACAAATGAAATTGGCTTGGAAATTATAGTTGGAGGAAAAAATGAAGGTGACAGATATAGAGTTAAAAACGATATTATTACGATGGTTTATAGACATATTCATGGAAATCTAATAATTATCCTCACTCATGATGTGATTCATACTGGTAATGGATACTTAAGCAAGAGTTATTCCAGCCAATATCTTGATCCAATTTCAAAAAAAGATTTAAAAGGAAAAAGCATTTATAAAGATTCTTTTATACCTTTATTCAAAGATGGACCTTGGGTTTTATCTTCTAGGTCTATACATCAAGAATCATCAGAAGGTTCAATAATAAATAAAGAAGTGTTTTCTTTTTCGGAGTTAAAAAGTCTTAGTCATAAGAAAGGTTAGCCTACTAAATCTAATAGATAATGATAATTAATATAAGAACATCTGCCTAGATAAAAACCGAGATTTATAAATTAACAATTTTCGATTATGAATTAATCTTAAGGACAGGAGGTTTACAAATGCTTCTTCATTTTGTCCCTATTCGTGTTTTTCGTGAGACACCACAAGTATCATTTGTTGATGCAGGCATAAATGGATCAAATGGCGCTGATGTTGTAATCCATCACAAAAATGCAATATCACCTCCCGATGATGGAAATTTTGAGCAGTACTACATTCATAAACATCAAGTTGATTTCAATTTAGTGATTGAAGGTAGTCGGAAATTCACTCTTATCAATCCTAAATGGGATGAGCCGCACCATGTGATTTTTTTGAATAGAGAAATGTCTGCACTTTGAATACCAATTGGAACTTACCACCGATCAAAATCAGGGCAAGAAGGTAGTATCGTTTTGAATCAAGCAACTAGAGATAATGCATTTGATCAAACAAAAGAATTTTTACCTGTTAGCTTAAGATCAAACAAACAATCAAGAAATGCTAGACAGGTTCTTCCTATTTACTGGATTTGGGAAGAAGAAAGAATTAAAAAAGTAAAACTTGATTGCAAAAGTTTCTTTAAAAACAACAACTTAAAATCAATAATATCTGCGAACAAATAAAAACAATAATTCGATATCTATTAGAAAATAACAAATCTATTATTTTAATGAAGCAAGATTAGAAAAACTAGTAGTAACTATTCATACGATATTGATGCTAAAAGCATATATTTAATAAATCATCATGCAGATAACATAAATGTATTTAACTAGTGATAAAATTATTCATTAGATTTTGTTAAGAGCTGCTGTTTTAATTGTTTTAAAGTCCTTTTATTAGTTTTAGGCAAATCAGCCTTACTTGAATTAGGAATGCTGAATTGAGTTAGTAATTTCATAGCAATTATGAGAAATTAAAAATATTCAAAACTTATAAATATCTAATCATTATCAACTTGAAACTCTTTCAATGAGTCTCCGTAATAACTCATGGCCAATTGAAGTAAAACCCAATTCACAGCTCTAAACATTCTGACCTCGAAATGAATTCAACTTAAAGATGGCTTATGTATCAAAGATTTGCTATGAGTAATTATTATTTTTAAAGGATTCAAAAAAAATCGGTTACTAATTAAAAATCAAATTAGTCGACAACCTAGGTTCTCAGTGACAAGTAACGATAAGTAATTATTCATAGCTTTTGTGCATTTGAAATATAAACTTTGCACATAAAGCAACAGAAAGGAATTACATGGTTTTCCTATCGAATCCTCAGGTTTGGCACTTGCCCGGCACATGGTCTGAGCAGCCTATTGATGGGCCTTACCTAGGAATGAACTCAGGTCAATTAAGTTGGGTGGCTGCGTCAATTTTGCTAACTTTTTTGATTGCTTTATGTGTTTACATCATTGAGATGAGACGCTCAAAGCGTAAAAGAAGTTCTTAGAATATTTAAAATAATAGAGTTGACTCACTAGTCAAGTAATATTTCATGACATATTTTATTTTATATTTTTCTGGTATAGGCTTAATTTGGTGGGTTTATCGTGTTGGATGGATTGAAGTTTTAAAGACCATTCTCAGTGTTTTAATTCCTTCTTTCTTAATTATTCTTTTTAATGTCAAAGCAGGTCGACTCATATTCAAAAACCCTGCGGTTGGAATAATTAGTGTTCTTCCAACCGCCATTTTTATTTATCGAGGATCAAAGCCTCTCGTATTTGGAATTAACAGTTGGATAGATAGGAAAAGAAACGAATTTGTTAAATCAGAAGAAGTTGTAGAAGCCGAAGTGGTTTCTAAAGAAGAGGCATAGATTTTCATTTTCAACAAAGTAGTCACAGAAAGATATTTGAAGGTCCAAAAACTCTCAGCCCCTTTATATGGACCTCTTCTACCTTCAAGAAAAGCCGATTAAATTTTGAATTTCAAAAAAATCTGGACTTTCTTTATTCTTTTATTAGTTATATTTGTTGATCGCATTGAATAAATGGCAATAATAAAGTGATTAATAATTTAACCATGACAGATAACGAGCCAAAGTGGGATTACACCACTAAAGAAGGAAATTTTGCTGCAGGAGCGGCGGTTGTTGGAGGGAATTTACTAGTTCTTATTATTTACATCTTATATAGAACAGTTCCTTCGGTTCACCATTTCATTATCGGGCGATAACTAAAAAGTCACCGGAAGATAGACTTTAATTTTTGGTCAACAGAATTCTCACTATCGATGGTTAGCTGTTGCTTGCGACCAAATCAAAGCCAATAAAAAAGCCATTCCAATTAGAGGGAGAAGAGTTTTAATCAAACCAACTAAAACCAATACTCCAACCCCGGCAGAACTATGAATTGCCCATTTAGGGACATATCGACCTACTCTGCTCACTTTTTTACTTGAAGGGTAAATCACTACTTGATCAATAGCCATTATTAACTAAAAAGTAATCTGTTTCCATACACAATAAAATCAATCAAGAGGAAGACAAGCACTTAATGGATACTGATATCATGAGAATTTGTTGCCAGACATATTCTTATATCAAAGGTTGATGATGCATCTATGTATTTTGAGTTTCTTCAAATAATCCCAAAAAAGTCCATGCTATTAATGAAATGAGTCCTAGTGCCAAGGATATGATGGCAAAAAAAAATTTCCTAAAAAAAGAATTGCAAAAGCTATTGTTATTAAAATCAAAGAAAAAATTAAATAAATATTGGGAGAGATTTTCTTTAAAGACTCCATAATTCACCTATTAAAAATTGTTTATTAAAAGGGCAACTCAGATTTTACCCATAAGACAGAACTAACTTTCATAATTAACCACATAACCAAAGCCCCCTCAAAGAAGCCAAACCAATAAAGGGCATAATTAGATATCCCCAATTCTTTTTGAGCACGTTCAACAAATGATTTATGCCATTTAATCAACTTCACAATTCATCTTTGTACACAAAATTATTATAGTTAAATGCTGCAAATAACAAATTTTTAAAATAATTGAATTTCTTATTCTTATAAGAGATTTTCACACCCTGCAGATCTAAGACTAACGACCTAAAGACAACCATAATCTTATTCGTCTTATAGTTATAACTACAAAAATGAGTCATTTAAAATTTATAAAAATCTGACTCAAGCAGTTCAAATAATTTGACAATCTTTTATAGGTATGAAAATAATATTATCTTAGCCTAAAAACATGGATAAATTGAAATGGATTACATTCTTAAAAGCAATAGATTATCTTGAATAATTTAATCCCCTGTAAGTGAACTTTATTCGAGACTTTAAAACAGAATTACAATACACAAATGATCTTCCATTGAAATACATATTGACCATGGCCTTGACTCCTTGAAAGTGCTCAAGTCCCCGTCCTGTAGCTTGAGTCGAACTGCGGTCTACATAGGCAGATCGAACGATTGAGTAACAACCACTACATTCTTTTTATAGTATTTTATACTTAAAAAAGTCAATAGTGACGCTTTTGTCTCTATCTGTTTTTCTACGTCACAAGAATAATTACGTTTTAATTAACTCACTCAGACAGCTCACTTAGCTCAATCCATCTATCCTCATACTCTTGAATAGTTTCAATAAGCTCGGCTAACTGATGACTTATTTCACTAATATCTTCATCACTATCAGTTATTTTTTTTTCTAAAAATTTTTTCTGTTTGTCTAACATAGGTAACTTCAGATCTAGTTCTTTTAATTCTCTTGCTTCTTTAAAACTCAATTTTTTTGTCTTAGTTTTTAAATTTGATTTTATTTCTCCTCCAAGCTTGTTTTTTGAATCATTAACTCTCTTATCTCTTTTTTTTGTTTCATTATTTCGCTCTTCTAATATTTTTTGTTCTAGAAATCGAGAATAATTACCTTCATATCTTCGTAAGTGACCATTTTCAAAATTAAAAATTCGATCAATAGTTCGATCCAGAAAATATCTATCATGCGATACGACTACAACACAACCTTTGAAGTCCTCAAGAAAGTCTTCTAACACGCTTAGTGTTTGTATATCTAAATCATTTGTAGGCTCATCAAGCAACAATACGTTGGGAGCTTGTATGAGCATTTTACAAAGAGCAAGTCTTCTTTTTTCTCCTCCTGAAAGTTTAAGTAGAGGACTATGTTGCTGGCTGGGTGGAAACAGGAATTTTTCTAAAAGTTGTGATGCGGTAATTTGTTTACCTCCATGATCAATTCGTAATGCAGCTTCCTCCACGAATTCAATAACTTTGCGATTTAGACCATTCCCTTGATTTAAATCATTTGTATGTTGATCGAGATAGCCAATATGAACAGTTTCTCCTAATTTTATTTCCCCACTAGTAGGCAATCTTTTGCCTGCAATTAGATCTAAAAGAGTCGATTTGCCACTTCCATTTGAACCAATAATACCTACTCGATCCTCTGGACTAAAGCTATAAGTGAAATCATGTAAAAGATCCAAATTATTCTCTTTATCATTTAAAGAGAGTCCTACACCTTCAGCTTCAATTACCATTTTCCCAATTCTTCTATTCAATGAATTCATTTCTAATTTAGCTTTGACATGATTTTTAGGTTTCGCTTGCATTTCAGCAATCCTTTGAATACGAGCTTTTTGTTTTGTACTTCTTGCTTTAGGACCTTGTCTTAACCAAGCTAATTCTTTTCTCAGAACACCCTGAAATTTTTTCTTTGTAGATACCTCTGATTGTTCTTGTTCAACTTTTTGTTGAAGAAATTGACGATAACTTCCCGAGTACTTACGAGCTTCTCCATTATTGATTTCGACCATCCGAGTAGTAATACGATCAAGAACATATCTATCGTGAGTAATCAATACAAGAGCGCCCTCATAATGGTCTAACCAATTTTGAAGCCATTCCACTGCAGATGCATCGAGGTGATTGGTAGGTTCATCAAGAAGTAAAACATCTGGTTTAGAGACCAGTGCAGCGGCAAGTCCCACTCTTTTCCGGTAACCACCTGAAAGATCTTTTACAGGCTTATCTAAATCTTTTATACCTAGTCTTCTTAAAACATCTTGGCATTGTTGTTCTAAATTCCATGCCCCAGCTGCATCCATAAGTTCACTCGTCTGACCCAGCTTTTTCAAAAGGTCTTCATCTTCTGGACTTTGAGCGATTTTTCTACTTAGCTTACTGAAATTAAGTAATAATTTTCTTTTTTCACCACATCCTTGAAGAACTTCTTCCAAAATACTTTTTTCACTGTCGTAACTTGTCTCTTGCCCTACTAAAGATATTCGCAAAGATGATATACATCTCCTTTCTCCCTCCATCAATGGTTCAATGCCTGCAAGAACTCTCAAAAGTGTTGACTTGCCCGATCCATTTGGACCAATCAAACCAAGTCTCTCCCTTTTATTTATATGAAGATCTAAGTTTTTAAAAAGATTTTTTATTCCGAAATCTGTTGAAGCATTAATAAGACTAATCAACACAGCTTACATCCTCACATCCATAACTAAAGCTCACTCATAAATAATACCTTCTTACTCCTCTTGATCTTGTTCAACTTTAAACATGCTATTTATAAAAAAGGCTTTACGGAAAAATTTATTTAACAAGTTTTTAAGCAAAAAAGCAAATACATTCTATTGCAGCAATATCGTCAAATATAGAGTTGGGATGAGAAAGCAGAAGGCATAATAAAAAAACTTATCGAAAAAATTACAGTACTGATCTACTCTTGAGCTGACCCTGCCTGAATCTTTTAAGCCTAATAACCTTGCTGCGTCACCTCCATTAATTTCGACTGCATAATATCTTCCACAAATATTCTTGTTTCATAAATTCGATCATCAGAATTAACTACCATCAGAGACATAAAAGAAAAAGATAGAGCTATGAAAAAAATACGGATCATTATTTTCTTTTATAAGATAAAAAACTTTAGAGCCTTTTGTGAGTAAGATCATACATAATTATTTATACAATTAAGAATAAGGATGAATTTTTTAGAGAGAGTTCTTTCAAATTACTTCCTGGCTTGGAGTCAGATTTTTAATTACAAAGATAAAACAAGTAGAATACCTTTTTGGCATTTTTTTATTCTGGATGGATTAATAGGAGCTGTTGTTTCAACACTTTCTAACAACAATCTTGCTAATGATCTAAATGATTTTTATACAATCGCTGAGGGGTATGACTGGAGTTATTTATATAGCATTCCATCTTTTTTAGTTTTTGTAGCTTTGTTAATAAGAAGGCTAAGAGATATAGGTAAGAAAAACTTAACCTTATGGGCTTTTTGTTCATTTATTCCTTTCTATAATCTTTATATTTTTGCCCAACCATCCTCAGATAACAAATGAGGAGTTTTATAGCTATAAGAGTTATTTAATTCTTAAAAATAATTATTTCCTACCTCTAAAAGTTCTGGGATAAGGTATTTTGAGAGCATTAAACCTTTTCAATTTTTTACTACGCCTATAACGCCTATAAAACAAGTCGAAAAGTGTTGACACCCCAAACCAAGATAGAATAAAACTTATAAATATCCTGGCACCTCCAGTCGAAGCAAGCCAATAGATAACAGGATCAACTATAAGTTTACTACTAATTAAAAGACCAACAAATAAAGAGAAAGCAAGACAAGAAATTACTAATAAAGCTCTGATTATTTTTTTTGTGTTGAAACTTTTCATACCCAAATGCTAAAAATCGTCTTAGGAATCCATATTTTGCATTCTCAAGCAATATAGATAGCAAAGGAATTTTAATGTAATAAAAGTTGATTCATCTTTAATATTGAATATTTAAAATTCACAAAATCAAATCATAGATCAGTCAAGGGGAGAAACTAAGAATTTTTTTGACTAAGGTTAAATAAATTCAACTACTTTTTATAGATATATCTATTCAACAAGGATTAGAGGCTTACATATTTAGCAGGCAAGGGGCTTATGTTTATTCATCTAAATATAAAAATTTTTCATAGCGAAGATATTGGAAGTTTACGAAATTGTATCAGAAAGTAATTTAGATTAGCTACTTTTAGCAAATGTCATTTCATCAGTCTGTCGAGGAAACGATGTCAGACCTCATATGTCATATGCTCAAAAGAACCGACCATCTCAATGCTGGAGATCAGTTGGCTATAGGTCAAGAATACAGAGAATGGATTAAATGCATAAAAAATAAAGACCTTTTCCACAAAACATACTCTTTATAAATACATCTACCTTTGGTCAAGGTATTCTATAAGAAGAATACCTTTATTTTTATTTAGAGAAGTACCCAAACTTTTCAGATTCGATATTTACCGACAAATCATTTGACAGGGTTGAAATCAACTATTGGAGAATGAGGAGTAAGTTAATACAGATTCATTAACAGAAATTGTTTTGATTGATTTCAGCTTATTCATTATATATAAAGACACATATTCAATCTTTAGGAATAGATTGAGAATCAAAAATACACTTAGAAGTCTCATCAAGCTTTATTTTTGGGATCACAACTTTCAATGAACAAAAAGTAAAAGATTTTCTTTAATTGCCTAGGAAATAGAAAAATCTGGCGAAAATAAATTTTAAGTACAAAAAAATTATGCGTGGATTGGTATCAGGGATAGTTGGTCTAGCAGCTTTATTAGCTGGCTGTGCAACAACAAGTCAAGATAATAGTTCTAGACTTAACCTAATAAAGAATCGCAATGAGTTAATCTGTGGAGTAAGTGGAAAGATTCCTGGATTTAGTTTTCTGAAAAGTGATGGTAGTTATCAAGGCCTAGATGTCGATATATGTAAAGCATTTGCTGCTGCAATTATAGGAGATTCAGAAAAAATCCAATATAGGCCTCTAACTGCAGCAGAAAGATTCACAGCTATTAAAACCGGGGAAATTGACCTGTTATCTAGAAATACCACTTTTACTCTCAGTAGAGATTCCTTGGGAGGTAATGGATTAACTTTTGCACCAGTTGTTTTCCATGATGGGCAGGGATTGATGGTCAAGAAAGGAAGTAGCATTAATAGTCTTGAAGATCTTGCAAATAAATCTATATGTGTAGGTTCAGGTACAACTACTGAGCAAAATATAAATGATGCATTTGAAAGTGCCTCACTTCCTTACACACCAATCAAATATCAAGATCTTAATCAAGTAGTTGCTGGTTATTTACAGGGTCGTTGTTCAGCCATGACTTCTGATCGTTCACAATTAGCTGCAGCCAGATCTGGTTTCAAGAATCCCAAAGAGCATATTATTCTTGATGATGTATTAAGCAAGGAGCCACTTGCTCCAGCCTCCGATGGCCAAGATCAGAGACTAGCTGATGCAATGAGATGGGTTGTTTTTTCCCTTATTTCGGCAGAAGAGCAAGGGATAACGAAGGCAAATATTGATGAAAAAGTACAAATTGCAAAGAATAATCCTCAGTTAAAACCTTTAAGAAGATTTCTAGGGATTGATGGAGGACTAGGAGAAAAAATTGGTCTGAGTAATGATTTTGTAGTTAAAGTAATTAGCTCAACTGGCAATTATGGAGAAATTTACGAACGACATTTAGGCCAAAATAGCGAGGTGCCTATTCCACGAGGACAAAATGAGTTGTATAAAAAAGGAGGTGTACATATTTCACCACCATTTAACTAAAGTAATTTGTCGCGGAAATGCAAATAAAGCAAAAAATATTTTTGCAATTTGGAATTTGTTTTATCTTTTTTGGTTTGATTGGGATATTAATTAATAATCTAACAATAAATCTAATACGAACAGGTCTTGGCTTTAATTTTAACTGGCTTTTTAAACCAGCAAGTTTCGCTTTAGCGGAACATCCCTTACCTTATACCTCCTCCGATAGCTATGCTTGGGCGTTATTTATAGGATGGCTCAATAGCCTTAAAGTTATTGCCTCATCATTAGTATTTGCTACTTTCTTGGGAACACTAATAGGCTTTGCAAGAACAGGTAAAAACTCATTACTAGGTCTCATTTCGGCTGGTTACATAACAATAATCAGACAAACGCCTCTTTTACTTCAACTTATGTTTTGGTATTTTGTTGGATTCTTAGGTTTAAAAGACAATATGTTCATCCAAATAAAAAATATATTTAATATTTCAAATCAAGGAATAGAGTTTTCAGGATTAACTTTCTCCTCGGAGTTTCTAGCATTATTACTTGGTCTTAGTATATTTACGAGTGCTTACATAGCAGAGGTCATCCGGGGAGGTATTCTTTCAGTTTCCCGAGGACAATGGGAAGCTTTTAGAAGCTTAGGGCTTTCAGAAAGAAAAGGGCTTATCCGTATAATAATTCCACAAGCATTGCCAGCAATAATTCCAGGATTAACAAGTCAATATCTTAACCTTGCCAAAAATAGTACTCTAGCAATCGCAGTTGGATACTCTGATATTTATGCAATTAGTGATACAATAATAAATCAAACAGGAAGAGCTATCGAGTGTTTTATTTTGTTACTTGTTAGTTTCTTGCTCTTAAATCTATTGATAACTTATACCATGGAAATCATAAATAGAATAATTTTACGATCACAGAATTATAGTTAATTGATGTTCAAAATTAATATAAGTTCAACAATAGTTCTCTTTAAGTACCTAAGGAAGAGTTTATTTCTAAATTTATTCAATACTATTATTAGTTTGCTTATGATAGTTTTACTTAGTGCAGCTTTTTTTTATACTTTTGAATGGCTCATTTTCAAGGCTAATTGGAAAGTTGTCATATCAAATCTTCCTTTATACGCATTTGGTAGTTTCCCACCTAATGAACAATGGAGACCTGCTACTTGGATTATTAGTCTTCTTTCGCTCAGTATTTTGACTCTTTACGGCCCTGAGTGGAAATGGCTACGTAAAAATCTACTAATAGTATGGATAGGAACAATACCCTTGGGTCTATATTTACTTTATGGTGGGTTGGGTCTATCACCTATAATGAGTAGACATTGGGGAGGGCTAACTCTAACTATACTTTTAACTGTTTGTAGCTCATTATTATCATTACCTTTTGGAATAGTTTTAGCACTATGTCGACAGAGTTCATTACCTTTAATTCAGAAGCTCACTTCCATCTATATAGATGTTATGAGAGCAATTCCCCTTATTGCAGTCCTTTTCTTTGGTCAACTACTAATACCTTTATTTCTTCCAGTTGAAATAGAAATTGATCGTGTTTGGAGAGCTATCTTTGCATTTACTCTATTTGTCTCTGCCTACATTGCGGAAGATATTCGTGGCGGACTACAGTCAATACCCAAGACTCAAATAGAGGCAGCAAATAGTCTTGGTCTTAATCAATACCAAATAATTCAATTCATATTAATTCCTCAAGCTTTACGTATTGCATTACCCGCTCTCACTAATCAATCTATTGGACTTTTTCAAAATACATCTTTAATGGCTATCTTAGGACTAGTGGAATTACTAGGGATAGGCAGAAGTATCCTGGCTAATCCAGAATTTATTGGTCAATATATTGAAGTTTATGTTTGGCTAGCATGTGTCTATTGGATGGTTTGTACAATTATTGCTGTTCTAGCAAGACATCTTGAACAGAGAATGACCATTAATCAAGCCAATTTCTGATAGTTCATGGAACCTATTGTTGTTGCGAAGAATCTCACTAAGTCTTACACAAAAGGGTTACGAGCACTTGATGATGTTTCTCTTACAGTTAATCAAGGAAAAGTACTAGTGGTTATGGGTCCCTCAGGCTCAGGGAAAAGCACTCTAATTCGGACTTTTAATGGCATTGAGACTTTTGATAAAGGTGAACTAAATATTTTAGGAATAAAAGTTGATTCCACTCATGACGAGAGAAAAATCCGAAAAATAAGAAAAAGAGTAGGGATGGTATTTCAACAATTCAATTTATTCCCTCATCTCTCAATTCTTGAGAATGTCACTCTTGCGCCGATACATGTACAAAAACGTCGTCAAATTGAGGCAGAAGAATATGGCATGTATCTCTTGAGTCAAATGGGAATAGATTCTCATGCCAAAAAATATCCAAGTCAACTTAGCGGAGGGGAACAGCAACGAGTAGCTATAGCTAGAGCTTTAGCATTAAAGCCTGAATTACTTTTATTTGACGAACCCACCAGTGCTCTGGACCCAGAGCGAATCAACGAAGTACTCGATGCAATGAGAAGACTTGCTGAGCAAGGAATGACAATGGTTGTCGTAACACATGAAATTGGCTTTGCTAAAGATGTAAGTGATCAAGTTTTATTTATGGATTCAGGTAAAGTCATAGAGACATCTCCTCCAAATATTTTCTTTTCTAATGCTAGGCATGAGAGAAGTAGGAAATTTCTAAATCAGCTTGAAAAAAATTAGCAATCACATCTCCATTTCTTTTCCTTACTGAACATTCATTACCATCCTCTGTTCGACAGACACCGGATGTTGAAGCTAAAGCTAAAGTTGATAAGCTCGAGGTCAAGTTATTTAAAATCATGGAGAAATACACACCACCTTGAAGTCACTTCATTAATGAGCGATGTGTGAATAGGAAAGATGCAAATAATTCAAACCTGTTTGCCTCAACAGATCTATGAATACGAAAACCTTAGTTTTATGCTGCGATATCTTCTCTCAAACCTCTATCCCTACTCCCTTTAAACCAAACAAATTTTGAGAGAAGTTCATTAACTGGATATAAGTGACCCGTCTCTGAATAGGACTTATCAAGGGTTGAAGCTTCTGCAAGAACTGCTTTCTATTCCTCCATTGAAAGAAAACTTCGAGAAGATTTAGAAGTCATAATTCTTGTCTATTTTATAGATTATGAGCCAACAATCAAACAATGTCGTTGGGAGCGAGCTTTTCCTAAAGAATATGTGGAAGATCAGTTTTTCTGCAATGCTTTAATTTTGAGATTCTCAATCAGTTGCTATCTGTTAGTTATTACTAATAGAAACCTGATTGAAATAGAATAAAAAAATAGGGGGTGAGAATGTTAAGTCATCCACACACCATCCACACACTACAATATCGATGAGAAATTATGGCATCCAAGAAGGTTAACTACTGGCTAATGAAGAGTGAACCAGATGCATACAGCATTAAAGATTTAGAAAGGGAAGAGCAAACACTCTGGGATGGAATTCGAAATTATCAAGCTAGAAACTTTATGAGATCAATGAAAGTTGGTGATCAAGCTTTTTTTTATCATTCAAATACTAAGCCCCCTGGAATAGTTGGTCTGATGGAAATTATTGAGACAAACTTAATCGACCCATTTCAGTTTGATAAAAGTTCAAAGTACTTTGACAACAAATCTAAGAGAGATAACCCACGTTGGGATTGTGTGAAGACTAAATATATCTGTGAATTTAAAAATATGATTACCTTAAAGGAGCTATCTGAAACATATACGTCTGAAGAACTAACCCTAGTTCGAAAAGGTAACAGGCTATCAATCATGCCAATTAATCAAAATATCGCTTTAGAACTCCTCAAAAAGTTCAACCAAAATTAATTTAAAAAGAATGAGATCCAAACATATTCCCAACATACAGACGTGTTATCAATCTGGAACTAATACCGTTCTGGATCAAAAACCCTGCAAGCGCAGCTTGTAAAAGCCTATATTGATCCCAATTAGGATATTTCTCAATGTAAACCATCATTGCTTGTTGAATTGGCTTGGGTATTTCTGTTTGAAAACTAATTGTATCTTCAGATTCCAAAACTTCGAAACTTTCTATCGAGCTTTTTTGTTCCGCAAAATCAATATTTTTCATTTAAGAAGCTTTGAGAAGATTTAATCCATTTGCAAACTACTGTCAAAATCAAATCTATAAAAAACACTTTCTCGGGCTGTCTCATTCTCAGATCAAGAGCTGAACTGCCTTCCGAAACAAAACATAAGAATTACTTATCTTCAAGCAATGAATGATCTGATAGTCTAATTTAGATTATCAGATATGGTCTTTTTCCACAGTAAATAGTGGGGACTTCGTTAATCGGATTAATCCTGTGGAAAAGATGTGAGTTAAATCCAGCTAGATTTGGGGAAAAAATTGAAAAACTTTTAGTTAAGTTCTCTCACAAATAGCCTGAATCCCACATTGTTCTCATTGCATTTGCAACATGGTTGGTCACATTTCTAGGCCAATAGATCTCTGCTCCTCGATTCAAGAGACCACTAGCACTCAATATCAATTTGACGTTCCATCCATATTGATCACCTTGCAAAATTGCCAACCAAGGGCATCTTTCTAATTCCAAAGTTATATCTTCATCGCCCATTAATTGTTCTTTCATTGATTTGTATTGATCAGACAAATCTATTACTACCTTAACTAGATTTTCCCACTCATATTTATTCAACTCTATTGCCCAAGTTTCTCCTCCGATAAGCGTAGAAAAGTTATCTCTAGTTGAATCTCTAATTATTCTCCAACCAGGACCTTCTTTTTTGATCACCTAACCAGGCAATAGATCAGGCTGATCCTGTTCATCACTTAGTTCAATGATGGCTCTTTGTACTGGCTTAACTGTTGATTCTTCTAAAAGCCCATCAAAATCATCAAATCTTCTTTGCTTTGCTCTAAAAGCTATCCGCACAGTGGTGAGGTATCGATTAGTGGATTGTCTGATAAGACTCTCGCCTCTTTTAGCTAAATCCTTGGAATTGACTCCTGAACCTGACTTGATCACACTTAAAACTTTATTGTTACTTTATTCTAGGGGGGAATCGTTCATTTCTATATTTTTCGCCAAATAATGACAGTGATCTTAGTTTTTCTGGACTCACTTGCTATTGACTGATTCTTGCTGCACCTTTTGAAAATTAACTATGAATGATGAAAAAAAATAAAGTAGATCAAGTCGAAAACATCCATCGACCTGAAATGAATACAAATGATTTTGGAACATTAGCTATCGATTTAGGGAGTTCAACTACAGTGGTTGTTTTTCAGAAAGAGAATGGTCAACCTCCTGAACTTATAGATCTATCTCCTATTAGTCGAGCTCCAGGAGAGATTCCAAGCTTAATTTGGGAATCATCAGAGAAAGAAGAATGTTATTTAATAGGACAACAAGTTATAGATCTAAATCTCATTAACGATGAAAAAAAAAATAACCTAAGTCAAGACTTTAAAAGATGGATAGGATCTACCGAAATCGAACCAATATATGATTCAAAAATCTCACCTGAGAAGGCAGGAGAGATTTTAATTCATAAGATTTGGGAGAAAGTATCGTCAAAGGTAAACATCAAAAGACTAGTATTAACTGCTCCAGTAGATACCTATAGGGAATATAGAACTTGGCTAGTCAATGTATGTAATTCATTAGAAGTAAAAGAAATTGCATTAGTTGATGAACCTACAGCCGCTGCAATGGGAGCGGGGCTGGAGCCTGGGTCAACATTACTTGTTTTAGATTTTGGAGGAAGCACAATTGATATGTCGATTGTCGCCCTAGAGGGTGGAGAAGGACAAGCATCACCAATTGCTCAACTTGTCAGATTTGATGGAAATAATTTAGAAGGAAAAAGCACACAAGTTCTTCGCACAGCAAAAGTTCTTGGGAAATCTGGGCTTCGGTTAGGCGGGAAAGATATAGACAGATGGATATCAAATCATTTACTACCAGAAGAAAGCACAACCAATTCAATATTGAGAAAGGCCGAGGAACTTAAATGTGAATTAAGCAATACAAATATTAAAGAGACCTTGGTTATTAGCAAACAAGTAAAAAACAAGCATAATGAAGAAAAGTTTTTAAAACTATCTAAAAAAGGACTTGAAGAATTACTAATAGAGAAAGGACTCCTGAAAAGTATTGAAAAGCTCTTCAAACAAACAATTCATGTCGCAAAACGAAATTCATTTGAATTTAAAGATCTTGATAGTGTTGTCTTAGTCGGAGGAGGATCTCGAATACCTTTAATTAAAAATTATTTAAGTGAAATATGCAATTCCGTTCCTTTTTTGACTCCTCCCCCTATTGAAGCAATTGCATTAGGAGCATTAAATCTTACGCCAGGTGTTCAAGTAAAAGATGTACTTAATAAAGGGGTAAGCTTAAGATGCTGGAATAAAAAGAATGAAAAGCATATTTGGCATTCTCTTTTTCTAGCAGGTCAACCATGGCCTACAAGTAAACCTTTAGAAATAATCTTAGCTGCAAGTATAGATAATCAATTAGGCATAGATTTAATTATTGGAGAACCTCAGGAAGAAGGTTCAAATGAGATTATTTATATTAATGGTTTACCCACTTTAAAATCAATTGAAGCTAAGGATATCATCAAGAAAATAAATAATACTATTATTTCAATTCCTCTAGAGCCCCCTGGTGAAATTGGTCAAGATTGTATTAAATTAATTTTTAATATTAATGAAAATTGTCAACTTGAAGTTGAAGGTATTGATTTACGAAATAACAATGAAATATCAAGCCAAAATCTAGGAGAGATTAGATAGATATCTTATTTTTTTATCAATCACTTTTCTTTTTTTTACATAGAAAGATACCCTCTTCTCCATCAACTTCTCTCAATCTCAGATCAATAGTCTCATCTTTACTAGTTGGAACTATACGCCCACAAAAGTCAGGCTGAATTGGAACTTCTCTATGCCCCCTATCTACCATTGCAAGCAGAGTAACTCTTTTTGCTCTGCCCCATAAATGCAAGGCTTCTAATGCTGCTTTGATTGTCCTTCCCGTATATATAACATCATCAATTAAAACAACCTCTCTATGGTCAACAGAAGAAGGTAAATCAGTTGCTTGGGCTATGCGAGTACCTACATTATCAAGATCATCTCTATGAAAAGTTGGATCCAGGCATCCATTCTCCACTGGCTTTCCAGATAATTCCTCTAAATATTTTGCTAATAATTTAGATAAATAAACTCCCCTAGTTGGTATTCCAACAAGTAGTAATGAACTAATATTGGGAATCTTTTCAAGAATTTGAGAAGCCAATCTTTTTATGGTTCTATCGAGTTCTTTCTTTGAGAGGATTTCTATCTCTTTTTTCACGACTTCATCTGGCATATTAAAAGTCCTAAAAATTTTATTTTTTCTTAGGAATAGCTACAATACTTTTTTAATCTAATAGGGAAAAGCTAACCAAACATCAAAGTATTAGCCTGTTTACCTATTAGGAAGTAATTTAATAAGAAAGAAAAAATTCCTAGCAACCAATTTCTTTGAATGTCAAGCAGTAACGCCGCTGTTTCAAAAAGCAAGGGAAAAGTAGCGCCAGTGGTATTGGCCATACTTGATGGTTGGGGGCACTCGGAAGAAACTAATCACAATTCTATTAAACAAGCATCTACCCCCGTAATGGATGCTTTATGGCATGCTTATCCACACACTCTTATTGAGGCGAGCGGTGCTGATGTTGGATTACCAGACAATCAAATGGGTAACTCTGAAGTTGGGCATCTTACTATTGGGGCAGGGAGGATAATTCAGCAAGAATTGGTCCGAATATCTAATACAGTTAAAGAAAATAAATTAATTAAAAATACTGCTCTTAATGAATTTTCTAAATCTTTAAAAGAGAGAGGAGGAACTCTTCATATCATGGGACTTTGCTCAGATGGAGGGGTTCATAGCCATATCGATCATTTGTGCGGATTAATTCAATGGGCTGCTGAAAAAAGCTTAACGAATGTCTCATTACATCTTTTTACTGATGGAAGAGACACCTCAGCAAAGAGTGCTTCAAAATATATAAAAAGAATTGAAGCTATAATCAAAGAAACTGGCTTAGGAGAAATTGCATCTATTTGCGGCAGATATTGGGCTATGGATCGAGATAATCGATGGGAAAGGACTTCAAAAGCCTATGATTTACTTACTAATCCAAATTTTGTAATTAACGATTTATCCGCAGAAGACAATATAGAGAAAAGCTATCAAGAGGGTATAACAGATGAATTTATTGAACCCGTTAGACTTTCTTCCTCATCATTAAGAGATGGAGATGGGGTGGTTTGTTTTAATTTCCGCCCTGACAGGGCTCGGCAATTAGTAAAGTCGCTTACTTTAAAAGATTTTGATGGTTTTGAGCGGAAAAACAAAATAAACATTGACGTCCTTACTTTTACTCAATACGAATCAGGTCTTCCAGTCTCGGTTGCTTTTCCGCCTGAGCCACTTAATGATTTATTAGGTCAAGTAGTTTCTGATCACGGTTTAAATCAATATCGGACAGCTGAAACTGAAAAATATCCTCACGTAACATATTTTTTAAATGGAGGAATTGAGAAACCATTAAGAGGAGAAGTAAGGCACCTTGTACCTTCACCAAGAGTGGCAACATACGATCTGCAGCCGGAGATGTCAGCTGACGAACTGACTGAAAGTTGCATCCAAGCAATTGAAAGTGGAATTTACTCATTAGTAGTAATTAATTTTGCAAATCCAGATATGGTTGGACATTCTGGAATCATGAAAGCAGCTATAAAAGCCAATGAAAAAGTTGATAACTGCGTTGGGAAATTACTAAATTCAATAGGTAAGTTAGGCGGATCACTACTAATAACAGCTGATCATGGTAATTCCGAAATGATGGTAGGGCCAGATGGCCAACCATGGACAGCGCATACAACAAATCCTGTTCCAGTTATACTTGTAGAAGGTGAAAATCGTAAATTAAAGGGATATGGCAATGACATTAAGCTCAGAGAATGCGGAGGTGGATTATCTGATTTAGCTCCAACTCTTCTACACCTTTTAAATTTACCAAAACCAAAAGCAATGACTGGTTCAACACTTATTGAACCAATTAATATGCCTAAAAAGCCAAATCTTATTCCTCAACCTGCATAATAAAAAAATGATCATTCCTCTTTTATCTTGGGCATGGGCAATTTCAGGAATTTTTCTAATACTATTAGTTCTTCTTCATAGCCCAAAAGGAGATGGGATGGGTGGATTAGCATCTAGCGGAAGCTCTATGTTCACAAGTGCCAGTAGTGCTGAATCTACCTTAAATAGAACTACTTGGGCTTGTCTTATTTTATTTTTAAGCCTCGCTGTTATTCTTAGCGCAGGATGGTTAAAATAAATCTTAGAAATATTAGGTCTTTTTTATTTAATTTAAAATTGAGAAAAATAAATAATAAGGAATCTCAAATTCGCTCTATATAAATAGAACTCTTGCTATAAATTTTTTCTAAAAATACAGTAAAGATTTTGAAAGATTTTCAGACTTTTCAGCACTTATTAAAGACTATCGATCACTAAAAAAGGGACAAGGCATAAAGCTTGTCCCTCACTGAAATCAAAGAAATTAACTTTAAATGATCTAATCAATAATCAAAATCGCCACCCATTCCTCCACCTGCTGGGGAAGCTTCTTTCTTCTCTGGCAAATCAGCAACTATGCATTCAGTAGTAAGAACCATTCCAGCTATTGAAGCAGCATTTTGTAAACCTGAGCGAGTTACCTTCGCTGGATCAACAATTCCAGCAGAAAGCATATCTACATATTCACCAGTTGCAGCGTTATAACCATCATTGACTGGTTTTGATTTTACGTTCTCGGCCACAACTGCCCCGTTAGCACCAGCATTCTCAGCTATACGCATTAGTGGAGAAGTCAGAGCAGCTTCAACGATATTTGCTCCGATTAATTCCTCACCAAAAAGATTGGATGAAGACCATTCGCCCAATGATGGAGCCAAATGAGCAAGTGTAGTTCCGCCACCAGGAACAATTCCTTCTTCAACCGCAGCTTTAGTTGCGTTAATAGCATCCTCTAGTCGAAGTTTTTTGTCTTTCATTTCAGTCTCAGTTGCAGCTCCAACTTTCACCACAGCCACGCCGCCAGATAACTTGGCTAATCTTTCTTGAAGTTTTTCTTTGTCATAAGTTGAGTCAGTCTCATCCATCTGCTTCTTGATTTGTTCACATCTTGCTTTGACAGCTACTTCATTGCCCTCAGCAACAATTGTTGATGTGTCCTTATTAATAGTTACTCTCCTAGAGGTTCCAAGCATATCAAGAGTTGCATTCTCAAGTTTTAAGCCTGCATCCTCAGTGATGAGTTGACCATTAGTTAATACAGCCATATCTTCAAGCATCGCCTTTCTACGGTCACCGAAGCCAGGAGCCTTAACCGCTGCAACGTTTAAGACACCTCTAAGTCTATTGACAACTAAAGTAGCCAATGCTTCTTTCTCAATGTCTTCAGCAATTATTAGAAGAGGCTTACCAGTTTTAGCGACTTGTTCTAAAACAGGAACAAGATCTTGAACTAGACCTATTTTTTTGTCAGTAAGAAGTATGTAAGGCTCATCCAACACTGCTTCCATTCTTTCAGTATCGGTTGCAAAGTAAGGAGAGATGTATCCCTTATCAAAACGCATTCCTTCAGTGACCTCTAACTCAGTGGTCATTGACTTGCCTTCTTCTAAAGAGATAACGCCTTCTTTCCCAACTTTATCCATTGCGTCAGCAATCATTTTGCCAACTTCTTCGTCATTACCAGCAGCAATAGTGCCACACTGAGCAATTGCATTACTGTCGCTAATGGGCTTGGAATGATCTTTTATTTTTTCAACAAGAAATTCAGTTGCCTTATCAATTCCTTTCTTCAAAGTGATTGCATTTGCCCCTGCTGCAACATTTTTCAAACCAGCTTTGACCATTGCATGAGCAAGAACAGTTGCAGTGGTAGTACCATCTCCGGCCGCATCATTAGTTTTTGATGCAGCTTGACGAATTAGAGCAACTCCAGTGTTTTCAATGTGATCTTCGAGTTCTATTTCTTTAGCGATTGTTACACCATCATTGATTATTTGAGGTGCACCAAACTTTTTCTCGAGAACAACATTACGACCTTTCGGCCCTAAAGTGACTGCGACTGATTCAGCCAAAATGTCAATACCTCGCTCGAGTGCACGGCGGGCTTGCTCGTTGTAAATGATGCGCTTAGCCATAAGTGGCGATTTCCTTTAATTTCGAAAAGTTTTTGGTTTGGACCTCAGCAAAAGCTGAGTTTTAATTGACGACAGCCAGAATATCTTTCTCAGAGAGAAGAACGTATTCATCACTGCCAAGTTTGATATCAGTACCTGCGTACTTACTGTAGAGAACCTTGTCTCCAACGCTTACTTCAGGTGATTGACGCGAACCATCCTCGTTACGTTTTCCAGGACCAACCTGAGCAACTTCACCGACTTGAGGTTTTTCTTTAGCAGTGTCGGGAAGCAATATTCCTCCCGCCGTCTTCTCTTCTGATTCAGAAACTTTTACAAAAACACGATCTCCAAGTGGCTTTACAGTGGAGACGCTGAGAGATACAGCTGCCATAAATTAGTGCAGTAGCAAAAAAAACAAAAGCGCTTAGCGCTGACTGGATAAAGAGTATTACTCATTACCAACGGTATTAATTTATGCATCTAAGTACTGTCTAGACCACATATATTCTGTGCGGTTGACCGAACACTAAAAAAAAATGCCTGTGGAGTGGTAGTCTAAGCCGCTGATAAGGGCATGCACATCAGAGCATGCTCACAAAGTTTCTAGTTATCTTATGGCCGCTTCTGTTACTGCTTCTGTTGGAACTAAGGGTATTGTTCGCCAAGTAATTGGTCCTGTTTTGGATGTTGAATTCCCAGCTGGCAAACTTCCTTCAATCCTAAATGCATTAAGAATTGAAGGTAAGAATCCTGCAGGGCAGGATGTTGGACTAACTGCAGAAGTTCAACAATTACTAGGTGATCATCGGGTTAGAGCCGTTGCAATGAGTGGAACTGATGGATTAGTTAGAGGTATGGAAGCTGTAGATACTGGAGCGCCTATTTCTGTACCTGTTGGTGAAGCAACACTTGGAAGAATTTTCAATGTCCTTGGAGAGCCAGTGGATGAGCAAGGCGACCTTAAGAACGTAACAACTTCACCAATTCACCGTTCAGCTCCAAGCCTTACAGACTTAGAAACAAAACCAAAAGTATTTGAGACTGGCATTAAAGTTATTGATTTACTTGCTCCATATCGACAAGGTGGAAAAGTTGGTTTATTTGGAGGTGCAGGTGTAGGGAAAACAGTTCTAATCCAAGAGCTCATTAACAATATTGCTAAAGAACACGGGGGAGTATCAGTTTTTGGAGGAGTTGGAGAAAGAACAAGAGAAGGGAATGATTTATATGAAGAATTTAAAGAATCTGGAGTCATCAATTCAGAAGATCTAACCAAGTCAAAAGTAGCCTTGTGCTTTGGTCAAATGAATGAGCCACCAGGAGCAAGGATGAGAGTTGGCCTATCAGCATTGACGATGGCTGAGCATTTTCGTGATGTAAACAAGCAAGATGTTCTTTTGTTCATTGATAATATTTTCAGATTTGTGCAGGCTGGGTCTGAAGTCTCTGCATTATTAGGTCGTATGCCATCAGCCGTTGGATATCAACCGACATTAGGAACTGATGTAGGAGAGCTTCAAGAGAGGATCACCTCAACTCTTGAGGGATCAATTACCTCAATTCAGGCTGTTTACGTACCTGCTGACGACTTAACAGATCCTGCACCTGCTACTACTTTTGCTCATTTAGATGCAACTACTGTTCTAGCAAGAGCACTTGCAGCTAAAGGTATTTACCCTGCTGTTGATCCACTTGACTCAACTAGCACCATGTTGCAGCCATCTGTTGTGGGTGATGAGCATTACCGCACTGCTAGAGCAGTTCAATCTACACTTCAAAGATACAAAGAATTGCAGGATATCATTGCTATTTTGGGACTAGACGAATTATCAGAAGAAGATAGAAAAACCGTTGATCGTGCACGCAAAATCGAGAAGTTCCTATCTCAGCCTTTCTTTGTTGCTGAAATCTTTACAGGCATGTCCGGTAAATATGTGAAATTAGAGGACACAATCAAAGGTTTTAATATGATTCTTTCAGGCGAACTAGACCATCTTCCCGAGCAAGCTTTCTATCTTGTCGGAAGTATTGAGGAAGTAAAGGCTAAAGCAGAAAAAATAGAATCTGAGTCAAAAGCTTAAAAACCTCTTTTTCTACTCAATTCACTTCAGTAAACGTTTTTCTAAAATCCCCAAGAAATGTCTTTAACTCTTCGAGTTCTTGCCCCTGATCAGAGCGTATTTGACGATACTGCTGATGAAATAATACTTCCAAGCACCACTGGGCTATTAGGAGTATTACCAGGTCATATTTCAATGGTTACGGCTATTGATTTTGGTGTGCTAAGGGTTTTAAAAAACGGTAATTGGAATTCAATCGCACTTACTGGAGGTTTTGCAGAAGTTGAATCCAATGAAGTTACAGTTCTAGTCAATAAAGCTGAGATGGGAAGAAATATTGACTCTGCTAAAGCTGAAGCTGAATTAGAGAAAGCTAAAAATCAACTAAATCAAACTATGGATAAAGAAACTTCCCCTGAAAAAATCAAAGCTCAAGAAGCATTAAACAAAGCTAAAGCTTGGTTTAATGCTTCAAAATCTGACTAAAAGTCTAAAAAAATATTTCTCTCGTAAAAAAATTTCCTAAAAAGAATTTTCATGCAGTACCGCAGAAAGTTACATCAGGGAATTTAATTTTGGCTTGTTCTAAGGTCTTTCCTTTACCTTCCTCTTGCCAATAATTAATAACCTCTGTCGCTTTATTTAGTACTTCCACTCTTTCATTATCAGTAATCCAACTTTTTTCTTCTAATTGAGACTTTAATGTTTCCCATGCGTCCTCCCTTGGCCAAAAGAAATATGCAGTAAGAGGGCTAGGTCCTCCTCCAACAATTTGATCAACAGCCAAAGCTACGTTATCTGGCAACCAAAGAATTTTCAGTAAAAACCTCCCCTCATCGGCCTTTGGTGTATACCCAGAAGGTACTCCGTCTGCATCTATCGTTGCAGTTGCTAATGCTGCAGCACCTCCAAGTGCGCTTGGTCGACCTGATTTTGTCTCTTCAGAATTAACTTTTCCCTGATTTTCAGATTTTGTGCTTGCCTCAGTACTTGTTACATCTTCTTGAACAGTACCAGCCTCTTCAGAAACCATCATTTCTAAGTTTTCAACTAGCTAACAAATTACTAACTTAACAGGAACTAGGACCTATTTGAATTAATAGAGTAGGAATTCAAAAGGTTTTCTACTATTCGATAATGATGTGATGCTGAGAGTAGAAGAATATTTAGGAAGATTCATTCATCATGGACAATTTAATTAAAAAGATTTTCTTAGTATTTTTCTAAACAAATTAAATCAACTTTCCAAATCAATAATATTCTTAGTTGCACTACGACTCAATACTTCTACAGAGTCTTTTGTTACTAAAACATCATCTTCAATACGAATCCCAATACCCTTCCACCTTTCATCTATCTCAGGCTGACCCTCTGGCACTGGTAAACGATCACTGATGTAGATCCCTGGTTCAACTGTTAAAACCATTCCAGGTTCTAGCAAAAGATGATAATCACCAAGTCGATATGCCCCTACGTCGTGAACATCTAGACCTAACCAATGCCCAGTTCGATGCATATACAAATGGGAATAAGCTTCTTGTTCAATTATCGAATCCACTGCACCAGATAGTAGGCCAATATCAACTAAGCCTTCTACAAGATGTTTCAAGGCAGTCATATGAACATTCTCCGCGTTATCACCAGGGCGAACACATTGAATTGCGGCTTCTTGAGCTGAAAGAGTAATTTCATATAAAGCTTTTTGTTCTACAGAAAATTTGCCATTAGCAGGAAAGGTTCTTGTAATGTCGCCGTTGTAATAATCATCCAAAGAGCATCCTGCATCTATCAAAACAAGATCTCCATCTCTTATGAGTGAATTATTTGCCGTGTAATGAAGTACACATGCATTGTCTCCAGAAGCAATTATTGAACCATAAGCAGGTCCTCTTGTCCCTTTTTCAAGAAAGTATTTTTCTATTTGAGCTTGCAAATCTCTCTCATTCATCCCTGGGCGAGCAAATTCTCTAACTATTTCATGGCCCTCTGCAGAAATTTTGGATGCAATGCGCATACGTTCTATCTCAAAATCATCCTTGCGAAGTCTTAGATCATGAAGTATTGGGCAAGGTGCAATCATGGACAAGGGAGCAGCGCCACTTCTAGGAAGTTGTTGTAAATGCTCAGACCAAGTTTTCAAAACCAAGGGCTCCAAATGTGGATGTTTCCCAACTCGAAAAGCAATTCCTTCTGCTCCTTTTAAATAATGAGGCAAAAGGTTTGGTAATTCATTCAAAGGATGAGCCACATCAACATCGAAATTATCTAAAACTCCTTTTGTTCCCCACCTAAAGCCTGTCCAAACTTCTGCACCAGACTCTTTGGGCAAGACGAATAGTACGTATTGTTCTCCTTTAGGTTTATGAGGTAAAAACAAAGCCACTGCATTTGGCTCATCAAAACCAGTTAAATACCAAAAATCACTATTTTGACGGAATGGGTACTCACAATCTGCATGATGAGTAACTAATTGTGCAGCTGGGATGACAGCCGCATGAGAACCTAAATGTGACAAGAATATGTCTCTCCGGCGACGAAAAATACTTGAATCAGCCACAAAAATACTCCTATTTACTCTTAAGGATGGCAAGAGAACTAACTTAGTGGAAAAATAAAAGCAAAAGATCCTTACTCTTTATAAAATCTCTAGGGGATGACCCAAGACATTCTGCTCTTAACTGCTCTTGTTGCGGTTGTTTTGATTGGTTCCGCAATGTGCTCAGGAATAGAAGCAGCGTTATTGGCTGTTAATCCATTACAAGTGCATGAGCTAGCGAGAAGAAGTCCAAAAGTATTAGGAGCAAAAAGACTAGAAAAATTACGTCACAGGCTTGGAAGAACTTTAACTGTTGTAACAATCGCAAATAACAGTTTCAATATTTTTGGAAGTCTGATGGTTGGTAGCTACGCAAGTTTCATATTCCAAAATCGAATCGGATATCTAATGCCAATATTTTCTATTGGTCTAACCATTCTTGTTTTACTTCTTGGAGAAATTTTGCCCAAAGCTCTTGGCACAAGACTTGCATTAAAAATTAGTTTAACTAGTGCTCCTATTCTGGATTTCTTAAGTATAGTAATGAGGCCATTGCTAATATTTTTAGAACGTCTATTGCCAATTATCACTGCCAAGAGTGAGCTAACAACAGACGAAGAAGAAATCAGACAAATGGCTAAACTTGGCTCGCAAATTGGTCAAATTGAAGCAGACGAAGCCGCAATGATATCCAAAGTGTTTCAGCTAAATGATCTTACGGCTAAAGATCTTATGACCCCGAGAGTTGCTGCTCCTACACTCCAAGGGAGAGTTTCTCTTCAATCTGTCAAATCAAATTTGCTAAAGAATAATTCAACATGGTGGGTAGTGTTAGGCGAAGAAGTAGACAAGGTAGTTGGTGTGGCTAACCGTGAAAAGCTATTAACCTCTTTACTCCAAGGAGACTCACATCTAACTCCCTACGAGTTAAGTGAAAATGTAGAATTTGTACCCGAAATGATTCGAGTAGATAGATTACTTCTTGGATTTAATGACGATAAAAAAGGAGTCAGGGTCGTAGTAGACGAATTTGGTGGATTTGTTGGATTAGTTGGAGCGGAAGCTGTCCTGGCAGTATTAGCTGGCTGGTGGGGGAAGTCTAAAAAATGATTAATAAACAAGAAATACCTAAAAGATGCACCTTTTTGCTTAGTCAATGGAAGAAAAATTTAAATCTTACAAATTATGAGAAAAGTAAATTTGAAAACGTTTTAAATCAACTAGATTTTCAAATAAAAAAAATAGTAAAACAAAAACTACAGATATCAGTATATGGACGTGTTGGAGTTGGTAAATCAAGCCTATTAAATGCATTAATTGAAAAGAAAGTATTTCCAACCGACCTACTAAATGGTAATACAAAGGCGACTAAATCCTATACATGGGACAAAAGATTTAAAACCTTAAATAAGGTTGAGCTTATAGATTGTCCAGGCATTGATGAAATAAATAAGACGAAAGAAGAAGAAATAAATTTTAATTATGTTTTAGATACAGACTTAATTCTCTTTGTAATTGATAGCGACATAACTCGAATCGACTTGAATTACATTGAAGAGTTATTAAGACATAACAAACCCATAATACTAGTCTTAAATCGTTGTGATCAATGGAATACCAAAGAGACAAAACTTATACTCTCAAGTATTCACAGAAAATTATCATTTTGCAAACAAAAAATTAAAATTGCGTTAGTGTCATCGTCTCCAAGAGAAGCAAAAATAAAACAAGATGGAACTGTTAGAAGTGTACAAAAAATGCCTAAAGTTGATATTCTCAAAGATGAACTCAAAGATATTATTGATAAAAGTGGTGAATGGCTTCTTTGTATAAATAGTCTCAGAATTGCAGACCAATTCTACAAATCACTTAAAGAGAATCGACTACTTAGAAAGAAAGAAGAGGCACAAAGTTTAATTGGCAAATATGCGACTCTAAAAGCTTCAGGAGTAGCAATTAATCCCTTCTTAATGATTGATCTTATTAGTGGTCTTGCTTTTGATAGTGCCCTTGTTATCCAATTAAGTAAATTATATGGTTTAGAAGTAGGTGGGGCCTATGCCAGGCAATTGGTTAAAAAGCTTAGTTTTCAAAATTCATTACTTGGAGGTGCACAAATAGGAATACAAATTACTTTAAACATTTTCAAGCAAATACTGATTCTTGCTGCACCTCTTACTGGAGGATTAAGTCTTGCACCTACTGCTCCAGTAGCCATTGCTCAAGCAGCTCTTGCGATTCATTCAACAAAGCTCATAGGTCGTCTCGCAGCTTACAAACTTCTTAATGGTACAAATAAAAACGATGGGCGACCTCGATTAATGTTGAACTATCTTCTCAAAAAAAATTCAGACTTAAGAATAATGCTTGGTGACTTTAGATTTCTTTCATCAAGTACGACAAAAAATAAAAATTATTTATTGCCATGAAAGTCAAAATAAACTCAATAGCCTTATTTGGTACCAGCGCTGATCCACCCACTTTGGGTCACAAAGCCTTGTTGCTTGAGTTAACAAACATCTTCCCAAAAGTTATAACTTGGGCAAGTGATAACCCTGATAAAAAGCATAAAATTCCACTTTTAAAAAGAACTCAGCTGTTAAGAATTCTGGTAAAAAAAATCTCAGATCCTAAATTAGAAATAGTTCAAGAGTTGAGTAGTCCTAGAACTATTCATACTCTAAAAAAAGCTTTCCAACTTTGGCCTGAAGCGAATTTTAGTTTTGTAATTGGTAGTGATTTAGCTCTTCAAGTTCCAAAGTGGCTTAATGCTAAGTCTATTCTAAAAAAAGCAACAATAGCTATCGCGATGAGAGATGGATGGCCAATTAGTGGTCAACAATTAGAGGAAATTGAAAACCTTGGCGGTGAAATCAATCTATTGCCTTTTCACATACCTGAATCATCAAGTTCAAAATTCAGAGAGAGACCTCAAGAAAGTCTTGTTCCTCAAGAGCTTGTCCCGTTACTACTTGAAGAAAATCTGTACGGTCTAGCAGATAACAGATAATGAAATTAGCATTGGCCCAGCTCAATCCAGTCATTGGAGATCTCGATGGTAATGCCAAGAAAATATTTGATGTGTGCAAAGAAATCAATAACAAGAATGTCGATCTAGTCATAACACCTGAGCTTTCTTTAATCGGCTACCCTCCAAAAGACTTATTATTTAATCCAAGACTTTTCGAAGAACAAACAGTTGTCCTTAATAAGTTAAGCAAAAGATTACGTAATCTTAGTCAAAAATTATCTGTACTAATTGGTATCGCAGAAGCAACTCCAGACATAGAGATTCCCAAACTGTATAATTCAGTTGTTATTTTAGAAAAAGGTAGTTGGAGAATCGTAGCAAGGAAACAGCTCCTGCCCACTTACGATGTTTTTGATGAAAAGCGATACTTTCGTTCTGCAGAGAATAGTAGTGTTATTAAATTTAATTACCAAGAAAAACTTTGGAAGATCGGAATAACTATTTGTGAAGACATATGGGTTGAGCAAAACCTACAAAATGAAAAAGTCATAGGAAAAGATCCTATAAAATCCTTAGAAAAAGAAAAATTAGACTTTCTTATCAATCTCTCTGCTTCTCCATTTATTGAATCGAAAAATTTATTACGCCAACAAATAGCATCCAAAGCAGCTATTCGTCTTTCATGCCCAGTGGTCTATGTCAATCAAGTGGGAGGGAATGATGAATTAATCTTTGACGGTTCTAGTTTTGTGCTTAATAAAAAAGGAAAATTACAACAAGAACTTCCTGCCTTTAAAGAGTCAGTTAGTCTTTGTGACATCTCGTCCCTCAAGCAACAATTTTCAATAGCAAGTAAACATCCAACATCACATGAAGTTCTTTTCAAAGCTTTGGTTCTTGGGGTTAAAGATTATGCCAGAAAATGTAATTTCAATAGTGCCATTATTGGATTAAGTGGGGGTATCGACTCAGCTCTAGTAGCAACTATTGCAGTAGCAGCTTTAGGTATCTCTAAAGTTCATGCGATTTTAATGCCATCTCCATGGAGTTCAGCAGGGTCTGTAACTGATGCAACAAGATTAGCTAATAGATTAGGAATACATCATCAAACGATTCCGATCTCAGATGTAATGAATAGTTTTAACGATATTTTATCCAATTCAGCATGGGGTATACCAACCGGTATCACAGCTGAAAATCTACAATCTCGTATTAGAGGAACCATCTTGATGGCTCTTGCAAATCAAAAAAAGCATTTGCTTCTATCTACAGGAAATAAATCCGAACTGGCCGTAGGATATTGCACCCTTTACGGAGACATGAACGGAGGATTGTCTGTAATTGGAGATCTTTATAAAACAAGTGTATTTGACCTATGTAATTGGATTGATAGTGAGTTCTCTTCAAGTTGTAGGAATGATTTTTTTCTCCCTGAAATTGGAGAAATAATAGGCTCAGAAATAAGGAACAAGCCTCCCAGTGCTGAATTACGACCAGAACAATTAGATAGCGACTATTTGCCAGATTATTTCATTCTAGATCCAATACTAAAAGGCTTGATTGAACAGCACTTACCAACTGAAGTTTTAATCGAAAAAGGATTTGATCAAGTAATTGTTGATAAAGTAGCTAACTTATTAAAGAACGCCGAATTCAAACGTTATCAAGCACCTCCTTTACTAAAAATCAGCAATCAAGCTTTTGGAAGTGGGTGGAAAAAGCCAATAGCTTCAAAATGAATTTTGAAATTCACTTCTATTCCTTATTCAAATCTTTTAAGCAATCAATTGGTCTTCTCAAAGACTTAATATTAATCCCGTGACGTAAAGCTGTTATTAATCCTGCAGCCTCTAAATAATTTTCAGCGTGAAAAATATTATTATTTTCGCAACTTAAGTAATCTAACCTCATCTTTTTAGAGCTAACATTTAATACTCCTTGATTAGAAACTACGATCAAAGGAATAAATCTTTCGATACAAGATAAAACTGCTTCGCCACCTAATGCACCCTGTGGCACAACAATGGCGCCTAAATCCGTATTCTTTAATAAAGTTTTCACCTGTAGAAAAGCATTTTCTTTAGTTTTCATGGCTGACTTACAAATGAGATCGGGCGCACGACTAAGACCAACTAAAACACTTTGCAAAAATGTATATCCGATCTCCTCTCCGGAGGTGCGAGGATCTAGATCATAATCAATTGGCAACGGCGTTAAACCCGGTGCATGTGCACATGGAATAAGTAAATGTTTTACAAGAAAATGACTGATTACAGCTTCAACCCCCGCAATAATATCTACACCATTACCTTGCCGATAAAGTTTGGTTTCTAATTCATCACTATCATCAGGGAAGCGAGTTACCACAGCAATTGCTGTTGCACCAGCGTTCTTCAGTTTTTCAGCAGCTCTTAAAAGAACATCTGGTTCTTCAATATTCCCCCAACTTGAGCCACTTAAACCTTTTTTCAGATTAATTCCTATCGCTCTTTCAGTGGTAATAACAGGGCCAATATCTAGCCCCAAGCTTGCGATACAGCCATCAGCAACTTGTAAATGTCTTTTTTTTAAATCAGACTCTAATCCAGCATCTAATAGCAAACCTACTTTTTGTTGTCTTACTGGTTTTAGAAACACTTCTCCAGCTGCAAAAAGATTTAAACTATATCCTTCTACATATTGGATATAAGAATCTGGCCAATATAAAGATCCACCATTCATAACATTGGGATGAGTTATCAAACATTCACTAGCAACAGCCAGTAATCTTGCTGCAGGGATTGCATCCCCTGCATATCCACCGACACTACACCCTATGCCAGTAGGAATAATCAATAATGTTGGCAAAGGATCAATGTTAGTCATAAAGGAATCAATTCAATTCAGGATTAATACCTTTCACTTTATCTTTATTAATAATCAACAAAACTTCTACTGATATTATCTGGATTTTCTTTTCAGAATGAGAAGTCACTGAAGTAATTGCCCACCGAAGTGGTTCACCATATTCCCTTAACTTAGATAAAATATAATTTTTCAAGTCAAGTACGCTTAATTCATAAGGCCAATCAAGGTCTAATTCTATAAATTCAAGATTCACTTTATTAGTTACTGATGTCTTGATAATTCGCCAAGTTAGAGACAGATAAAAAACTACGCCGCTGCGCCACCCACAACTTCTAAAATTTCTTGCGTAATTGCGGCTTGTCTAGCCTTGTTATAGTCAATAGTAAGGTTTTTAGCTAATTCCTTCGCATTATCACTAGCGTTATTCATCGCAGTCATTCTACTCGCCAACTCTGAGGCAGCAGACTCCTGTAATGCACGTAGAAGTTGATTCTGTAAATAAAGAGGTAAAAGAGCATTCAAAAGTTGATCAGGACTTTGTTCAAAAACAATATCCGATGGTAATTTAGGCTCTTCATTTGAAGGAGCGGAATCTTTCTCAATAATTAATTGGCTGTCTTTTGTAGTTAATCTAAAAATTTCATCTTCTGTATCTGCTATTCCTTGAGGATCCAAAGGTAACAGAGTTTGTATTGTTGGATTACAACTAACTAAACTTATAAACTTGGTAAAAATAACCTCTATTCGATCAGTACTTTCAGAGAGAAAATCTGCTAATACTTCACTAGTAATAGAGCTAGCATCTGCTGAAGTAGGAACTTGTTCTAATTCTTTAAAAGTAGCTCTTATATTATAAAGACTAGATCTATTCTCGAAATATCCGATTGCTTTCTTACCAATTAAAACCAGATCAGGACTATATCCTTGACCTTTTAATTCGGCATACCTTTTCTCTGTCCGTTTAATAATATTTGCGTTATAACCCCCACATAATCCTCTATCTCCAGTAACAGCCAAGAGAGTAATTGTCTTAACTTCACGCCTTTGGAGCAGAGGAGAGTCAGCAGCTTCAAACTGCATTCTTGATTGTATATTTTCTAAAACCCTTGCCAATCGATCAGCAAAAGGTCTACTCCGTAGGACCTGATCCTGTGCTCTACGAACTTTCGCAGCAGCAACGAGTCTCATCGCTTCTGTGATTTTCCTGGTGTTTTTGACAGATACAATTCTGTCTCTTATGTCCTTGAGGTTAGCCATAGGTGATTGTCTCTCTTAGATAGCCTTTGTATTTAAGCCGCAAGCATGGAGGATTTAACCTCATCAATAGCGTCTTTGAGCATTGATTCAGATGCTTCACTTAAGACTTTTTCGGAGAGAACATTCTTAATGAAATCAGCCTTATTTGTTTTTAGATAATCACGCAGTTCACGAGCAAACTTTGTCACTTCCTCCTCAGGAACCTCATCAATCAATCCTTTAACACCTGCATAAACAATAGCTACTTGTTCAGCCAAATTCAGAGGATCAAATTGAGGTTGCTTAAGAAGTTCTCTTAACCTTTTTCCTCTACCTAGTTGCTTTTGAGTAGCCTCATCAAGATCTGAAGCAAATTGGGAGAATGCAGCAAGTTCATCAAACTGAGCCAGTTCAAGTTTTAACGTACCAGCAATCTTCTTGATGGCTTTCGTTTGAGCAGCTCCTCCTACTCGGCTAACTGATATACCAACGTTAATTGCAGGTCTAAGTCCAGAGTTGAATAAATCTGAACTCAAGAAAATCTGACCATCAGTAATTGAAATAACGTTGGTTGGTATATAAGCAGAAACGTCACCAGCTTGCGTTTCAATAATAGGCAAGGAGGTCATTGATCCAGCCCCCATTGCATCAGAAAGTTTTGCAGCCCTCTCAAGCAAACGACTATGACAATAAAACACATCTCCTGGATATGCTTCACGTCCGGGTGGACGACGTAGAAGCAATGACATTTGCCTATAAGCCTGAGCTTGCTTAGTTAAGTCGTCATAAATAACAAGTGTCGCCTTGCCTTGATACATAAAGTGCTCAGCAATTGCTGCGCCTGTATAAGGAGCTAAATATTGCAAAGCTGCAGCTTCAGATGCTCCTGCATTAACAATAATCGTGTAATCCAAAGCTCCTTTTTCTTTAAGAACTTCAACGACATTTGCTACTGATGCTTGTTTTTGACCAACCGCTACATAAACACAAACAACATCTTGACCTTTTTGATTGATGATTGTATCGATTGCAATTGCTGTTTTACCTGTTTGACGATCTCCAATAATCAACTCTCTCTGACCTCTTCCAATAGGAATCATCGCATCAATGGATGTGATGCCTGTTTGCATAGGCTCATGTACTGACTTCCTCTTGATAATTCCAGGAGCTATTGACTCAATTAATCTTGAGTCAGTTGTAGCCATTTCTCCTTTTCCATCAATTTGCTGTCCAAGAGGATTAACAACTCTTCCAAGCATCGCCTCACCAACAGGAACTGAAGCAATCTTTCCAGTTGCTTTAACTGTGCTTCCCTCTTGAACTCCTAAAGCTTCACCCATCAACACGACACCAACATTGTCATCCTCAAGGTTTAAAGCAATTCCTTCTGTACCATCTTCGAATTCGACTAGTTCACCTGCCATAACCTTTTCAAGGCCATAAACTCTTGCGATACCATCACCAATTTGTAAAACAGTACCTACATTGCTCACAGATACTGATTTATCGTAATCAGCAATCTGCTGTTTAAGGATTGAACTGATCTCGTCGGGACGTATAGAAACCATGGGATTAACTTAAGTTGGGGAAGATGAAAGGGAGAAGGAAAAGGGAGAAAGTCAGCTGACCTTGGCCAAAGAAAGACCAAGTCGCCTGACTTGCCCTGCGATGCTGGCATCGATGACCTTTGATCCAACATTGACCACAAAGCCACCTAGCAATTCAGAGTCGACTTTGAGATCGATTTCCAAATTATCTGTACCAGCTATAGATTGTACTTTCTTGAGTAACTCAGATTGTTGATCTTCATTTAATGCTGAAGCTGAAGTAATTGTTGCTAAAGCAATATTTCTTTGTTCTCGATAGATTTCCAATAATCTTTCAAGAACAGAATTCAACAATCCGATTCTCTGTCGATCTGCTAAAAGTTTTAGAAGGTTTAGGAAAGAAGGAGTGACCTGACTAGAGAAAAGCTTTTCTAAAGCTGCCTTCTTCTGATTAACCTCTAAAACTGGTGATGACATAGCGTCACTGAATTCAGGGCAAGTATTCCAAAGTTCTAAAACAGATTTAGCTTGAGTTACTACTTCATCAACTTCATTGCGGCTCTCGGCGACTTGAAGGAACGCTTCAGCATATGGAGTAGTAATAGTATTAAGTAATGGCATTAGTTGTCTCCAATATTTTTAATTGACTGTTTAAGAAAATTATCTTGCGTATTTGAATCTAACTTTTTAGGAAGCATTTGTAATGCTCTTTCAATAGCAAGTTCGGCAGCCTCCTTTCTTAATTGAGAAGTCACTCTTGCAGCTTCAGCATTTAAGTCAGAAGCAGCGCCTTGTTTAATTCTTGCCATTTCCTCAACAGTTCTTTTTTCACTTTCTAGACGAATTGCTTCTGCTCTAGCCTTGCAATCATTTCTGATTTTTTCAGCTTTTTGCTTTGCTGAGGCAAGTTCGTCTTTTGCTTGTGAAAGAGAATCTTTTGCTTGAGCTAAACGCTCTTCTGCTTCTTTCAAGTCAGAAAGGATTGTAGTTCTTCGTTTTTCAAGGATTTTCCCTAAAAAACCTGGCAAGAACTTATAGAGGCCAAAAACAACAACAGCTAAGTTGATAATGTTGGTCTCAAAAATATTTAAATTGAGGCCGAAGCCTTCGGAAGCGAAAATTAAAGAAGTCATTTTTTTGCCAAGAGTCTTTCAATAATCAAATCACCAAGATTGTCAGCCTCACTTTTGAGTTGATTAAGAGCTTCATCTCTTTGTGAATCAATCTCACGCCTAGCTTTCTCTCTTGATTCATTTGCCTCTGAAGTAGCAAGGGCAAGAGCTTCTTTATAAAGATTCTCAGAATCCTGCTCTGCCTCAAGAATCACCTTCTGAGCTTCAAGACGAGCTTCTTTGAGCTGATCTTTAAGTTCAGTCTCTAATAGTTCAACCTCAGCGATTTTCTTCTTTGCTTCTGCCCGACTTGTATTTACATAATCCTCTCTTTCTTCAACTACCCGTCCAACAGGTTTGAAGAAAAGAGCATTAAGTATGAAAGTAAGCAATACAACTTGAACCGCCATCAGCGGAAGAGTTGCATCGAAATCAAACAGACCTCCCTCAGAGGCACCAAACAAAAACAAAGTTGGCATTAGCTAGGGGTGCAATAATTTAAGCGAGCCGGATAACGGCAGTTGAAATTTGCTAAAGAATTTTCAAATATTGGGGCTGAAAGTAAATCAAATCAAATCAAATGATTAAATCAATCAGCCCTTTTTTGAAATATTCAACCAGCAAAAGGGTTGGCAAAGAGAAGCACCAATGCAACCACAAGGCCATAAATGGTAAGTGATTCCATGAAAGCGAAAGAAAGAAGCAAAGTACCTCTGATTTTTCCCTCAGCTTCTGGTTGGCGGGCTATACCCTCTACTGCGCCTTGTGCAGCACTACCCTGACCGATACCAGGGCCTATTGCGCCAAGGCCTACAGCTAAACCAGCTGCAACAACTGATGCGGCGGTGGTAATGGAATCCATAATTCTGCTAAAGATGTGTAGCGCTTTAAACGCTTATAGAGTTGTGACCGGGAGTTTATACCTGCGAGGGGTGCATCTCATAATTCTTGAGATGATACTGAAAGAATTTCAGGCCTCAAAGCAGGAAATTTGCCATTGAAAAGTTAATTCAGTAGCAAAAAATCATGATTAATGATGCTCTTCAACTGCTTCCCCGATGTAATAGGCAGCAAGAGTTGCAAAAATCAGAGCTTGAATAGCACTAGTAAACAAGCCTAGAAACATAACAGGAACTGGAAGAACAAGAGGCACAAGAAAAACTAGTACCGCTACAACAAGTTCATCCGCCAGAATGTTTCCGAATAAACGGAATGAGAGAGAGAGAGGCTTTGTAAAGTCTTCAACAATTTTGAATGGGAGCATTATTGGCGTTGGGTGAACGTAATACTCGAAGTAACGCAAACCTTTATTGCTTAAGCCCGCATAGAAATATGAGAGAGATACCAGTAGTGCTAAAGCAACAGTCGTATTTATGTCAGCTGTAGGTGCCCCAAGTTCACCACTTGGTAGTTCAATCAGCTTCCACGGGACCAATGCTCCGCCCCAGTTGCTCACAAAGATGAACAGAAAGAGGGTTCCTATGAAAGGCATCCAATCTCTATAAACCTTTTCACCAATTTGTGTTCTTGCAAGATCACGTATGTAATCCCATAGAAACTCCAAAAGATTTTGTACACCTTTTGGATCACGTTCCATTTTTTTTGTTCCAATGACTACTAAGGCAAGCAAAGCACCTATGAGCAGCCATGAAGTCATAAAAACTTGACCGTGAATTCTAAAATTTCCAATTTGCCAATAGAGATGTTGACCCACCTCTAATTCGGCCAAAGGGAAAACAAATGGTAAAAACCCCATTTATCTGGAAGTTAGGTTGCGTAGAAAATAAACGCCAAACAAACAAAACTTAAAAATTTAATTTCCAAAAACACCTATGGCATTAATAGAAATTGAATAATTAACGCTGGTTTATAAAGCAAAAATCCTAATAAAGCCGGAATCAAATCAAGTTGAGGGAATCTAGAAGATAACAAAACCAAAAAGACCGGAACTAACAACTGGACTTTACCGACGATTTTTGATGAAGTACCTAATCTTCCAACTCCGCGAGCAAGCAAGCGAAAATAAAAAATTCCTGATAAAGCACCTACAAGAAGGCTTGCACTAGCTTGGGTTCCCCAAAAGAAACCTGCTATGCCGACAGAAAAAATAGTCAATAAAAATGCCAGACGTAATACTCGAAATTGAAGTTCAAGATATTCGTCTGTATCAACTCCGGACGATGAGTCCGATGAATCAATATCCAGAAGAGGATCATGACTTGAGCAATTTTCAACAGTCTCAGATGCCACAAAAATTCCTCCTATTGGAGTCCCTTGGTGATAGTGAGAAGTTGTTTTGCAAACAAGACACCTAAGCTCTCTGCAAAGGCCCGGGGAATCTATCACGAGACTTGCATCAAAACAAAAATTTTTTTTTTAGGAAATTGAAAAATTTATTAATTTAACAACTAGAGTAATAATTTTAAACACTATTTTAAGTATCTAATCTTAGTGTTATAAAATTAAAAAATTAGTTATTGATCATATTTTCTAATCTTATCTCTAGAAACTAACAATTAAATTTTAACTTATAAAAATCTTCTTCAAGTTTATAAAATTCTTTAAAAAATCAATTAATCACACTTAAAGACTTGGCAAAATTCGAATTAGGCGGCTCAATGGTTTATGAGCAAAAGATCCTTTGAGTAATATTACTAACAAAAAAATTCTATCTCAACCCAAAAGGAAAAATCCTCTCCAATCAAAAAATCATCTCGGTAAATTAATAAACAACACGATACTTCCATTGCCTTGGCCTTTTTGGCCAAAGGAGGGGCGTTTAATAATGGGGTTGATTGCCTTTTGGAGCATATCTGGAATTTTCATACTTGGATCAGCAAGTTGGTGGGTAGCTACGAGGGAAATGGGTGAAGGTGCTTATTACATAAAAAGACAATTAATTTGGCTGATCGCTAGTTGGAGCATTTTCTACCTAGCCATCAATATAAATCTAAAAAGTTGGCTTAGGCTATCAGGACCATGCCTTTTCATAGGCATGGTCCTGATAGCCTCAACAAGCTTTTTCGGCAGCACTGTTAATGGGTCTACTCGATGGTTGATTATGGGCCCAATCCAAATTCAACCTTCGGAGCTAATCAAACCTTTTATCATTCTCCAAAGTGCAAAGCTTTTTGGTCAATGGGAAAGAATAAATTCAGAAAAGAAAATTTTTTGGTTAACTATTTTTGCTTCTATTATTGTATTAATTATAAAGCAGCCAAATTTAAGCACCGCTGCACTAATAGGAATATTACTTTGGCTGATTGCATTAGCATCCGGTATTAATTTTCGATATCTTTTCAATACGGCTATATCAGGCTTTTTTATTGGTTCAATAAGCATTTTCTTTAATGCCTATCAACAAAGTCGCGTTATGTCATTTATCAACCCATGGAAAGATCCTCAAGGAAGTGGATATCAATTAATTCAGAGTCTTTATGCTATTGGTTCGGGCGGGCTATTTGGAGAAGGTTATGGTCTCTCAATGCAAAAATTACAATACCTACCTTATAGGAGTACAGATTTTATATTTTCTGTTTTTGCTGAAGAATTTGGATTCTTTGGATCTATTTTACTTTTATTATTTCTGCTTGTAGTTGCATATTTAACCCTGAAAATATCTATGAATTGTAGAAATAATTATTCTAAACTCATCTCTATTGGATCAGGTACTATTCTTGTTGGACAATCCATTATGCACATAGCAGTTGCATCAGGAGCAATGCCTACAACTGGTCTACCCTTCCCTTTGATTAGTTATGGGGGAAACTCATTGATTTCGAGCTTATTAATAGCTGCCTTGTTGGTCAGATCCTCTATTGAAACTTCAGATTTATTAATTCAAAATCACTCAAATAGAGTTTTGACTAGATAATCTTAGGAAAGAACTTAGATTGGCAAATCTCTTTTTGAACATTTCTTCTATAAGTTTAGTTTTCTCTGACTTGGCTCGTCATGGCGAGCAGTTAATTAATAATGGGCTCAGTAATCCTAGCCCCCTGACAATTCTGATTGTTTTCACGGGAGGATTTTTGACTAGTTTAGGGCCCTGTTCATTGTCACTTTTACCAATAACGATTGCATACCTAGCTGGATTTAAAAACAACCAAAATCCTTTACAAAAAACCATTAGTTTCTGCAGCGGTATAGTTTGTTCATTAGTGCTATTAGGAAGTTTAAGTGGGTTTTTAGGAAAAATTTATGGTCAATTACCAGGTTTCTTTTCAATATTCATAAGTTTTCTAGCAATAATTATGGGTCTTAATCTGCTTGGAATTCTTAAATTTTCACTTCCATCTGGTCCTGACCCTGAAATTTGGACAAAGCAAGTCCCTTCTGCATTCGCCCCAGTTTCAGCAGGTTTTGCTTTTGGATTAGCCTCCTCCCCGTGTACTACTCCTGTCCTTGCAGTCCTTCTCGCCTGGATTGCTAAACAAGGAAATCCTCTTAGTGGCACAATTTTCCTTGGAAGTTTTGCAATCGGACAAATTGTTCCTCTGTTCGTAGCAGGTACTTTTGCAGCAAGTATTCCAAAAATATTATCGTTACGACCTGTTGGGAAATGGGTTCCACCAATCAGTGGAGTCATTTTGTTAACCATAGGTCTCATGAGTCTTCTCTCTATTTGGATATAAAATAGATGAAAAAAATTAGCCAAGTTTTAAACTGGCTTTCTAGCTTAAAGATTGCGATATTACTATTATTATTAATAGCTATTTCATGCGCAGCTGGGACTTTAATACCACAACAAGAATCAGATCAATTCTATTACGATAATTTCAATGAAAATCCTTTTCTTGGAATAATTAATGGAAATATATTGCTCCTTTTTGAATTCAATCATGTCTATACAAGTTTTTGGTTTTTATTCTTACTTATTTGGCTTGGTTTAGCTCTTGCGGTTTGTAGTTTTAGAAGACAATTACCTATACTTAAATCAGCACTAAAATGGATAGATTACAAATCTCCTCGTCAAATAGCAAAACTTTCTATTGCTCAAACAATAGTGACTAACAATTACTCAGAAACCTTAGAAGAAATTAAAATTAATTTAAAAAAGCAAGGTTGGAACGTAAAAGAAACAGATGGAAGAATAGCTGCTCGCCAAGGAGTGATAGGTAGATTAGGACCTATATTAATTCATCTAGGCATGATCCTATTAATGATAGGGGCAACATATGGATCGTTAAATGGGAAAAGCATAGAAAAATTTTTAGCCCCTGGCAGATCAATAGATTTATTAAACAATAATGATCAGAAAGGGTTAACTATTGAATTACAAAAGTTTCAAATAGAAAGAGACCCTCAAGGAAGAGCTGAACAATATAGATCTATAGTGAATATTATTGAGCCAAATGGTAATAATCAATTAAAGGAAATTAGTGTTAATTATCCATTAAGATACAAAGGGCTAACATTATATCAAGCCGACTGGTCATTAGCTGCAATAACTATTCAAATTGAAAATAGTCCAAAACTACAAATTCCAATTGAGCATATTCCTGAGCTAGGCGAACAAGTTTGGGGGACAGTTATACCTACAAAAAAAGATGGTAAAGACCCAATGTTAGTAACTGTAGATAGTGAACTAGGACCAGTAAATATTTATGATACTGATGGTACGTTACTTACTACCTTAAGCACAAATAAGGAAGCAAAGGTCAAAGAGACTTTAATAAAAATAATCAATATAATCCCAAGTAGTGGGTTACTTTTAAAGCATGACCCTGGAGTACCTCTCGTCTATACCAGTTTTGCAATAATCCTTTTTGGAGGTTCACTAAGTATTATTTCCACTAAAAAAATCTGGGTCTTACATGAAAAAGAAAAATCTATGATTTATATAGGTGGGTTAAGTAATAGAAATCTATCTGGGCTTTCAAAAGAATTACCAAAGTTTGTTATTTCCTTAGAGAATCAGATCTAGATTATTTCTTTTTCCATGACAGACTCTAATGATTGTATGAACATTGCCTCTTGGATTAAAATCAACTTCTAATTGCATCCACTTGGGATCAGAAACTTCAATAAAGTCATCGATTATTTTATTAGTAACTTCTTCATGAGATATTTTCTTATCTCTAAAGCTATTTAAGTAGAGTTTAATTGATTTTAATTCTAGAACCTTAGTATTTGGTTGATATTTAATTCTCAAAGTTGCAAAGTCAGGATAACCTGAGAAAGGACACTTACATGTAAATTCTGGGAAATCTATTGCGATTTCATAATCTCTATTACTATTTGGATTTGGGAAACAAATTAAGCTGCCATTCTCTATTGCCCTCTCTCCATACATAATTTCTTCTTTTATGTCTTTTTCTTGTTTAATCATATTTTCATGGCATTTCAAACTCACACTACATAAAAGCTTGATTAAAAATTCAAACTTTAAATAAATTCTTCTAATCAAAAAGCAGGGAACTATGCCAAAAAGCTTATTTGTATCATTAAGCACAAAACTAATCCTCGCTATCCCCCCTAATGGATATAAATCAAAGTTTTATATGGACATCGTTCTTTCTGACAATCGAAATGGGACTCAAATAGAACCAAAAAGTGTTCATGGAATCCTTTGGTTACAAACTCATTTTGAATCCAAACATTGGGAATCAATCATTAATGGTCTAGTAATAATTCCTTCCAAAGATTCTGAAATACTTGCTCAAGATGCACAAAAGGCTGGTTTAAATGTAAATTTCATCAACTCTCTAAGTCAAATAGACAAAATCTGATAAAAAGTATATAAAATTCTTTAAGTTACCTTAAGTAATATGAAAAAGATAGAGGCAATTATCCGACCTTTCAAGTTGGAAGATGTGAAAATTGCATTGGTAAATGCAGGTATTGTTGGCATGACAGTAAGCGAAGTAAGAGGGTTTGGTCGACAAAAAGGACAAGTTGAGAGATATAGAGGTTCAGAATTTACTGTTGAGTTCCTTCAAAAACTCAAAATTGAAGTAGTAGTTCCTGATGAAAAAGCGGAAATTGTTTTAAAAGCTATTGCTGATGCAGCCAAGACAGGAGAGATAGGAGATGGAAAGATTTTTGTTAGCCCAATTGATTCCGTTGTTCGAATCAGAACCGGCGACAGAAACGAAACAGCACTTTAAACGCAAAATTTACACTCATAGAACACTTAACAATTTTTCGATTTCAATAAACCCTTGCGTCTCATCACCCATCCAAAGAAGATATTCTTGATTTCCTGCGGGTCCCTTTAAAGGTGATGCTATCAATCCTTTTGAGTACAGTCCATATTTTTTAGATTCATTTGCTACACCCTTTATAGCCTCAGCATGTAGTGAAATATCACGAACCACTCCTCCCTTACCAACTTTATCTTTACCAACCTCAAATTGAGGTTTCACTAATACTAGTAACTCAGATCGGTTAGGTTGAAGAAGAGATTTAATACTAGGTAAAACAATCTTTAGTGAGATAAAAGATAAGTCTGCAACTGCGAAGTCTGGCAATAGATCTCCATCATTAAATAATTTTTCAGGAGTCAAATACCTAATATTAGTACGTTCCCAAAGAACTACTCTTGGATCATTTCTGATACTCCATGCAGTTTGGCCATACCCAACATCAACTCCGTAAACCTTTGCTGCTCCTAACTGCAAAAGACAATCTGTAAACCCACCAGTTGAAATCCCAACATCTAAACAAACCCTATTCTTAATATTTAGAGGAAATTGATTAAATGCTTCAGCCAACTTTTCACCACCTCTAGATACATATCTCAAAGGCTGCGTAACTTCTATCTCAAGATCTTGTAAAACGTCTTGGCCTGGCTTATCTAAAATTTGACCATTAATTGTTTTAACTTTGCCAGCCCTAATAAGCTTTTGGGCCTCTTGACGTGATTTCACTAACCCTTTAGTCAGCAAGTGAAGATCTAATCGCGATTTTTTAGTCATTTGTTTACAAAAACAAACAGGAAACGGAACAAAAACCGCAGAACTCGTGCTTATCCTCTTTTTTAATAGAGAATCTAGTCAACTGACCAAAGGTTTTGTCTAAAAAGCTCAGGCATACAACCAATGAAAATGAGCTATCTAGCCATGGTCATTTTCATCTAACCTCAAAAAATCCAACTGGAGAAGTACTTGAACTTCTACCTCCAGGAAGTTTTGCAATATTTGCAAATCAACCAAATGATTTGCCTCCCTTTCAAGTAATTGATTGCAAAGGAGGAAGATGCAAGGTAAGACAGCAGGCCTGGGGAAGATATGTCCATTGGGAAGTTGAACACAATAGACTCAAGTCAGCTTGACCTTGACGATCTAAATTAAAGTAACCTTTTACTTTGTAGCACTTTGATTGAGCGTTACACAAACCCAGAGATGGGAAATATTTGGTCTGATCAAGCCAAGTACCAAACATGGCTCGATGTTGAAATTGCCGCATGTGAGGCCAATTGCAAATTAGGGAAAATCCCTACAAGTGCAATGGAAACCATACGATCAAAGGCACGTTTCAAACCAGAACGCATCCTCGAAATAGAAGAGGAAGTTCGCCATGACGTAATTGCCTTTTTAACAAATGTAAATGAATATGTTGGGGATGCGGGCCGCTACATACACGTAGGCATGACAAGTAGCGATGTCCTTGATACTGGTCTTGCACTTCAATTAAAGTCATCAGTCAAGCTTTTAAGAAAAGAGCTTTCATTACTTGAGGAAGCTATAAGAGATTTAGCAAGGCAGCATAAGAAAACCGTCATGATTGGACGTTCTCATGCGATTCATGGAGAACCTATTACTTTTGGATTCAAGTTGGCCGGATGGCTAGCTGAAACTCTCAGAAACAAAGATAGGATAAACAGTCTTGAGAAAGACATATCGGTTGGGCAAATTAGCGGAGCTATGGGTACTTATGCAAATACTGATCCAGAAATAGAAAGAATAACTTGCGAACTTTTAGGGCTTAAGTGTGATACAGCTAGCACTCAGGTTATCTCAAGAGATAGGCATGCTAATTATGTACAGATTCTTGCTTTGATTGGATCTTCACTAGATCGTTTTTCTACAGAAATTAGAAATCTTCAAAGAACAGATGTTCTTGAAGTAGAGGAAAACTTTGCTAAAGGACAAAAAGGAAGCTCTGCAATGCCTCATAAAAGAAATCCCATACGAAGTGAGAGAGTAAGTGGTCTCTCCAGAGTTTTAAGAAGTTATGTAGTTGCAGCTCTTGAAAATGT
>QCJR01000003.1 GCA_003215895.1 Prochlorococcus sp. AG-409-D14
AATACTTCTGCTTCTTGGAGTTTTTTTTGCCCAATAAGGATTGTTCCAAGAAGGTAATGAGGATTAAAGAGATTAGAATTGAGCTTTATTGCTTTACGAGCAGATAATTCTGCTTCTTGGATCTTTCCTAATTGAACATAACCATTAGCAAGGTTACCCCACGCAAGAGATAATTTAGGGTCAGATTGAGTCGCTTTGATTAATAAAGATAACGCTTCTTGTTTATTACCTATAGTAAGTTCAATGTTGCCAAGATTTGTTAAAGCTGGAGCATAAGATCTATTAATTTCTATCGCTTTTTGATAATAGTGTTTAGCAGTTTTAGGATCCCCAATAGCTTGATATGTATTACCTAGATCTTTAATTACTTCATAATCATTGGGATTAATATTTAAAGCTTTATTGAAATATAAACGAGCATCATCTATCTTTCTTGTTGCTAAGAAAGATTTTGCGATTAATTTTATAGATTCTATTGATTTAGTATCATTAGCTAATATTTGATTACAAGTATCAATTGTTTCTTGATATTTATTTTGTTGAAAGAGCAATTGAGCTTTTTCTATATCTGATTCCAAGTTTATAACAATCTTAATAAAAATTTTTCATAGTTAGTATATCAGGCTTTATTTAAGTTCTTAGTGCTTGCGTGTGAAAAGTTATTCAATGCATAGAACCTAATTATTCAACAAAGGGAAGACAAAGTGACTTTTCCTGAATGCTCCTGACTACTTCTGAATGCCCTATTTCAATACAAAGGGAGTCATAGACAAAAAGAGAACTTTCGAGGCCTCCTGCATGCTTCTGACTGTTTCTAAGAACTCCCCGGGCGGGATTCGAACCTGCGACCAATCGGTTAACAGCCGATCGCTCTACCGCTGAGCTACCGAGGATTACAACACTAAGAACTTACCCTTGCCAGCTACCTAAGGGCAAGTGATTTTAATTCTTGGAACACTTTTGAACCAGAATTCCAACGACCAATACCTCCATTTTGAAGAATGGCTGCCCCATCACAAAAATATAATTCTTCCAAACGATGAGTAATCCATATTGCTGTAATTGGATCATTAGGAGAACTTGTCAATTTTTTCAAAACTTTCAACACTGAATTTTGACTTTGAGGATCCAATAGAGCTGTGGGTTCATCAAGTAAAAGTAAATTGGAATTGCTGACAATTGCTCCAGCAAGTGCTAACCGCTGCTTTTGGCCACCACTTAAAGTATGAATAGGTCTGTCCAACATTTCGCCTAAGTCAACTTTTTCAAGAGCAGATTGAACCACATTCAATAAACTTCTATCAGGAATAGTTTTAGGAACGCTAAGCATTAACTCACTTTTACATGTTGGCATAAGCAGTTGGTGGTCTGGATTCTGATAAACCATTGATGGCCTAAGAGAACAGAAAATTTTTCCACTTTCAGGACGAATTGCTCCATTGATTAGGCGAAACAAAGTACTTTTGCCACTTCCATTTTCACCTACTAGCATCCACAAACCAGGTTTTACAATTGAAAAAGAGCAGTGATCGATAACTTTGACTCCATTGGGCCAAGAAAAAGAAACTTGATCGAATTTCAAATAGCAAGACTCAGTTGGTTCCAAAATCAAATCACTCCTATTGTTACTTAATCCTGCAGCGAGAATCCTGGTCGTTTACTAGTGCTACTACTTGTTTTTTCATAAATCTGAACTGCTGTAATTTCACTAACAAGAACACTTATTCTTTTATCTGCCACTTTTTCACAAGTCAATTCTAGAAGCCTTTGGTTCCCCCCTTGAATTGAATCTCTTACTTCAGAGTAAAGCCTTTGAGCATCTTCATGCTTTTTTCTCTGCACTACCAAAGGGATGGGACTTAATTTAATTGTAAGTTCGATGCAATACACTTTCAAAAAATTCTAATAACTAAAATATTCTTACAAATGAAAGCGGAAGAAGTGAAAAATATGTTAATAATAATATTTTATTTAATCATTACATGTATAAAGATCCCAATCATTTGTTTTCTTAATTGATTTGCATTTAGTTTGATTTTTTTCTTCAAAACTTTTTATTTGTTTTCGTGCATACCAATTTAAACTTGGTCTTTCAAAGCTATTTTTAATATAAATTTCTTGATCTGGAAAGTTAGATATAAATTCAGCTACAGGTCTTACATCCCAATTCTCATTGATCTCCCATATCCAAAGTTTAGAACTCACAAAGAAGAATAAACCAATTATGCTTCCAAAAATCAATCCAATAAAACCAACCTTTCTAATATTCTTTCTTGAATTAGATAATAATAATCCCCCAAAAAACCAAGCCAAAGTTATAGAAAAAATTACATTAAAATAACCTTCTCCGAAGTTGAGAATTTTTAGTTTAACCAATAAAGAAAAAACAAATGCAGACAATCCAATGCAAGATAAAAAATTAGGGATTTTTCTTAATAGTTTTCTAGCAAAAATATAATCATTCTCTTTTCTTTGAATTAACCAAGAAACTGGTGGGCCACAAACTAAAGCAAAAGGCAACCAAAATGGATGAATATACCAGGGAAGATGCATTTTTAAAGGTAAAATACTTCCTGCAATAATTATTTGAGTACTAAAAGCCCAAATCCCCCAACGAGTATTTAGACTAGAGCTTGCCCACAACAGACCAATTGGCCATACAAGTATCCAAGGCCACCCACCTTCAAATATTTCAATTATTGGCACCAGAACTCCTAAATCACTACCTGAGCCTTTTTCAAATAAAACCCTTCCTGCCCCATCACCCCACCACATCCAAAAAGCACCTTTCCCATAAGAAAGCAGGTTCCAAAAGTGCCAAGAAAACCCAGGGATTAATCCATAAAGAAACCATGTCCATGAAAGATTATTTAAATATTTTTTTGATTTTGATTCCCAAATCAAAGGAAATAAAGATGCACATAATGCGGGTATAACTACAGGGGGTTTAAGTAAAAGCATGAAACTACATGCAAAACCAGCTCCTAAAAAATTTAATTTAGTAGACCTATAGTTTTTTATAGATGATAAACAAAACCATAAAAATGCGATAGCACTAAGCTGTGTTCCATCCAACATTGCCATTCGGCCATATCTAATTATTGGTAATAAAGTCAATAAAATTACTGATGTAGTAATACAAGCTATTCGGTCTTTAGGTCGTAAATTCCATTGAATCAAACCACCCAATGGAACAACAAAAGTAGAAAAAAGTGCTGGAAAAAATCTTATACAAAACTCCGATGGTAATAAATTAATATTATTTTGAAATTTTTGACTAATTCCAATAGCAAAAGATATTATCCAATGAAGTCCTGGCGGCTTATTCAAATATGGCTTGTCCCAAATAGAGGGGAGAAATCGCTCTAATCCACTTTTTTGATTCAATTCCAACGCAACTCGAGCAACTGTTGCTTCATCAAAATCTCTTAAAGGTAAATTCCCAAGAGATGCAAATGCAATTCCACAAGCTATGGTCCAAAAAAGAAAAATCCACAGAAATGGAGGCTTATAGTTTTGGGAAACGTTCTCAGTCAACACCAAAAAATTATTCCATCTATTTATATCTCTAAAAGGTCAATAAAGCTTTTGAATAAAAAATATTCAAGCATTATTAAAGAAGAGTTGAATTATTAAATAATTTCTTTCAAAGCTGATTCCAGTTTTTTTATAAAATCATGCCAATTGCTAACGACATAACTTCTCTAGTTGGCCAAACACCTTTGGTCAAACTAAATCGATTACCTCATGAATTTAATTGTAAGGCTGAAATAATTGCCAAATTAGAAAGTTTCAACCCCACAGCATCTGTAAAGGACCGCATAGCTGGAGCGATGGTGAAATCAGCTGAAAAAGAGCAAACTATTAAGCCTGGGAAAACTGTTCTTATTGAGCCCACCAGCGGTAATACAGGTATTGCATTGGCAATGGTAGCTGCAGCAAAAGGATACCGACTAATCCTTACAATGCCTGACACAATGAGTACTGAACGACGCTCAATGTTAAGAGCATTTGGAGCAGAGCTTCAACTAACTCCTGGCAAAGAAGGAATCCAAGGCGCAATTGATTTAGCTAAAGAATTGGTAGCTTCCATACCTGATGCATATTTGCTGCAGCAATTCGATAACTTATCTAATCCTGAAATTCATGAAAAAACTACAGCTGAGGAAATATGGGAAGATTGCGAAGGCAAACTTGATGCATTAATTGCTGGAGTAGGAACAGGAGGAACAATCACAGGTTGTGCCAGGTTTTTAAAACAAAAAAATCCAAAAATCAAGGTTTTTGCAGTAGAGCCTTCATCAAGCCCTGTTCTTTCAGGAGGGAATCCTGGATCTCATGCTATACAAGGCATTGGTGCTGGTTTCATTCCTAATGTATTAGATATGAATCAAATTGATGAAATCATACAAATCAATGATAATGAAGCAATGGACATTGGAAGAAGGCTTGCTAAAGAAGAGGGACTGTTAAGTGGTGTTAGCAGTGGCGCTGCAGTAGCGGCTGCTTTAAAAGTAGGAAATCAACCTGAGTTTGCGAATAGGCGATTGGTTGTCATCCTGCCTAGTTTTGGGGAAAGATATCTCTCAACAACTATGTTTACTTCCATCCCCGCAAACCCAGTAAAAGGGAATGAATACCTCTAAAAAATAAAGAATCATTCAACAATGAGAAAAGACCCATATCAAATATTGAAAGTTCATCCCAACGCAAAACTAGAAGAGATTAAAAAAGCATATAGAGAACTTGTAAAAATACATCACCCAGACAAAGGAGGAGATTCAGCAGCAATGCTAGAGGTAAACTCAGCATGGGAAATATTAAAGAAAAAACATAAAGATCATAAATTAAATAAAGTTAATAACTCAAAAGTTTATAACCAGAATGAATACAAAAGAGAAACTAATAATTACTCCAAATCTGAAGATATAAAAAAATGGTTTCACAATATATACCTCCCCATTGATAAATTATTAGGACAAATAATTAATCCTCTAGGCTCGAAAATAAAAGATTTATCAGCTGATCCTTATGATCAAATACTAATGGATTCTTTCTGCCTATATCTTGAGGAAAGTAAAAAGAAAATAACTAAAATTAAAAAAATTTATACATCTTTTGCAAGTCCTTCAATGATAAGGGATTTCAGCTTAGATCTCTATCATTGCTTATCACATGTTGAGGATGGCATTAATGAATTAGAACGTTATACAATGGGTTATGTAGACAATTACCTTCATGATGGAAAAGCAATGATTGCTATTGCCAAGAAAAAAAGAAAATTTTTACAAAGCCATAAAAAAGAATGGCTTATCTTATAGTTTCAATCTTTATTTATTTATTAATATGAGATTATATGATCACAATTTATCCAAACATCAGGGACTGGCCTTCTCCACCTAACTTGACAATAATCGCCGTTAATCAACAATACTTCTCCAGGCCCTTGAAAAATATATTCAGGTAAATTAGTGTCACTTGCTTGAGATTCTAAGCTGTTCAAATATTTTTCACGATCAACTTTTACAAGATCTCCTTTTCTGAATTTCTTTTTTATCTTTGGAGGTGATTGTGAATCATCTACTTTTCCGGTTTGTTCAGACATTTTAAATAATTAATAAAAAAGACTAATGACTTAATTCAAATATTCAAATGAAGAATAGCAGTTAAAACAAAATGGTAGAAACCATGTCATTAATTAATTGCAAATTCCATAACGCAAATATTCTTGAGCGATCAACACCATAAGTTGATCAAAAGCCCACTAAGCTGATCAAATCTGATTAGAGAAATCGTGAAATTACTACTTACTGGATGCTCTGGTTTTATCGGAAGAGAATTAATTCCTTTGCTAATCAAAGAAGGTCATAGCCTCATAGTGATATCTAGACAATCCAAAGAGAAACTAAAAGCCATCGCTAATGACCAAAGCATCAATTTCATACAAATGAATCCAGCAGAGTCATCGTCTTGGGATAAAGAAGAAATTCAAAACTCTCTTAAAAGCTGCGAAGGTGTTATCAATCTTGCTGGGGAGCCTATTGCTGAAAAAAGATGGACAACTGATCACTGTAAAGAAATCATAAATAGTCGCATAGAGACGACAAATAATCTGATTAAAAACCTAAGGAATCTAAGAAAACCACCAAAAGTTCTTATTAATGCATCGGCAATTGGTTTTTATGGCTCACATCCTCAAACTGAATTCACTGAAGAAAATATGCAGGGTGATGATTTTCTAGCAAATTTGTGCAAAGAATGGGAATCTAGTGCAAAAAACAAACCAAGAGCGACTCGACTTTTAATTGTAAGAATTGGCATCGTATTAGCTAAAGATGGGGGAGCACTTGGAAAAATGCTTCCCATTTTTAGAGCTGGTCTTGGAGGCCCAATAGGAGATGGAAAACAATGGATGAGCTGGATCCACAGAACAGATCTTTGTAATCTTATTAACGAAAGTGTGAAAAATTCCTCTTGGTCAGGTGTCGTCAATGGGGTTGCACCAAATCCTGTACGAATGAATGAGTTTTCTAACTTACTTGGTAAATCACTTGGCAGACCAAGTCTTCTCGCAGTTCCTGGGCCAATATTGAAGTTAATTTTAGGAGATGGAGCTCGTGTAGTTTTAGAAGGACAAAATGTACAACCTCAAAGATTGAATAAACTCAAATTTAAATTCAGTTTCCCCTCAATTAATGAAGCTTTTAAAGCAATATTAACTTAAAAATTTCTAGGAAATCTAATCATAAATCAAAGATCTAACCAATTTTTTATTTTAAGTAAAGTTTTCCAATGAGGTTTACGAGAAAGACCATCTTCAAAGGATTCTTTTAATTCTTTTTCTAATTCAGGAAGAACTAACATAGCTCTTTTAACATAATCAATATGATCTCTAACTCCTTTAGAGTTAGTTTCTAATAATGCAAGACTCAAATTTATCCTTGATTGTGGATCTTGACCGTTAAGTTTCACTGCATACCGAGCAGAGCGCAAGGCTTCATGAGGCGAATCACATAACAATTGCAACCAAGACAAGCATGTCCATGCAGCAGCATTATTTGGGGTAGTAGAAGCTATTTTCTTAAAATCTTCAATCAATTCATCTGCTGGCAACCCAGCTTTATAGCGATTTAGGGCATCTTCAAAAAGACTTTCCTCTGGTTGATCCATTGTTAATTTAAAAACTCTTTTAGTTAAAGTTAAACTGCGAAAGAACTTCCACAGCCACAAGTTTGTGATGCATTGGGATTAGTAAAGTTAAAACCACCACCAATTAAATCTGTACTGAAATCTAATTGCATTCCATATATATATAAAAGACTCTTTGGATCACAAATCACTTTAAACGAACTGCCACCAACTGAATATTCATAGACTTCATCATCTTTTTGAATATCATCAGTAGATACAAAGTCCATGGTGTAACTCATACCACTGCAACCTCCTGAACGTACTCCTACTCTTAATAATTTTCCTGAGCCTTGTTCTTTACAAAGCCTGGACAACTGATCCAATGCAGTAGTTGTAATGAGTACTCCCTTACCACCTTGAGCTTTATGAGTTTTGGGCGGTGCCTTTGATTCACTCATTGTTTTTTTTCAAACATTAATAACACTCTATTAATCATATTCGATTTTAAAAGTGCCAAAAAAGAGTTTTTGTTCATAGAGTTAGTGTATCCATCTAATTAAACGAGTGAAAATCGCAATAATAGGTGCAGGTTTAGCAGGATTGACTGCTGCAGTTGACCTTGTTGATGAAGGACATGAGGTCGACCTATATGAGGCAAAACCATTTATGGGAGGAAAAGTTGGGAGCTGGGAAGATTCCGATGGAAATCATATAGAGATGGGTCTGCATGTGTTCTTTTTCAACTATGCCAATCTTTTTGCATTAATGAGAAAAGTAGGGGCATTTGAAAATCTTTTACCAAAAGACCATACTCACCTTTTTGTTAACAAGGGAGGTGACATTAAGTCACTTGATTTTCGATTTTTTGCAGGAGCTCCTTTTAACGGCTTAAAAGCCTTCTTCACTACACCTCAATTAAATTGGATTGACAAGCTAAGGAATGCACTTGCCCTTGGAACAAGTCCGATAGTCAGAGGGCTTATTGACTACGAAGGTGCGATGAAAACAATACGATCACTAGATTCTATAAGCTTTCAAAAATGGTTTCTTAACCATGGAGGAAGCCTAAATAGTATCGAAAGGATGTGGAATCCTATTGCATACGCACTGGGATTCATTGATTGCGAAGCAATTTCTGCAAGATGCATGCTTACTATCTTCATGATGTTTGCTTCGAAAACAGAGGCATCTAAGCTCAACCTATTGAAAGGGTCACCCCACAAATGGCTCACTAAACCAATACTCGATTACATTGAACAAAGAGGAGGAAGGCTTCACTTAGAAAATATTGTTAAAGAAATTCATTCAGAAGATTCCAACCAACCATCCGTGACTGGATTAACTCTTCAAACACCAGAAGGTGAACAAAAAATTGAAGCAGACAAATATTTAGCTGCTTGCGATGTATCTGGGATTAAAAGAATAATTCCTAGATCATGGAGACGTTTTAAAGAGTTTGACTCACTTTTCAAGCTTGATGCTGTACCAGTCGCGACAGTGCAACTTAGGTACGATGGGTGGGTAACCGAGATCAATAATGAAAAAGCTCAAACAAATCTAAAAAGTCCATCTGGTTTAGACAATTTGTTATACACAGCCGATGCTGATTTTAGTTGTTTTGCAGATTTAGCTTTATCAAGCCCAGAAGACTATAAAAAAGATGGTCAGGGCTCACTACTTCAATGTGTGTTAACACCTGGAGATCCTTGGATTACCAAATCGTCAGATGAAATTGTAAAACATACTGATCTACAAGTAAGGACACTTTTCCCTTCTTCAAGAGGCTTGAAGCTTTTATGGAGCAATGTGGTCAAAGTTTCTCATTCTCTTTACAGGGAGGCTCCTGGAATGGAGCCATATAGACCAAATCAAAAAACCTCTTTTAGTAATTTCTTCTTGGCAGGCAGTTACACAAAACAGGATTACATTGACTCTATGGAAGGAGCAACAATGAGCGGTCATCTTGCTGCTTCAGCAATGCTCTCAAAGTCTGTTTCACTAGCAAAAAATTCTTCGGTTGCTTAAGAAATGGGAAAGTGGCTTGATCACACAGTGATAAGTGAAATTCATGCTCCAGTTGAACTTGTCTGGAAGTTTTGGAGTGATTTAGATTCGATGCCTTTGTGGATGACTTGGATTGAATCGGTTAAGACAGTCGATGAAAAAACCTCGACACTTCCTGATTTAACAGAGTGGACACTTGCAGCTAATGGCTTTCGTTTTAAATGGAAAGCTCAAATCACCGAAAGAGTAGAAGCAGAGAAATTGGAATGGAAGTCAGTTGGTGGTTTACCTACCAAAGGTTCAGTACGCTTTTACAATGAAGAGAGCACTAAAACTGTGGTTAAATTAAAAATATCTTATGAATTACCTCAAGTTTTAGCAAATCTAATGAAAGCAAATATTCTTGGAGGAATGGTCACAAAAGAATTACAAAAAAATCTTGATGGTTTTAAAGATCTTGTCGAAAAATCTGCATAAATTTAATTAAATTGTAATTCCAAACATGCTTTTAATAATCCATCTAGATCATGTGGTGAAGCCTCTTTATCAGGTTTTCTAATAAGGTTTTTACAGCTAATAGTTGTTTGGGGTCCAATCGAAACAAGTTTAATCCTTTCGATTAATGTCAACCAATTTTCACCAAAGTATTTTTTTAATAAGGTGACAGTATTTTTTACTGTTTTACCACTAGTAAAAGCAATAATATCTATTTCCCTACTATTCAAAGCCTCTACAGTCTTTTGAGGAATATCTTTAGGACAAGAAGATTCGTAAGCAGCTACTTCAGTAACCTCTGCTCCTTTTAATTTAAAAGAGTCAGATAATATTGATCTACCTCCAGTTTGTACTCTCGGAATGAATAGTTTTAAACCTTTGTGATTCTGAGGGAAATATTCAACCAAGCTATCTGCAACAAAACTAGGAGGAACAAAACTAATCTTTGCATCAATATCTGATAAGAAAGAAGCTGTTTTTCTACCGACAGCAGCAATTTGAATAGTCTTGGAAATTTTCGATAAAGATAATCCTATTTCGTTCAGTCTATCTTCAACATTTCTAACACCATTTGCGCTAGAAAAAATGATCCAGTCAAAGGTAGCAATTTCCTTTAAGGCATCATCTAAAGGAGCCCAGTCATCTGGAGGTCCAATCACTAATGAAGGAAGATCGAATACCTCAGCTCCATTTTCTCGAAAGATCTTACGAGCCTCTGAAGTCTGTTCTTGGGCACGAGTAATAATTATCTTCTTGTCGGTTAAAGCCATTTCTATATGCTTCTTTCTAGGAAGTCTAAAGAATTACTATAAAATTATTTAAACAATGATAAGGTTTTTCTTGAGTACTAGATTCTCTATTAAACAATTTTCAATCAGTAAATTCTTTACTTGATTTTTCATCAACTTCCTTTTGAACTATTTTTGATGGCAAAATACGACTTAAAATTTGAGTTTGTGCTTCCTCTATTTGACTAGGACTATAAGCTAAAGGGATAGTTTCATGAATAGTTTTCTTTATTTTGTCATATAAATATGGACATCCATATATTATAATTCCTGATAATCTTTCCTCAATTTCTAAATTTTTTATAGCGTCTATCCAATGATCATTATGATATTCTGATCCTATAAATGGTTTACCTCTTACAAAAAGCTGAACAAGAATTTTACCATTACCAATTCGCGCCAATTCTAAAAACCTTTTATTACTATTTTGCCATGGGCTGATGCCTAGTGGATGTATAATTAAATTTCTAAAGCCTACTGCCTTAGGTAAATTTAATGCAGGGAAAAATTTATTAGAAACTTGATCAAAATTATCAATCTGTATGAGATTAATATCATTAACCTTTGCCTTTGTAGTAATTTCTCCTCTGACACAAATTGAATTTTTTATTATTGAATTACTAAATCTATAAGCATCAACTAAAAATTTATTCTTAACATCTTCATGTCTCAATTTTTCTTCTAAATCATTTTCATTACTAATTAAATCAAGTTGTTTTTTTCTTCTTTCTCTAGACATACGCAACCTTTCTAAAGAAATTTTTCCTGAATAAAAAGCATCAGTAAGAGAATCAATTGCCTCATTAATATTTTTTGGCATCATAATCAAATCAATTCCTGCATCAAATGCCATTACTGCAGCTTTACCACTACTATATTTATTAGATATTGCATTCATAACTAAAGCATCGCTGACGATTAAACCATCGTATTTGAACTTAATACGTAATAATTCAGTAACCAGTATTTTTGAAAGTGTTGCCGGATAAATAGGATCAATCTTTGGAAAAAGTAAATGCCCAATCATGACACTATTGACTCCTTGATTGATTAAAGATTCAAATGGAATCAATTCAAATTTCTCTAATTCAGATAAGTCATTATGTATTTCTGGCAAATACAAGTGAGAGTCAACTTCGGAATTTCCATGCCCAGGAAAATGTTTCGCACAAGTCAGTATTTTTGATCTAGAAACACCTCGTTGAAAAGCACAAGTTAAACTTTTTACTGTTTCAGCCTCTTCTCCCCAAGCTCTTAGATTTATAACCGGGTTATTTGAATTGTTATTGATATCACAGACTGGTGCTAATAGCCAATTTAAACCAATATTTTTTGCTTCTTTAGCTGTAAAATACCCTATTCTCTCAGCAATAGATATTCCTAAATGATGATCTTTTTTATAAATCTGAGCGATACCCATTGGAGGAATGAACTTTGTTCCTCCATGAAATCTTTGACCAACACCTTCCTCAATGTCAGCACACAAGAGAAGGCGTTTACCAGACCATTTTTTTAAGATATTGCAACGAATTTCTAATTCTTTTACTGTTCCTCCTAGAAAAATAACTCCTCCCACACCTTCTTCTAAAAGTCTCTTTAGACTTGTATTAGATTCCTCTAAGTTAGGATATAAACGTTGTGAATCAAGATTATATCCACTTGCTCGAACTATAAATAATTCAGCAACTTGCCTTCTAAGATCAGATCTATTCATCAAAAATTTTGATTAATCTATGAGTCTTTACTTTTGTCTTTTCTTTTTCGTTCAAGCTCCAATGAATTGAGAAGATCTAAAACTGCTGGACCTTTTGTCATTCCTTTATCAATTTTAAAAACAAGCTCAGGAGATCTTCTCATTTGAAGCCTTCGAGCAAGCTCAGCACGAACAAATCCCTTCGCTTCTTCTAAACCACATAGTACTTCAGCTTTTTTTTTGTCTTCACCAAAAAGACTTATAAAAATTTTGGCATGCTGCAAGTCACCTGAGACTTCAACAGATGTAATCGAAATCATAGCTTGATGAATTCTTTCATCTCTAACACCATTGACTAAAAGTTCACTAACTTCTCTTTTTAGTAAAGCTGCTAATTTTTCTACCCTTCTTGAATTAGCCATAACTAAGTAATTGGTACGGGGAAAGCCATAGCCTTTAATAAGAAAATTATTGTCAGAAGTCCACTTAACAACGCCCCAACGAGAGCAATCGCTGTGATCGGATTACTACCTCTTTTAATTAATGGAGAAAGTGCAGAAGTGAAAACCCCCAAAACTATGGTGATGAGATATTTGGGATATCTAGAAACATTAGAAAAAAACTCACCCATTTTTCACCACCAAAAGACTGAATTAATAGCTACTCTGCTAACCATTTGAAAGAACATAAAATGTTGGAGCTTCATCAATTTAGGCACTCACCTTATTGTTTAAAAGTAAGAATGGCTTTGGCTGCAAAAAAGCTTGAATATCGAACCGTTGAGATAACACCAGCCATAGGGCAAATAGATATCTTTCAAAAAACAGGGCAAAGAAAATTACCCGTGCTTTTTGATAAGGAAACAACAATCCATGACTCAAGTTCAATAATACGACACTTAGAGAAAATTGAAATAGAACCAAAATTAATTCCAGAGGATGTAAAGGAAGCTTCTCAGGCCCAAATCATTGAGAATTGGGCAGATACAACTTTGGCAAAATCAATAAAAATTGTCTTTTTAGAAGAACTGACGAAGAATCCAAAATTGATTTCCTCTTTATTTGTCAACGAAATTTCGGATTCCATGAAAAAACTTCTTTTTAATCTTCCTACAAAGATTACTAGTCAGATATCTGGATTAATAAACCAGAAAGAGAAGGAATCTCTAAAATCAAATCTAAAGTATCTATCAAATTTAATTGATCAAGAAAACTTTCTTATTGGAGAAAAGCTTTCTATTGCTGATATTGCTGTAGCATCACACTTATCTCTACTCAAATTTCCAAACTCATCTGGAGAAAATCTTACAGGCAAAGGTTGTTCTTTATACATAAACGATCCAAGTCTTCAAAATATTTTTAACTGGAGAGACTTAATTGAAGATCAATTAGAAATAACTAATCATTAGTCTTTCTAAGTATTAATCTAGATTTCTCTGTTTTTATCGGCAAGGAAATCAAATTTTGGCCAGGTTGATTGTAAATTGCTTGAAACTGTTCTCCGCAAATATTAAAGTCACTCAGATTTATTTCATTATTTTGATTAGATCCACATTTTTTAAACTCAGTTAATGTTTCGACCTGGCTAACCCGGCTAAATTCTGGAGTATGCAAAATTTGTAAAATTAATTCATCAGTAACAAAAATATTATTATCTATTTTTTCTTGGAGTCTTCCTATGATCTTTGTCTCTAAATACCTATCTTCAGTTAATTTAGCAACCTGACGATTAGGAGATTGAGGATCATTCTTTACTGATAAAAAACCACCAGTCTTTGTACTCAAAGCATATGACTTAGTATTGTATTCACGGTCAGCAATTAAATCACCAGAAGTATTGTGAATAAATTTAGCTGAATGAATAATAGATTCTTGATTCTGATCACTTTCTACCTCGCTTGTGACATCCCATACTCCTTCAAACCAATCAGGGTAAATTAAATCATCTTTCAATCCTGGGCGTCTCATAGAAGAAGGAAGGCGCCAATCAGGCCAGATTAATTTGCGTTCAGAAAGCTTAGATGATTGAAAATTATTTATTTCAAAAATACTTTCAGCTAGTGCATGACGTGTATAAGTAAAAATAATTAAAATAGAAATCAAAAAAAAGAAAAATTTCTGTCTCATGTCTGATCCGCTAATTAGAGAAATGGATAATTATGTTGTTTTGGTTCCTGGCGAAAGTGAACAATTCCTGGATAAAGAACAAACTCTTTTATGGCTTCAATCTTGGTTAAAGAAATTCGATTCATTACCATTAGATCTTGAATCTAAGTCTTCAATAGCAGAAGCTGCACAACATTTGCTTGATACAGCCTGCGACCTAGAAATTAAAACAGGTTTTACAATTCAGTGGTATGCCATTAGGCTTGAGTCTGCGGGTCAATAAGGATACTTGGCAAATGTTCAGCAATCAAAGTTGCGACCTCATGTGGAGATTGATCTTCAACTTCTATTCGCAAATCTGCCTCTAAATATATTGGTTTTCTACTTTCATAAATCTGACTAAAATTCTCAGCTAAATCATCCCCTATTAGTAAAGGGCGTTTCTTTTTATCACTTTCTAAACGTTTTATTGAACGTTTTAAATCAAGATCTAACCAAATAACTATTCCTTGATGAAGAATTCCCCAGTTTTCAGGCAAGGTAACTAAACCACCTCCAGTAGCAATTACAAGAGAATGATGTTGACTAATTTCTTTTAAAACTTTTTTTTCAACATCCCTAAAGACTTTTTCTCCATCTTTTTCAAAAATAGTTGAAATAGATTGCTTAGAAGCTTTTTCAATAACATCATCAGTATCAACAAAAGCATAATTGATCATTTTTGCTAGAAAAGGTCCCGCTTGACTTTTTCCAGAACCCATCATTCCTATCAAAAATATATTTCGACCACCTAACTTTTCTTTAAGAGTTTCAGGGTTTGATTGGACGGTCATAAAGACAGAAGTAACTAAAAGTTATTAAGATGAGTATTGATGTGAAAAATTTATGGAAGCGATCACATCTAATTTTCCTCACGGAGAGGGTAGAAGCTGCGTAATCACAAGGCGAGCTTGCTTTAGCGCAAGCCACCTTTATAGGCTTCCTGAATTATCTGATGATGATAATTCAGCTTTGTTTGGCCCATGCTCAATAGCTCCTGGCCACGGACATAATTACGAGTTAATCGTAACCATGGAAGGAAACCTTAATAAATATGGCATGGTCTTAAACCTTTCAGATGTAAAACATGCCATAAAAAATGAAGTAACAAGCCAACTTGACTTTCGTTTTTTAAATGAAACATGGCCAGAATTTGACCTTTCCAAACCCGAAGGTTGCCTTCCCACAACTGAAAGTTTAGTCCGTATTATATGGGAGCGCCTTAAATCTCACTTACCACTAAAATCTCTTCGTCTTTACGAAAACCCAAAACTCTGGGCTGACTATCAAGGAAATGCTATGGATGCTTATTTAACAGTTCAAACACACTTTTCAGCTGCTCATCGATTAGCGAGAGAAGACCTACCTCAAACCGAAAACGAAAAAATATTCGGAAAATGTGCTCGGCCTAATGGGCATGGTCACAATTACTTAGTAGATATAACTGTCAAAGGAAAGATTAATCCTAGGACCGGAATGATATGTGATTTATCAGCATTAAATAGTTTAATAAATGATTTAGTTGTAGAGCCTTTTGATCATACCTTTTTAAATAAAGATATTCCTTATTTTGCAAATTGTGTACCTACAGCTGAAAATATCGCATTACACATTTCAGATAAATTAACTAATCCAATTAATGCGATTGGGGCTAATTTATATAAGATAAAACTACAAGAAAGTCCTAATAATGCGGCTGAAGTTTATGCAAACGTACCTGAATCAAAGATCGATACCAAGGACTCAAAGAATCAGGTTGGTTTGCTGAGATAATTGAAACAAAAATGGGTTAAATTAGTTTTAGCTTCTAGTATTGATGGACGTATCGCATATCCAGAAGGAGGGAAAACACAATTAGGTCAGTTTGGTGATCGTATGGTTCTAGAAGAATCACTTGCTTGGTCAGATGGGATTTTAATGGGAGGGCAAACGCTTAGAGACCATCAATCAATTTGTGTCATTAAAAATAAAAGCTTATTGAATAAAAGAACATCAGCAGGCAAGAACGAACAGCCAATTGCTCTTATAGCGAGCAATCAAATAGATTTTCCAGAAAATTGGCTTTTTTTTAAACAACCTCTTCAAAAATGGTTACTCCAAGCTCAAAATAAGAAAAATGAAATTATGCTTCCTAGTGGATTCGATAAAAAAATAAATTTAAAAACCAGTTGGCGTGCTTCTCTTGATGATTTATATCAGAAAGGAATTGCGAAAATTGTATTACTAGGAGGCGCAAATCTTATTTCAGCTTTTCTTTTAGAGGATCTAATAGATGAATTACAAATCACCATTACACCTCTACTTATAGGAGGAGATTACTGTTGGGTTTCATCTAAATTAAGAAACTTAAAGACAATCATGAATAAAAAAAATAACTGGATCCTAAAAGAAATTAAAAATCTTGGTAATAATGAATTAGTTATCAGATATTTTAGAAATAATTTATCCTGAATATAAATTTAGTATAAAAGAAATGTATAATATCAAAATCAAATGGCATGCAACAATCAAAGAAATTCCTAAGATTATTTGGAATAATTTCTTACAAGAAAATTCAACTCCTTTTTATAAATGGGATTGGTTAAATGCATTAGAAAGATCAAAAAGTGTTAGCACAGAATATGGATGGCAACCATTATTTCTCTCTGCGTGGAGTGAAAATGATTTAATTGCGTGTGCACCTCTCTATCTTAAATCTCATAGTTATGGAGAATTTATTTTTGATAATGCCTTTGTTCAACTAGCACAAGATATGGGACTTCAATATTATCCAAAACTAATCGGAATGAGTCCATTAAGTCCTATAGAAGGTTATCGCTTTCTTTTTGCAGAAGGAGTTAATGACATAGAGCTCACACAAATATTAATCTCTGAAATTGATAATTTTGCCAAACAAAATGGAATTCTAAGTTGTAATTTTTTATATGTAGATCCCCAATGGATGAAAGTAGCTGAATCTCTAAATTGCGCTAAGTGGGTCAATCAACAAAGTTTGTTGAAATTAAATGAAGAAAAGAGTTTTTCTGATTTTTTAAAAAAATTTAATTCCAATCAACGTAGAAATATTAAAAGAGAAAGAGAAAGCATAAAAAAATGTGGGATAAAAGTTGAACCGCTTAGTGGATCTCAAATAAATGTAATGAATTTAAAAAAAATGCATTATTTTTATAAGCTTCATTGTTCAAGATGGGGAGTATGGGGAAGTAAATACCTCACTGAATCATTTTTCACTGAACTTACATCCACAGAACTCAAAGAAAATATTGTTTTATTTGATGCAAAAGAAGACGGCATTGATAAAACAATTGGAATGTCATTATGTGTGAAAAACGAAAATATGCTTTGGGGAAGATATTGGGGTGCAGAAAAAAATATAGATAATTTACATTTTGAAGCTTGTTATTACTCCCCGATTGAATGGGCAATAGCAAGTAAAATAAAATATTTTGATCCTGGAGCGGGCGGCAGTCACAAAAAACGAAGAGGTTTTATTGCTAAACCCAATGCAAGTCTTCATAGATGGTACAACTTAACTATGGACTCATTAATAAGAGAATGGCTACCAAAAGCAAATAAGTTAATGCTTGATCAAATAAACGCTACAAATAATGAAGTACCTTTTAAGTTTGAAGAGCCAAAACTATCAAATACATAGTAACTTCAGACAAATTAAAGACTTAATCTCAATGCCAGACAACAATTTACTAGATTCTCCTGAGAGCAATAAATCACTTTCCAGCGAGAAAGATGCAGCTGATTCTAAGGAAGAAAAACCTTTCTTTGCGCAAGGGATTTTTAGTTATAAAGATAAAGGGACTCAAGGTGTTATTACTCTTTTTGGCTATGAACTAACAGCACCAGCAGGCCTGAAAAATCCAGGTATTGTTTATTTATCTTTTATTTTTGTAAATCTGCTTATATTTTTAATCTTAAAAAGCTTTATTTCAGGATAATTTTTTGAAGAGAGATCTAAAGATTTAATAACTACATAACAAGTGACTTGTGTATCTTCTTTTTAATTTGTAAATTAAAGAAATGAACAATTTAGATTTTCAAGAAGACTTAATTAACTCAATAACGCTTTTAGACGATAAATTATCCAAGCGGCAAATAGACCTTGACCCAAGAGGTTATTTCATAATAAAAATTGAACCCAAAACGAATGAGTTAATACTTGAACATTATTTGAATGATATTGATCAAAAAGGTCGTGCTATTGATCCAGAGTCCGGAGAACCAATTGGTTGTAAAACAAAAAGTAGAAATCAACCAAGCAATATTTATAGAGCGAAGAGTGCCAAGCAATTAGGTATTCAAATCTCCGAGTGTCATGGTCCATTCCCGATCAGTCGTTTAGATCATGCGATTTACATTGGTCGTGAATTACAGAAAGCGGAGCAATGCCTGATCACTGGTAAACAATATATTCAAGATTAAAATTAATAAATTCAAAAGTTAAAGCACTGATGTTCTATTATTAATTTAGAAATTTAAATCAAATGGGAATTCTCTTTTACTTAGTTTTTGTTGGAGCAGGCCTTTCTGCAGCATTCTTGATTCAAAAAGCCTTGAAAGCTATTAAATTAATCTGAATAAATAAATCACTTTGTATTAGTAATAGATTAGTTCAAGAGATATATCTTTAATTCTCAATCAAATATTTATGGTTTTTAAAATATAATAAACATTGAAATTAATATAGATTGTTAAGCCTTTAAATGAATTATTCACTAGAATGTTGAATGAATTTATTTATTCAACATTCATTGCATGGGATCATCAAGACTAAAAAGTCGACGTCGACAAGATATGGGTTCTAAATCGGCGAGAGTTGCAATAGCTATATTATCAACAGTTGGAGTTATAGATACAGGATCAATAACATTGAACAAATGGGGATTCATAGGAAATTTAAATTGCCCTGGTGGATTAGGGGGTTGCGATAAAGTTTTAAATAGCCCTTGGGGGACTCTAATTCAAACAAATAATTATTCTATTCCATTATCTTTAATGGGATTAATAAGTTATTTTTTAATATTATTAATGGCAATATTTCCATTAATACCTATCTTCAAAAACCAAAAAAGTAATATTTCAAAAGTTTCATGGTGGGGATCATTTTATATATCTACATCCACTTTTATTTTTAGCTTAATTTTAATTTCAATTATGATATTTAAAATTAAAGCTTTCTGTTTTTTCTGTCTTCTTTCTTGTCTTATATCACTTTCACTTCTACTATTAAATATGTTTGGAGGCGGATGGGAAGATTATGGACAGTTATTTTTTAGAGGTTTTCTCATGTCAGTAGCAGTTCTTTTAGCAGGACTAATTTGGTCATCATCTGTTGACCCATCTAACAAGGCAGTTTCCAATAATATCCAGGGTATTCCACCTGCAGTAATCGCGATCAGTTCTCCTGAAAAAATAAAACTCGCTGAACATCTAACAAAAGAAGGAGCTGTTATGTATAACGCTTATTGGTGTCCACATTGTCACGATCAAAAAGAAATGTTCGGGAAAGAAGCTGCAGAAAAATTAAATTTAGTTGAATGCGCAAAAGATGGGTTTAATAACAAAAGAGAACTTTGCGAAGCTAAAGGTATAACAGGTTTCCCTTCTTGGGAAATTAATGGCTCAATTGATTCAGGAGTGAAAAGCCTTGAAGAATTAGCTGAACTTACCCATTACAAGTACTCTAAAGATTTTTAGGAAACTCAGCTTTATCCATAATGGGTCTTGTATGAATATTCATTCCTTTTTTTTGACGTGTATGACATTGCCAAAAAGGAACGGAAGTAGGAAAGTCATCTCTAAAGTGCCCACCTCTACTCTCCTCACGAAACAAACAAGCCTCCAACATAAGCAAACTTGACATCTGCCGATTACTCAAGTCAAGCAGCAAATTAAGGTCTCTTCTGGCAATCTCATCGAATTCATTAATTGCATCTTTTGACTGAGAAAAAACCAAATTTAATAAAGGTTCTTGTAAAAGATTTTGATAATCTCGTTTGACTTTTGCAAGAGCAGAGCTCATTCCTTTTCGTGATCGATCAACGCCAGCTTCACGCCAACATAATTGTCTCAGTTTTTCAATTTCTTTTAATAAATACTTAGTTCCTTCATTCTTAGAAAAGCGAAGATTTGATTTATTAAAACTTAATTTTTTTTCTAATATATCGGAAGTTTCAAAATCATTTAATTCAATATTTCGCATTTGATTTGCAAAAACCAAACACTCCATCAATGAATTACTTGCAAGTCTATTAGCACCATGTAGACCAGTACATGCAACTTCACCTATTGCAAAGAGTCCTTTGATATTGGTTTGTGCCTTCAAATTTGTAGCGACACCACCCATCCAATAATGAGCAGATGGAGCTACCGGGATTACTTCTGTTAAAGGTTCTAAACCAAGCTCTCTGCACCTTTGAAATATCGACGGAAAGCGTTCTTCTACATCCTCAAAAGCAATGGATTTGACATCAAGGCCAATATGATCAACTTTTTGCTTTTGCATTGCTTTAAACAATGCCCTGCTGACTTGATCTCTTGATGCAAGATTTTTTCCCTCAAGATGATCTACTGGGCTCTCTCCAAGTGAATCAACTAAAACTGCACCTTCTCCTCTTAAAGCCTCAGAAATCAAAAATGAAGGAGCACCCTCAACTTTTAGAGCAGTTGGATGAAACTGAAAAAATTCGAGATCTTCTATGAAAGAACCAGCCCTCCAAGCTAGAGCAATTCCCTCACCTGCGGCTTGAGTTGGATTAGTAGTATTGGCAAACAAATGGCCACCACCACCAGTAGCTAAAACAACTGCCTTTGCTTTTATCCAACGCAAAGCTGGTCCATCTAGAACTTGTACCCCTAAACATCGTTCTCTTTCAACCCAAATCTGAGTAACTCTTATTCCTCTTTGATGAAGAACATTATCTCTTTGATCAACTTGCTCATTAAGAACATCAACCAATGCCTTTCCAGTTCTATCTTTTACGTGAAGTACTCTTCTATGAGTATGAGCAGCCTCAAGAGTTGTAGATAACTTTCCAGCCGTTCTATCAAATTCCATTCCTAGTTTCAAAAGTCTATCTACTAATTTCGGCGCACTCTTAACAAACATCTGAACTGCTTCCAAATCACAAAGTCCTGCCCCAGCTTTAATGGTATCTAGGGCATGAATATCCTCGCTATCATCAATTCCAGTAACAGCAGCCATTCCTCCTTGTGCCCATCTACTGGAAGAACGCTTACTAGTATTTCGATTTAACAGTAAAATTTTGAGATTTGATGGCAATTCAAGAGAGGACATCAATCCTGCAGCTCCTGCCCCAATCACAATTACATCCCAATTAGTTGAGTAAATATCAGTTTTATTAAATCCAGTATTGAAGTTCATGAAATATTTATTTTTAGATCAATCCACTTAATTGAGGCTGAATCAATGTAGTCGCAAAAAATAAACCATCAACCCATAAAGTTGTTGTCAAAGCTGAACTTGATACAAGCCAAGCATCAGAGGATAAAGGTTCACTTTTTGATTTTTGATTCATCCAATTTGCTATCAAAATTATAAAAAGTGCCGCAATAAAAATTGCTAATAACGAAAAAGGTGACAATAGTTGTTTCGCAGTTAAACTCAAAATTTTCGTGGCCTCAGGAAAAGGCGCATCAACAACTTCGGGCCAGGCCTTCATTACCCCTGTTAAAACAATCATTACATCAGTAAATGCAGTTCCAAGTAAAGATGCCAAATAGAAACTGGCCCCAATTTTCCATCTAGTGTTTAAAAGGCTTATTGCTATTGGCAAGGCAATTGACTCAACAGGCAAATGCCACACAGGATGAGCTCTTAACCATCCCCAAAAAAGACATCCTCCTAACCAGCTCCAACTCACGCCAACCAAAAGCGAACCGACAGAAGACCATCTGACGCTTGAAAATTTTAGTAAATAAAAACCAAGAAAAAATATTATGAAACTAAATAAAAAAGCTGAAAAGGGAAACACATGAACCCATGGAGCCTGAACAAAAACAGGCAGGACAACCATTGTGCTAGCCCAAAATTGCAATGTCCTCGGCTTTGACAGATAGGACGTTTCTTGATTTATGGGCTTGGTGGGATTGTTTGAGTAAATCAGAATTAATAAAACCGAGTTGATTTTCAGCTCAACCTTCTATGAATTTACATTCAAGTCGATCCACAAACCAAAATGTCTTCAGAATACAAATAACAAAGTTAAAAGAAAATTCATAAAAACTTGTCAATTAGAATGATTGCAATGTTTTTCAAGACCAAGTTTCTTAATCCTTAGAAAAAAAGATGATTCAAAAAAACTTCTAAAGTACTTTTTATTGAAAATTTACTTATATTGAAGAAATAATTGATTATTCAAAATCAATTTAATTCTCTCAAGCCACTTGAAAAGTATAAAAAATTTATTTTCTTGTTGAGGAGCATAAATGAGCACCCTAAAGATAAATAAAAACAAAATTAAGCCTGCTGTTGTTGCCTCTATAGAAAAAGGTTCAATAGGCGAGGAACTAGGATTTGAAGTTGGAGATCAATTAATTAGTATTAATGGAGTAAAACCAAGAGATCTTATTGATTATAAATTTCTTATTGCTGAAGAAAATATTCAACTAACAATATTAGATGAAAAAGGTAAAACACATACAATTGACATTGAAAAAGATTATGATGATCAGTTGGGACTTGCTTTTACTGAAGCACTATTTGATGGATTAAAACAATGCAATAATCAATGTCCATTTTGTTTTATTGACCAACAGCCTCCAGGAAAAAGAAAAAGCTTATATTTAAAAGATGACGACTACAGGCTAAGTTTTTTATATGGTTCTTATTTAACACTTACAAATCTTTCCGAACAAGACTGGCTGAGAATTGATCAACAAAGACTCACCCCCTTATTTGTATCAGTGCATGCAACAGAACCTGCTTTACGGTCAAAATTACTAAGGAATCCTCAAGCTATTGACCTTTTAAATCAGTTAAATTGGTTTTCAGAAAAAAGAATACAAATTCATGCTCAAATTGTAGTTTGCCCTGAAATAAATGATGGGAAAGCTTTAGAGAAAACCATTAATGATCTATTTAGCTTTGCGCAAGGAGATTTTCCTGTGGTCCTTTCAGCAGCAGTAGTTCCAGTTGGATTAACAAGGTTTCGTCCAAGTAATGATGGTCTAAAGCCGGTGGATTCTGATTGTGCGATAAAAGTCATCAATCAAGTTGAGCCAATGCAGAAAATATTTTTTAAATCAACCGGTTCCCGTTTTGCTTGGTTATCTGACGAGTGGTACTTAATAGCAAAAAGGCCGCTACCTTCACTAAATTCTTATGAAGATTTACCTCAAAAAGAGAATGGGGTCGGAAGTATTCGCAGTTTTCTTAAAGCGATGGATGAAGCCACAACCAATCTGCCTGTAAAAATTTCTCAAAAGAAAGCCTGCAGCTGGGTTGTTGGCAAACTTGTTGAAAACGAATTAAAAAAGCCTTGCAGAAGACTGAATAAAATAAATAATTTCACACTGCATCTGCATGGGATTCCAAGTCCTTATTGGGGTCAAGAACAAATAGTGACAGGCCTGCTAACAGGCCAAGATCTAATTAAAGGGCTTCAAGGAAAAGACTTGGGCGATGAATTACTGCTCCCATCGGTAATGCTAAGACAAGATGAAAAAATCTTTCTTGATGACATGACGCTTCAAGAGCTCTCTTCTTCACTTAATGTATCTATTAGAATTGTCCATGATGCTCAAGACATCGTGAACAAAGCACTTGGTAAAGCATAATTGCTTTATTAAATCCATCTGAGTTTTCTGATAACTATGAGGAGAGTGAAGAGAAAGTTCCTAATTGTTGCAGGTTTATTTGTATCTGGACTAAATCCTTTATGGGCAACAAGTTCGCAAAAAATAACTTCCAATATAAAGATAAAAGGAGAATCAAATAAAAGCCAAAGCCAAAATCTTGAAGGAGTCTTTTATGAATTAAATTCACCTGAAGATCTTTTTTTACCGTCTAGGTCAAGAGAAGTATTAGTAAAGAGTTATCAAAAAGTTAATCTCGATCAGTTAGAAAAGATTTTGATAAATAACAATCGAACAATCAAAATCTACTTAGAAAGAATTGACCAAGCTAAATCAATATTAAAAAGTTCTTTATCCTCTTGGTACCCAACATTAAACCTCACAGCAAATGGAATTCCTCAATATTTTGAATCTAATAATTACAATGAATCAAATTTAATACAAGAAACTTCAAGTAAACAATGGAGTTCATCTGTCTCCGCTCAAATCAAATGGGATTTAATTAATCCTGCAAGAGTACCAGAGATAGCATCAGCTAGAGATAGTTTTGAACAGTCAAAATATTCATACTCAATAGTTTTGAGAGATTTAAAATTAGAAGCAAAAAAACGCTACTTCAATTTACAAAAAGCAAATGAGGAAATAGAAGTGGCAAAGAAATCCATTGAATCCTCAACTCTTGGATTAAAAGACGCAGAAATTAGATTTGAATCAGGTATTGGTACGAAATTAGAAGTTCTAGAAGCAAAAACTCAATTAGCTAGAGATCAACAGCTATTTAATATTAAATTAGGAGATCAAAAAATTGGTCAAAGATCTCTTGCTGAAATACTTAATTTTCCAGAAGATGTAACACCATTAATTGGTTCAAAAACTCAAGTAATAGGTATATGGGATTTATCATTAGAAGATAGCATTATAGCTGCTTATAATTCAAGAGAGGAACTTGAAAGTATCCTATTAGATATATCAATTAATAATAGTAATGCCAATGCTGCACTTGCTTCTAGCAAACCAAAATTAAGCATAGTGAATACATCAACCACTTCATTTGCAAAAGGTGAGTTAAATCAAATATCTCCAAACACTAGCAAAGAATCCTCCAATTTCTCTAACACCATTGGGCTCAATGCAACATGGTTTATTTTTGATGGAGGAAATTCAAGATCTTTATACAATTACAACAAAAGTAAAGCAAAAGAAGCAAAGCTAAATTTTGCTACAAAAAGAGCTCAAATCAGAAAAGAAGTTGAAGAAGTATTCTTCAAACTAGAATCAGCTAAACTAAATATTTCTGCTTCTTACACAGAAGTTTTATCTGCAAGAGAATCTCTAAGACTTGCCAAGCTTAGATATAAATCAGGTATTACTACACAAAGAGAAGTTGTAAATAACCAAAGAGATTTAACTGATTCTGAGGTTCGTTATATAATTTCAGTCACTAGCTATAACAGCTTATTAGCTGATTTAAGTAGACAAACTGGTTTAGATAGCTTCAAACCATGTGATATTAAAGTGAATCAAGAAAATCAAATCAACATAGGCAACAAGTCAAATCTCTATGAATCAAATTTAATTCCTTTATGTCAGCTATAGCTTTTACTGAAAAAAATGAATCAAAACCCAATATCTAAATCTCTGAGCAACTCTCAACTAATTGCAATTCATCATTTAGTTGATGAGGTTGGAAAACGTCAACTTCAAGATTTTGGTCAAATCAACTCTGACATAAAACCTGATGGAACACTTATTACAGAATGTGATAGGTGGAGTGATAAGACAATAGTTCAAGGGTTATCAAAAATTGCTCCCGGAGAAGGAGTCCTGAGTGAAGAAGGGAAGAAGTCAATTCCTAACTCCAGTGAATATTGGGTAGTAGACCCGCTCGATGGCACAACTAATTTTGCAGCAGGCATTCCATACTGGGCAATATCAATAGCTCGTTTCACAAATGGTGAGCCTGAAACAGCCTTTCTTGATATACCTGCGCTGAAAAAAAGAATTTTTGCCATTAGAGGAAAAGGAGTTTGGCTAAATGACAAGCCACTGAAGCCAGACTCCCGCTTCAAAAAAAATAGTGACTGCATTTCTCTTTGTAGCCGTTCAATTAAAGTGTTACAAATGAAACCAGAGCAAACATTTCCAGGAAAAATAAGACTACTTGGAGTCTCAAGTTTAAATATGACTAGTGTTGCAATAGGCCAAACAATTGCTGCTTTAGAGGCAACACCAAAAATCTGGGATATTGCTGCTGCTTGGTTAATACTTGAGGAACTTAATTGTCTAATAAATTGGTTAGATACCAACCCAAAAGATATTCTCTCTGGAACAGATCTTACTTGTGTAAATTTTCCCTTACTAACAGCATCCTCTGAAGATCAATTGAACAACATGCTGCCTTGGGCGACCGCATTAATCCAAGATAATTAGTTTACTTTGTGTTTTTTTTTAATCATTAAAAAATAAATTAACTTCACCAAAACAATATATGATTTTAAATCTACTGAATCAACTAAGAAAAATCTTCTCCCTAGGAGGTAACTTAAGACTAAATACTTTAAAACCAAAGTGGGCTTGAACTGGAGTAAAAAAGCAAGATGGTTTTTTAGTAGCCTCTGGAGAGCTTATGAAAGATGGTCTAAGTGTGATTGTGTCGATTTAAGCGCAGCATTTGCTTACTACACTCTTCAATCCTTTTTTCCAATATTACTAATATCTTTATCGGTTGCATCATGGTTCTTAGGTAAACAGCAAGGCATAGAGCAAAGAATAATTGAGTTAACTGCGGAAGTTTTACCGTCTGAAGTAATAGCATTGGTAGCATCAACTTTAGAACAGTTAATTAATCAAGGGTTTGGAGCAGGAATACTGGGGGCAATGTTTTTAATGATTACTGCTGGAAATGCCTATCTAACATTACAAAGAGGAGCAGATCGATTATGGGAAGATGTTCTACCAATTAAATCAAAGCCTGATCCACTAAAAATTCAAGCTTTTCGATTTATCAGAAATCGTATTGAGGCTTTTTTTGTAGTTCTTTTAGTTGGGATTTTGATGGTTATCGATCAAATCAGTGCAAATATTCGTATGATTCCCGAGACGGTTTTAGAAGACCTAGCAAAGACAACTCCTTGGATTGAAAACGCAATTACTAAAATACCTGTACTTCAAGTGGGTCAATTCATACTTCCTCTTATAGGTTTTTCAACTATGGCACTACTTTTGCAGGGTTTACTCCCAAGTAGAAGAGTACCTTTAAAACCATTAATACCTGGTGCTTTTATGATTGGAACTTTGCTAACCATTCTTAATTTGGCAGTTAGTAGAAGTATCCTCTCCTTGGGATCAAGGTTTCAAGCTTATGGATTTATTGGTGGAGTCCTAGTATTGACTCTTTGGGTTTGGATGGTAGGAGTGATTATTTACTTTGGTCAATGTTGGAGCGTTGTCATTGCAAGCATGCGTCGCAGTCGATACGTTTAAACATCAATGAAACAAGGAAGAAAATTTAAATTATAATATATAAAAATATATCTTAAGCTCTCATGAATAAGCCATCTACATTGATATGGATGGTATTTATTTTACTTTTTATTTTACCTACACCAGCTGGGAAATTTATTATTGATTTAGCAGGTGGAATATTTCTTATTATTACAATCATACCATTAATTTTAGGAGGAATTGGATGGTTTGCTTGGAAAAGTATCCAATCAAAAGTACAAGTCTGTGAGGCTTGTGGCTCAACCTTTCTAAATAATCAAATGGTTTGTCCAATATGTGGAACACCCATAAAAAACACCACGGATATTCATGAGAATATTCCAGCAAGTGCAGCAACAATTGATATAAAGTCTGAAGATATAGATTTATAAATTCATCTATTTTAAAAATTCTGGATTGATTTCATTAATTTCTTGTTCAACAAAATGCAGAAGTTCCTCGCAATGTTTAAGAAGCAGATGACCTTTAATATAATTCATCTGAATTTTATCCAGTGAAATATTTTCATCTTGTACATTTGTTAAAATAGTTTCTAATTCAGTAATAGATTCTTCATAACTTAATTTATCAATATCTTTTTTTAAAATTTCTACATTTTTTTTGTTAGTGAATTTGTTAGACATTGATAAATAATTTTTAGGGCCTTAATCTGTAGATGACATTGTATTACTGATTTTTATTTAAGCAGTTTATATTTTATCATAATTTATACTAAAAACTTCTGCACTAATTTTTCCATCACAGAGCTGAATCAATAACTTATCTTTCTCTGTAACATTTCTAACGCTATATATCGAATCACCCGACTCGTCAGTAATTAGAGCAAAGCCTCTTTTTAACAATTTTTCTGGGGAAAGTGCATTCAAGAGATCATATATATGTTTAATTTTTGATCTTTTATTTTTTATTAATAGTCGTGGTGAATGAGATTGGAAAAAAGATTTTTTTGTAGATAAGAATGCCTTTTTATTGACAAAAAATAAATTCAAATAATCTTTTAATATCTGTTTATTTTTTAAAAACTTATTTTTTTCAATTTCTCTGGAGGGTAATAAATCAACAATCGCAGCAGTTGGAGTAGCAGATCTATGGTCAGAGACAAGATCAGCAACTGTTAGATCATCTTCATGACCTATTCCTGTAATTACTGGCAAAGGAAATGTTGCGATTTCTCTGGCTATTATTTCACTATCGAACAACATTAGATCTTCTCTACTTCCTCCTCCTCTAGCTATAATTAGAGCATCTAGTTCTAACTTATTTTCTTTTAATTTACTTAAAATAGATTTCAGTTCATTTTCATTATTACCTTGAACTGGAATAGGAATTATTTGCAGTTTTGTTAAAGGCCATCTCTCCCTAGATGTTCTAAGCATGTCAGCCAAAGCAGAGCTTGGAACACTTGTAAGAATACCAATTGACCGTGGGTATTTTGGTAATTTCCGTCGCAATAAATCATGAATCAAACCTTCTTTAAAAAGTTTTGATTTAACTATTTCGAATTTTTTAAGAACAGTAGAAATACTTGGTCGAATATCAAAAACTTGTACAGAGATTCTTGCTTGAGATTCCCAGAAGTTTAATTTCCCAATAATAACAACTCCATCATCTTGCTTTGGCAAAAATTTTAAAGACTTTATTGTCGATGACCATGCAACCCCATCTATACTTGATTTCCCATCAGTCAAAGTTAACCATAAATGACCTTTTTTTATTTGCGATTTAGAAACAGTTGCTTTTAGTATAAATTTTGGTGCAAATCCTCTTGATAGTAAGAGACCAATAGATTCGTTTAATTCTTTGACACTATATGTATTTAAAGATTGTTTAGCGTTTTTAAGATCAGTCAAACTATTAAAAATAAAAAACTAAAACTTAATTTTTCAACCAATTCCCATCTGAGTCAAAATACCCTGCCCAGTTAAAAGCTCTGTTGTTAAACCTATTAAAATACCCATCATGGCTAAACGACCATTCCATATTTCAGCAAAGTTGACAAATCCATAACGAGGTTCAAAGTTATCTTTCATTTGTAAATCCAAATATACTTAATAATACTAAAAAAATGCTCACAATGAGAAAACATATAAATTGACTCTTGAAATTAATTTATTCTTAATTTTCAACAAACTATCTAACGTGTCTTGCTCCATCAACTGGATGATAATCCTCTCCAGTAAGTTCCTCGTAAATAATTGCTGGTAATCCAGTTTCGAACATTGTTTGAAGAGCTTCTTTTAAATAAGGATTCCATCCACCTGTACTCACTTCTCCATGTCGCACAGTCCAATCCCATGTTCCCTGTAAATCTCTGGGCATTCTCCCTTCTCTATCTCTTCTCGCAACTAAATCAAGAGATTCTACTAACCCAACTTGAATAGGATCTTTTCCATAAGCTGGGGTAAGACTTAATTCAAGCCTTACTGGATCTTCCTTTAATAATCTGAGACGAAACCTTGGAGGTAACTTCATGTTTTTCAAAACTGCAGCGACTATGCGGGTTCTTTGTTCCAAAATTAAAACCTCTGTGAGAACTATTTAATGTCAAACCAAAAAATCTAATGAAAATTATTCAGAAGGCTTTTCAAATGATTGTGGATGATCAGTGTCCTTTGAAAAACGAACTGTGAGCAAATCTTCATCAGTAATGCAGCCATCCTTATTTAAAAGCTCAGGATGAACAGTGACCAATCCTGTTCGATCGTCGCTTTTTTTCTTAGAAAATGAATTTTGAGTCTTAAATGATGCTTGACCTGAAAAAAAACCATTCAGCATTATTCTTGCAGCCAAAATCAACAAAATAAACACTGAAAGGCCATACAAAACAGGTAAAAAATTGCTCAACATATGCAAAATGATAAATCAAAAACTGAATGCATCAATCAGATAAATTTTGAAGTCGCTCTAGTTTAATCATCAAGAACATAGTAAATCAGAGAAATATTCTAAAGGAAAGAAAGTTCAAAGAATAGTTATTTAGTAAAAATCTACGGTAATTCAATTATTAGGTCTTTGGATTCCTGAATTAGCTATGATTGTTTTCGATAATAACAACTAATCCCTTCCAGTAGATCCATGCATGGATTAGATACAAAGAGACTATTAATAGGATCCCTAAAATTACGTCAGCAAAAATATTTGAAAATTTTTATTTTAGTTTTTCTTATTTTCTTTAATTTCCGATATGAAGCTCCGCTTCATTCTAGTGAAGCTTTATTATCAACTACACCAAATCTAAGTAAACAATCTTTCGTATCAAAAGCATTAGAAATAAGTGGTGATGCGGTGGTCACCATTGAAACAGAGCGTAAGGTTTTATCTTCAAGTGAAGGCGGGTTTCCTCCTGGGATCTTGAACGATCCATATTTTGAACGATTCTTTGGTTTAAGAGGGCTCAGAGTGCCAAGAACTCGAATTGAAAAAGGGCAAGGTAGTGGAGTAATTTTTTCTAAAGAAGGACTAGTCTTAACCAATGCTCATGTAGTAGAAAAAACTGATCAACTCATAGTGGGTTTATCAGATGGAAGAAGAGTACTGGGAAGTGTTGTTGGAGAAGATGCTTTGACGGATCTTGCAGTTATTAAACTTAAATCAAAAGGTCCTTGGCCCATCGCTAAATTAGGTGACTCCGATAATTTAAAAGTTGGTGACTGGTCAATTGCAGTTGGAAATCCTTTTGGACTCGAAAATACAGTTACTCTTGGAATTATTAGCAATCTCAACAGAGATGTTGCTCAGCTAGGCATATCCGATAAAAGAATAGATCTTATTCAAACTGATGCAGCAATTAATCCAGGTAATTCTGGGGGACCATTGTTAAATGCCGTTGGAGAAGTGATTGGTATTAATACTCTTGTTCGCTCAGGGCCAGGTGCAGGGCTAGGTTTTGCAATACCAATAAATAGAGCTAGAAAAATCGCACAAGATATTATCACTACTGGCAGAGCTAAACACCCCGTGATCGGAGTTACACTTGCAAGCAATATTAAACAAAAAAATAATTTTCTTTCTCAGACAGAAAATGGAGCAATTATTAAATATTTGATGCCAAACGGTCCTGCCGAAAAAGGTGGGTTAAAAGTTAATGATCTAATAATCTCAATCAATAAGGAAAAAATTTCAACCCCATCAGATGTAGTACAAAAAATCAATCAGAATAACCTCCAATCGGCTTTAGAAATTATAATACTTAGAGAAAATATAAAGTTATTAAAAATTATCAAACCAATTGATATTTATGATCTGCCGCTATAAATTAAAAAACAATTTTCTATAATTATTATTTTTTATTTAATTTTTTCTTCTTCCGCTGTTTTTCTCGATTAGCCAACCTCTTTCTTTCTCTTTCAGCCAATTGAATTTCTTTTTCTTTTTTTTCTTCTTCTTCCTTTTTTTTCTCTGTATAATATTTGTAATCACCTTGATATTTAATTAATTGACCATCTTTTAATTCAACAATTTTATTTGCGACTTTTGAAATAAAGTATCTATCATGAGAAACTATTAATGCAGTGCCATTATAATTAAATAATGCCTGCTCTAGCATTTCCTTTGAAGGTATATCTAAATGGTTTGTCGGTTCATCGAGAATAAGCAAGTTGGATGGCTTAATAATCATTAAAGCCAAAGCAAGTCTAGCTTTCTCTCCTCCACTTATCTGACTGACCTGCTTAAAAACTGAATCATTAGTTAAACCAAAGTTACCTAATAGAGATCGGACTTCTGTTTGGGTCCAATTTGGTACAGATTGAGAAATTGTCTCTATTACGGTTTTTTCTAATGCTAAGGCTTCTGCCTGATTTTGTTCAAAGTAACTAGGAATAATATTATATTTACCTATCATAATAGATCCTTCATCAGGTTCTTCTAAACCCATAATTAGTCGCAGCAAAGTAGATTTCCCAGAACCATTAGGTCCTAAAAATGCGATTCTTTCGCCTGGTTCAATCTCCAAAAAGGCTCCTAGAAATAAAATATTTTCTTCATAGCTATGCGTTAAATCCTTAATGCTTAGTATATCCTTACCAGACCTAGGTGCATCCATAAATTTAAAAGTAGGACCTTTAAGAGTATTCTCCGGAGCTTCTATTTTTTCAACTTTATCTAATAACTTCTCTCTGCTTTTAGCTTGTGTACTTCGCGTAGCACTTGCTCGAAATCTATCTATATAAGCCTTTTGAACTTGCATATCTTTCTGTTGTTTCTCATATGCAACTCTTGTTGATTCCAATTCAAAATCTCTCTGTTTGATATAGGATGTATAATTTCCAAGATAACTTTTAGATTGACCACGTTCTGTATTAACAATTCTTGTACATATTTTATCTAGAAAAGATCTATCATGGCTAACAATTACCATGGAAACTTTCTGATTAAGTAAATAGTTTTCTAGCCATTCTATAGTTTCTAAATCTAAATGGTTAGTTGGTTCATCCAATAACAATAAATCTGGACTTTGCAAGAGAATTTTCCCTAAGGCTATTCTCATCTGCCAACCACCAGAAAAGTCTCCAACTAATCTGTCTCCATCATTTTGGTTAAAACCAATAGTGGGTAATAACTTTTCAACTTTTGACTCTAAATCGTATCCATTTATTGATTCAAATTTGCCTTGAGTAACACTTAATTCCTTAATTAATGAATCCAGATAATCTAAATCTCTAGAGGCTAATTCAGATTCCATATTTTCTTGAATTAATTTTTGACTTTTAAGTAAGTCGGATGCTTCTTTAAATGCCTCAAACAACTCTTCTCTGACAGTTCTTGAAAGATCAACATCAAATTCCTGTTTTAAATATGCAATAGCTGGATCCCCTTCAATAATCAAAGATCCATCCGTTGCCTCTTCTAATCCAGCAATAATTTTTAATTGTGTTGATTTTCCTGCTCCATTCACTCCAACCAGACCAATTCTCTCTCCGTTCCTTATTTCCCAACTGACATCTTTTAAGACTTCACCAGTAGGATAGATCTTACTAATCTTTTCAAGTCGCAACACTACAATAAAACCTCAAGTGAATTGCCTTCGATCATTTAGCTTTAAAAGATGTCAACTGATTTAAATTACATTACTTAAGTAAACGATGTTAAGACTAGAACAAATTGCTGCTTTAGTACTTGCCGCAGCTCTTGCAATTCCAAGTTATTGGTTCTTTTGGACGATGGCAGGTGGAGGGGGCTACGACAGGAGAGGAATTAAAGAAAATGGTCAAGAAGCATTAAAAATCCCCTCTTCATTCAAAAATTAATCACAAACCACCTCTAGCCTTCATTAGCCATTGCTTAGTATCTAAATCATCAATATTAGACAAATATTGTTTCACCTCTTCAGACGTAACAGGCAAATTCATTTCAATCCCAAATGCACATATTGATTGCATCGCACCTTTTGGATTTTGTAGTGCTTGTCGAAAAAGATCTTGTTTTTTCTTAGGATCTGCATTTATCAGCTTATAAAGCTCTTCAGCATTTCCACTCATGAGAAAAACATTGACTAATTAAAGAATATTCAATTATGCAGCTTTTGTCTCGAAATCGGTAGATTCATTGCACATATCTAAATCACTTTCCTTTAAACCCAAAGCAGAGGCATCCTTCATGCTTCTAGCATCCATACACAGGACTTTACGCAGTTGAGCGAAGTTTGCCGCATGAGAAGATCTTCCTTCTTTGCTAGCCCCATATTCCGCTCTTTGCAAAACATGGTGCAAATGAGTCAATAAATAAGAACTCACTACAGCAGAAATCAGAACATCTCCATTCTTGCCATTACTTCGACTCTTCCTTCTTTGTCGTTTTATAGTTCCTCTCTCTGCAACAACATTTGCAGAAAGAGGTTTAGATGTTTTCGGAAGGGATGGCTTGGACATGAAATACTCCTTTTAAATCAAAAATTCAAACAAAGGGTGGATAAGGCAAAACTAGCCAGCTTGGTAAGCATCATACACAAGGATACTACCCTTGCGTAACAGTGTACACTATTTACTACTTGGTAGTTCTTTGTCCGCATGGCTACTCGTCAAAACTCATCTAACGGGAAGCAAAAGTCACCTCGGATCCAAGTTGTCCTACCAGAAGATTTATGTGAAAGATTGTCAGAATTAGCGGAAACAGAATCTAGAACTGTGAGCAATATGGCCAAAGTTTTAATTCAAGAAGGAATTAAAAATCACGAATTAAAAGAAAGTTCAACATCTAAAGAATTAGAAACAAAAACAACTAAAACACAAAATTTCATCAATGCTTTAGAAAAGCAAAAAACACAAAGATTAAAAGGTATTCCAAAAAGATTAAAGTTTAGAAGAAATTAATTAATATCAAGGATCAACTCTTACTCCATACAAAATAGATTTATTAGCTCCTGTAATGTACTTCGGATTAACTTTTCTTCCTAAAAAATTCCACCAAGATAAAGTTGCAAAAACAAGAGCCTCTCTAAATTGTGATGGAATACCAATTTCATTTATTTGACGCACATGAACACCAGAACATTGTTTCTGAAGTTGTTGCATCAAAAATAAATTCTTAGTTCCACCTCCAGCAACCAAAAGCTCAATTAAACGTATATTTTTAAGCCTAAAAAGATTCTCTAAATCTTGAGAGACTATTGATGCTGTAAATGTACTTAATGTTGATAGTAAATCTTCTTTTGATATTGCACCCAATTCCTTTTTCCTTTTTTGTAAATCTTGAGAACCAAATTGTTCTCTACCTGTGGATCGAGGAGGTTCTAGGTGAAAAAAAGGATCCCTCAACCACTTTTCAATGATTCCCAAATTAGGAGTCCCACGAGAAGCTAATGATCCATTCTGATCAAAAGTTAAAGATGAATTAGTACTTTCTTTAATGGCTAAATCAATTAAAGAGTTAGCTGGCCCACAATCCCAACCTAAGCATTCAGAAGTTTTATCAATTCCTGTTTTAGGTGGAATAATTGTAAGATTAGCTATGCCACCAAGGTTTAGGACCCCTCTCCATCCATATAACCTTCCGACTAAGGCTTCATCAACTAAGGCGACCAAAGGAGCACCATGTCCACCTGAAGCAATATCCTTTGATCTAAAATCATAGATAACAATTTGATCTAAAATATTTGCAAGCAACGGTCCTAAAAGAATTTGAAGACTTCCTCCTCTTTTTGATTTTTTTGCACTTCTATGAAATAAGGTTTGGCCGTGACATCCGACAACTTCTGCAGTTGAATCAGGATCACATATTCTTGCAACAAAAGCATTTAGTTCAGTAATTTCCTCAGCTAACTCAAGCCAATCTTTACTATTAATTTTTAATCCTTGACCAACTTGTATTATTTTTTCTCTAGTTGATGAAGGATATTCATGGGAAACAGTATTTAATATCTTCCATTTTGGCTTTGAAGGATCACCTTTAAATTCAACTAAAACTGCATCTATTCCATCAGCACTAGTACCGCTCATTAAACCCAATACACGCATAGATTAAGTTTGGGGCAGCTTTTGAAGATCTTCCATTGAACCCATAACTACAAGAACATGATCTTTTTCCAAAATATATTTTGCTGGAGGATTGACCGTTAGTAGTTGAGCAGGACCAGCCGCTAAAACATTCACAAAATAATTTTTTCTAAGATTCAAATCTCGCAAGGAACGACCTACAAAAACCTCCGGCACCTTAATTTCATCGATACCGGTTTTATCATCGAGTTCTAATCTTTCGATCAAATTAGGTCTAACCAATTCCAAGCCCAATCTTTCTCCTTGCATTCTTGAAGGGAATACAACACGATCAGCACCAACTCTTTTCAGCATTTTTTCATGCAGATCACTGGTCGCTCTCGCAATAACCTGCTTCACTAAACTTCCTTCTGTGTCTTTTGCAATCAGAGTTGTCGTAATACTTGCTTCAATTGGCTCACTAATACCTACTACTACAGTTCCCATTTCAAGAACACCTGCCTCTTTCATAGATTCTTCATCCGTTGAGTCAACTACTCTCGCTTCAATTGTTGGCTCTAGTTGACGTAATTCCTCAATTGCCTTCTCTGAGAAATCAACAGCCAAAACATCAGCACCATTTCTCATTAACTCTCTACAAACCGCACTTCCAAAACGACCAATTCCAACTACTGCAAAACCAAGTTTCTGGTTTGCTTTTATAGGAGACCATTGCCACCAATCACTCATGATTTATCCTCCTTAAACATAGAGATCCTCCCTCGGGTAGCCAATTCGATTGCGATGTTGAAGTTTGCTTTTATTAAGAGCTTGCCATACAGCGCTCAAGAATAAAAGGATACCCAGTCTGCCAACAAACATCCCAATAATCAGAACTAATTGACCTACGTGTCCTAGCTTAGAGGTCACACCAAGATCGAAACCTACAGTTGCAAAAGCAGAAATACAAGTGAAAAGCATTTCTAAAAATGAAAAATTCTCTCCACTATTTAAACCATTACTCAAACTTAATAATAGAGCCATAATTAATACAAATAAAAATGAACCAACAGTGATACCAACAGCCTTAAGAATTACTTTGTCAGATATCTGCCTATTCCGAATAATAATTTCATTTTGACCACGTAAGGTTGCTCTTGTAGCAGCCATTAATGCAGCAATAGTTGTCGTCTTAATTCCACCTCCAGTTCCACCTGGACTTGCACCGATAAACATAAGAAACATTATTAATAAAAGACCAGAGTCAGAGACACTCTCAATTGATATGGGTAAATTCGTAAAGCCTGCAGTTCGTGCACTAACAGAAGTAAATAGAGCGGTTAAAATACGATCATCAAAATTTATTAACGAAAAGAAACTACCTCTAGCCAATGATTCAGTAAAAATCAATCCGAAGAATCCCAGAGAAATTAATATGAAAGATGATCTAATGACTAGGCGTGTATGAAGACTTAAATTTCTTAATTTTAAAGATCTACGATTAATCCAGATATCATTTGTTACTCTCCATCCAAAACCACCTAATATGATTAAAGTAATTAAAACAAAATTTACTACCGAATTACTTCTATAAGCTTGTAAACTGTCTGACCATAAACTAAACCCAGCATTATTATAAGCAGAAATACTATGAAAAATTGATGCCCAAATCCTTTCACTTGAGCTAGTTATATTATTGAAACCAAAAAAATATAAAGTTATAGCACCAAGAAAAATAAGAATAGATGCCGTAATTGCTATTCCCTTAAAGGTTCTTCCCACGCCACCGACTCCAAATTCATCAAGAGTTTTTCCTCTATCTAGACGTGTTTTTAATTCTGTTCCACTAACAATAAAGCCCTGTAGAAATGTAGTAATAGCCATTAAACCTAGCCCCCCAGTTAACAACATAATTGCTAAAATGAACTGCCCAAAAAATGTCAAATCTATCCCTATATCAATAATAGATAATCCAGTAACGGTAACAGCAGAAGTTGCCGTAAATAATGCCTCCCACAAGCCTACATTTGCATTAGAACATAAAGGTGTAGCTAATAATAATGTTCCAAAAGTAATCACAAGTAAACCCGTTACCACTGTGAATTGTGGAACCGTAAGCCTTCTGTAAGTGTCTTGCCTAATACTCACTTTTCTTGACAATAGATGGAGCCTAATACTGAAAAGATGAAATAACCAAACTCAAATGTAAACCTTGAATCTTTTCCTAAATTAATAATCATATCCATCATATTTAAGAAATACCATACCTTAGCAAAATCAACCCAGGTACAAGAAACGTCATCAAGATGGTCAAACCAGCTCCGTATCTAGTGACATCTAAGAACTGATAACGTCCAGGACCAAATACCATCAGATTTGTTTGGTAACCCATAGGCGTAAGAAAAGATTGACTAGCGCCAAAAAGAACTGTTATCAATAAAGCCAAAGGAGGTATACCCATACTTGGCGCCAATTGAACAGCAATTGGCGCTAAAAGAGCTACTGAAGCCGCGTTACTGACAAATTGAGTAAATATTGTAGTAGAGAGAAAAATTACTAGTAAAGCGGAATAAGTAGATAAATCTTGCAATATAAAAATTAAAACATTCGCAAAAGCATCAGCAAGGCCTGTGCTTTGCATTGCGACACTAAAACTAGAAAGAGATCCAAGCAAAAGAATTACATCAAGTCGAATTGATCTTTGAACCTCGGCGGGCCTTAAACATCCACCACAAACCATCCCAATTACAGCCAATAAAACCGAAGCAACCAAAGGCAAGTCAGTAAGTGAAGGAAGAATCAACATAGCAATAGCAATACCAATTGCTATTGGTTTTCTTGTCACAGTTGGTAGATCATTATCAAATTGATCTAAAACAAGTAGATCATTACTATCTTGCAATCCTCTAATTGAATCTCTGGGTGCTTGAAGAAGTAATACATCCCCCTCTCTTAAAATTGCTTGACCCAATCTTTCTTGAACAGTTTGCTGCCCTCGTCTTAAAGCTAAAACAGTTGCATTATGCCTTTGCCTAAATCGTAGTTCTCGCAAACTCGCTCCAGCCAAGGTTGAGCCAGCTGGCAAAAGGACCTCTACAGTTTGTTGGCCTTCATCATTATTGGATAGAAAAAAATTCTTTTCAGTATTTAAATTTTTAGTTAATTGAACTGTATGTTCTTGTTTTAAACGCAAAAGATCTAAGCGTGTAATTCTTATCAACAAGCGATCACCAGATTGAATTCTTCGATCAGCTAGAGGTGGTAAAAGTCTTTCATTATCTCTCTGTATTTCTAGAACATCGACATCAAATCTTCTTTGCAACCGACTATTCCTCAAAGAATTCCCAACCAACTCAGAACCAGATGGAATTGTAATTTCTGTAAAATATCCTGTCTGATCCGAACTACCTCCATACTCTGAACTAATTCTTCCTCTATCAGGTAGAAGAGATTGAGGAGCTAACAACATATACGCTGTCCCAAATAACCATATAGGTATACCTATTGCAGTAAAAGTAAAAAGATCGAAAGGGCCATAGCCAAGTTGATCGCTAATATCGCTCACCAACAAATTTACTGAACTCCCCAAAAGAGTTAAAGTACCACCTAAAACCGTCGCGAAAGATAGTGGTAGCAAAACACGAGAAGGAGATAATTTTCGCTTTACACACCAAGCCTCAATAACGGGTAAAAGCGATGCTACGACTGGAGTATTAGGAACAACACCTGAAACAGGTGCGACAACCAATCCAAGTAAAGCTATTAACCTACGAGGGGTTCGAATACTTTCAGATGCAATTAACTCTCTTAAACGATCAAGAGCTCCACTTTTAAAAAGTGCAGCAGAAACAGCAAATAAGCCCATCAATGTAATCAAAGCGGGGCTTCCAAAACCAGCCAATGCTTTTTGAGGAGAAAGAACTCCTGTTGCCATTAACAATGCAACACTCAAAAGCCCAGTCAGTTCAGGAGCTAGAGCACTACTTACAAATAAACAAACTGCACTAATTAACACTGCCAAAGTAATGACAGCTTTTGGATTCTCAAAAACAGTTAATATTTCATTCATATTATTTAATTAATAACCTTTCCAACTGACTCTGTCCAAGTATTAATTTTAAGACTACTGCGTAAAGGAGAGCTAAGGAGATTGGGAAAATAAACGATTAATTATTTTTTTACTAAATAGCCATGAACCAGAGGATTTAAACGACAGAAAAAAGCCCGGCATTCTCATTAAATATGCTAAACGCCTAATTTCAAATGCGATGGGTCCTGCCAAGGTAATTCCATATCCAGTAATAGATGCATTACCAATGCCAAGACTCAACATTTCTCCACTATCTTCAAATTGAAATGGTTTAAGTTCATTTCCCTCTCTTAAAGAAGTAATATTCTGAGCAACTAAAGAACCTTGCTGCATTGCAACTTGAGCCGAAGAGGGGAAGGGGGCATTTTCAGAAAATGTAATATCTCCAACAAAAAAAATATTTTGATATTCATCCATTTGCATAAATTCATTTACTTTAATCTTCTGATTTTCATTCAAAAAATTATGTACAAATTTTGATTTAGAAGGTTTTAATCCTGCAGTCCATAATAAAGTAGAATAATTAATTTTAATAAAATGATTTATTTCATTATCATTTCTGGAAAGTTCTAAAAAAGTTCTATCAACAGATTTCATATAATAGTCTAGAAAAACTCTAATATTTCTCTTACCAATTGCATCAATTGCTTTCTCTCTATTAAATGATTTACAATTAGGTAGAATTTTATCTCCTTTATCAAATAAATATATTTCAACGCGATTTTTTATTAAATCAGAAATTTTACATGCAAGCTCAACACCAGTTGGACCTGCTCCAGCAATCACTATAGGATTAGTCAATTCAGAATAATTATTGATTTTAGTTATTAACTTTTTAATTTTTCGACAGTCATTTAAATTAGAAAACCCACAAGCATAGTCTTGTAAATTTTCTATAAAGGAATAATCAGTTGTAACTCCTGTGCTAATGACAAGTTGAGAATAAGTTATTTCAAGCTCAGATGAGGTAATTAACTTTTGTTCTATTTCATCAATCTCAACTACACATTCTTGTAAAAAAATAAATCCTAATTCTGAAGCTAAATCAGAATACAGAGGTGCCACCTCCCATAATTGAAGCTCACTGCTTAATAACTCATATAGCAATGGCTTAAAAAGAAATCTATGGCCTTCATCAATCAAAATTACTGAGGTTCCATTTGACTTATTTAACAAAGCTTGAACAGTAGCTAGTCCTCCAAAGCCACCACCTACAACAACTATTGGGTTAGATTTCAAATTGTTCAAGTCCATAGGGACTAGATTAAAAATGATTTTAAAGACCCTAAACAAACTTTGACCAATTCGGCATTGAATTCTCAAATATGCAAAAAAAATCCCAAGACAATTACACCAGTGATTTGAGAGAATCAACTAACTTCGCTCAAACTTATCTGGTGAAATCAATTGACGAAACAAGTAAATATCTTGAAAAACTTGTTCCTCAAGATCAACTTCAATGGGCCTATGAGAAATTTGATGAGAAATTTGTTCTAACAACCAGTTTTGGAATCCAATCCGCTGTTTTACTTCACATGACAGTGGCTTTAAAATCTAGACAAAAACCAAAGGTGATTTGGATAGATACTGGTTATCTCCCTAAAGAAACTTATAACTATGCAGAAGAACTAACAAAACTATTCGAATTAGATTTAACAGTGGTCCAAAGCCCTATCTCTCCTGCAAGGATGGAAGCATTGCATGGAAAACTTTGGGAAACTGGCGAGCGACGAGATCTAGACAAATATCACCAAATACGAAAAATCGAACCTTTAGAGAATGTTTTATCAGAACTCGACGTTCTTTGTTGGGCTAGCGGAGTCCGTAAAGGTCAAACCAAAAACAGAGAATCAATGTCTCATATTGATTACATCAGAAACCGTTTAACTCTAAGACCTCTCTTGAACTGGACTAAAAAAGATATTTTCTATTACATGGAAAATAATGATTTACCTCAACACCCTTTATTTGAGAAAGGCTATTCTACTGTTGGAGATTGGCATTCTAGCCTAGCAGAAAATAATCATTCCAAAGGAAGATCAACAAGATTTGGAGGGGTCAGTGAAGAGTGTGGCATTCATGTTGATGAAAAGAATTTTATGGGAGAAGGAATTTAACTAGTGTTTTTAGAAAAAAATTACTTAATGATTGGGAATACAAGATGGCATTGGGCAACAAAGATCCAAGAAGATTGGAAATATTTTCATACCAATCCAAATCCAATCGAATTTCAAAATAAAAATTATTGTGAATTATCTTGGGCTTCAGTAGGTCCAATTCCTGAGAATCTTAATTTATGTCCCTCAAAAAAAATAAATTTAAATGATATTCCACTCACCAATCTTCCATCTAATTTAGGGATTGATAGAGCTCTAGCTTCATGGAGTGCTTATAAAAAGCAATCATCTTTCAAAAGCAAAAGACAAGACTTAATTGTTATAGATGCAGGGACAATCATGAGCGTCACAAAAATAACAAAAAAAGGAGAGTTCGCTGGAGGACAATTAATTTCTGGCTTAAGACTTCAATTATCTTCTATGGCAAATGGTGCATTAAATTTACATAATCCAATCATCAAGACAATCCCAATAGAGACATTTCAACATGAGACAAAAAAGGCAATGATTAGAGGAGCAGTAAATGGCTTATTAGGAGTAATCTTAAAGACTTTTGAGGAGACAAAATTACCTATATGGATCTGCGGAGGTGATGCACCAATCATATTAAATGAACTTAAAAATAAAAATATTGATATAAATCATTGTCCTAATCTAGTTCTAGAAGGAATGATTGATATAGACCAAAAAATTAGTTCAATTTAAGATCATTTAAAATCTGATTAGCCATATTTGCTGATTTTACTTTTAAATATATTAATTCTATTTTTCCGTCTTTATCTATAACAAAAGTATGTCTCATCATTCCATAATATTCTCTACCCATAAATTTCTTCAAGCCATAACTTTCATATAATGCCGCAACAGGACATGGCTCACTATCTGTTAAAAGTATAAAAGGTAACTTATGTTTATCAATGAATTTTATATGCGATTTTGAAGCATCCTTACTAATACCTAAAACTTGAATATTATTTGTTTTAAAAAGCTCCCAATTATCTCGAAAGCTACAAGCTTCCTTAGTGCAGCCAGGAGTATCATCTTTTGGATAAAAATAAATTACGACTCTCGAACCTTTGAATGATGAAAGAGTCGTATCAACACTATCTTGATTAGGGAGCGTGAAATCTGGTGCAGAATCGCCTATACAGAGAGTCATGATTACAACTCAAATCAACAATAAAAGAGTACTAGGCCTTTGGCTTTTTTTGATGCCATCGAAACTTTTACCAATAAGTAGTGAAGAAAAAAAATGGGTTCAAAAATTAACACCAAGGAAAGGGTTGACTTACCACTTTTCTAGAGGCTGCCTAAGGCATGCCATGTCCAGCATGATGGGCTTAGAGCCACTTGATATTCCTCTTAAAGCCTATCCGGGGAAGCCCCCTTCTTTAGCTGAAGGATTTGGTTATGTCAGCATGAGTCACTGTTCTGATGCTTTATTAATAGGATGGTCGTCAGCAAAGATTGGGGTCGATATAGAAAGAAATGATAGACATTTTCAAGCGCATAAATTGTCAAAACGTTTTTTCAGTAAAGATGAAAATTGCGAGATGGAAAATTTAACAACAAGTCAAGCTAAAGAATTAGTACTAAAAAGATGGGTAATAAAAGAAGCCGCAATCAAATGGCAAAATGGGAAGATATCGACTAATTTAAATCAATGGATTTGGGAAAATAAATCATCATTTGCATATCATAAAAAACTTGGATACAGGGTTAAAGTTTACGAACAAAATCATGATCAATGGACTTATGCAATTGCATTAGATGGAGATTCAGTAACACGTAAACCAATAGTTTGCCTTCATTAATTCTTTTTTGTAGCAAGAAACTTAGTATGTATAAGCTTTTGTTTTATAGTCCTGCCATCCAAGCTTTTAAATAATTTTTTTAATCGATTCAATTCGTCTTCATGACAATTTTTTAGGATAATTTCTCTATATTCACTTCCTAGATTAAGCCACCTTTTAATGATGGAGCTATCAATTTTTTGATATACAAGCTCAGTCCATTCTTCACAAGAAATATTCCAACCTAATTTTTCTAATTGTAGAATAAATTTTTCTTTATGTTTTTGGTTATTCAACCATGTCTCTTCTTTACAAATCAAATCATTCAATAATGTAAAATCAGTATTTTTATTATTGCTATAAACTTCTAAGCTTTTTTTTAAAGAAAGGGCAGGGCCAGAACATGGGTTACTTATAATCAAACTTAACTCTGTATTAGGTGTACATTTATCAGTAAGAATCGGCCACAATTTAGAAAAATTTATTTCCGAAAAAACTTTCCAAGGAATCCTTCCTCCAATTACCTCGAATTTGAGATTATCTTCTAATTTTTTAATTGATTCAACTTTTGAATCAATTAAAAGTGGTCGCTCCATTGGAGCCAAAACGTCTATTTCAGCTAATAACCTAGGATGATTATCTTCTGATACAGCCAAAACAACACCACCTTCACATACCTCTCTTAAAGGCTTTAAATACCAAAGCAAAGAACTAGGTGTTAAGACTAAGACCCTATGATTTTTTTTCCAGTTAATACCGGACCATAATTTAATCATCAAGTTTTTTAATCGTTCCCCCTCTTGCAAAAGTTGTGTAGAGAGCCATTCATCCAAATCTTTATCAACTTTTCCAGAGGTAATAGTTAAAGGATTTTGTTGCTCAACCTCAACCAATGAAGCTAACTGTTCAGATCTTCTCTCATTCAAAAGACATCGTCTTTGTCCTTCCCATCCATGTTCAGTTGGCTCCCAAAAAATCTCTTTTAGCAAAGTATCTGGCAAATATTGTTGTGGAACCCAATTGTCTGAAAATAAATGTGGATACCTGTAACCCATGCCATCTCCAAAAGCTTCTTGATCTCGATTTGCATCTTTCAGGTGCGATGGAACATTTTGCTTTTGGGAATCTTTAACTTTTTGAACTGCCTTAAAAATAGCCTTCACACTATTGCTTTTTTCAGTTGAAGCCAAGTACAAGGTTGCCTGAGCCAGTGGATAAATGCCCTCTGGCAAACCTATTCGATCAAAAGCCGCGGCGCATGCCTCAACTATGACAATTGCATTAGGATCAGCAAGACCAATATCTTCCCCCGCAGCGATGAGCATACGTCTAAAAATGAATCGTGGATTTTCTCCAGCCTCCAACATTCGAGCAAGCCAAAACAATGCCGCATCAGGATCCGAACCTCGTAATGACTTAATAAAAGCGCTGATCGTATCAAAATGAGCATCACCTTTTTTGTCGTATAAAACCGCTCTTTCTTGAATTGAATCCTCAGCAATCTTGAGATCAATACTGATTGAACCATCTTGGTTTGCGATCGTGCTCTCTACAGCAAGTTCAAGCGCATTAAGCAGAATGCGTGCATCGCCATTACAAACATCAACCAAATGAGCCTCAGCTTCATTGGCTATATTGATTACTCTCAACCCATAACCCCTTTTCTTATCGCTCAAAGCTCGTTTAAGCAATTTATGTAATGCTTGTGAATTCAGACTGTTTAATCGAAATAATCTAGATCTGCTTACCAAAGCTTTATTTACTTCAAAATATGGATTTTCCGTAGTTGCCCCAATCAGGGTTAAAGTTCCATTTTCAACCCAAGGTAATAAGGCATCTTGTTGAGCAGTATTAAATCTATGGACCTCATCAATAAATAAAATCGTACTTTTACCATATTTGTTTAATCTATCGATTGCAGACTCAATCTCAGATCTCAAATCCTTGATGCCAGCCAAGGCAGCATTTACTATACTAAAGTGAGACAGGGTATTTGAGGCGATAATCCTAGCCAAAGTAGTCTTACCAACTCCAGGTGGTCCATAAAGCAATAAATTACCTACTTTATCAGCAATAATTGAACGTCTCAATAAACGTCCTTGAGCAAGAATGTGATCTTGACCAACAAATTCATCAAGTGTTTGAGGCCGTAAGCGATCAGCTAAAGGAGCATTATTCTGTATTAGCTGTTCACCATTAAAAGCAAACAGATCTTTGGCCAAAGCTAATAAACAAACATTCTTAATACTCTAAAAGCAAAAAAAAACTTATAAAGTTGTTTTGATGATTTCCAATTAGAAAGTTTGTGACCTATGTAATAACTGTAGGGACGGACATGCCTGTTCGTTTTGAAATCTCAGCTAAAGAATCAATACTTTTAATTAAAGGAGCCAAGGCTAACTGTGGATCTTGGCTGATATCACCATCACTTGGAACAAATCGTTCAAAGTAGACTCTTAATGTGGCTCCTTGAGTTCCAGTTCCAGAAAGTCTCACTAACACTCGACTACCATCATCTAATAAAATCCTTAAACCCTGATTAAGCGTAATTGAACCATCAACTGGATCTGTGTAGCTAAAATCATCAGCATTTTTAACTGTCCTACCAGCAAAAGATTGATCTTTTAAAGTGGGAAGTATGTTACTCAATCTGGAATACAGAGAATTTGCAACTTCAGATGGAATAGATTCATAGTCATGACGAGAGTAGTAATGACGACCAAAGAATAGCCAATGATTTTTCATTATCTCAGAAACAGACTTTTTCTTAGACGCAAGTATCTGCAACCAAAAGAGAACAGCCCACAATCCATCTTTCTCTCTTACATGATCACTTCCAGTCCCAAAGCTCTCCTCTCCACATAGAGTAATTTTATTAGCGTCCAAAAGATTGCCAAAGAATTTCCATCCAGTAGGAGTTTCAAAGCAATTGATCCCTAAATGTTTTGCTACAACATCTACAGCGGAACTCGTCGGCATGGAACGAGCCACACCGGATAAACCTTTGGCATACCCTGGAACACATTCGTAATTAGCAGCTAAAATTGCTAGGCTATCACTAGGGTTTACAAAGCAACCACGTCCTAAAATCATATTTCTATCACCATCCCCATCACATGCCGCTCCGAAGGAATATAAATTCCCTTTTAAAAGCAAATCAGCAAGATCTTTTGCATAAGTCAAATTTGGATCAGGATGAAGACCGCCAAAATCTTCCAAAGGTATTCCATTCCTCACTGTTTCTGCATTAGCTCCTAAATGATCCACAAAAAGACGTTTTGCATATGGTCCTGTAACAGCATTTAATGCATCAAAAACGACCGGAAAATCATTTTTGATATAGGAACTAATCAAATCAAAATCAAATATTTTTTTCATTAAATCTAAGTAATCTTCTATTCCATCAATAATCTCAACAACCATTGAAGCTAATTTGTATTGACCAGGTGAATAAGAATTAGTTGATTGACATTTGATGATCTTATATTCTTTAAGATTTTTGGAGTAATTATAAATTTGATCAGTTAAAGATTCTGAGGCAGGTCCACCATTTGAGCCATTTAGCTTGACTCCAAAATCACCTTCAAGTCCACCTGGATTATGACTAGCAGATAAAATAATTCCACCTATTGCTTTATTCATTCGAATCAAGTTAGAAGCCGCAGGAGTCGACAAGATTCCATCAAAAGTTGTTATGACTTTTTGAATTCCATGTGCAGCGGCCATTCGGATAATGATATCAATCGCTCTTTTATTGCCATATCTACCATCACCACCCACAACCAAAACACCTCCTTGCACTCCAGGAAGAGAGCTCAAGATTGACTCAATAAAACTCTCAAGGTAATGAGGCTCTTCGAACTGCAAAGTACTTTTTCTTAATCCAGACGTACCTGGTTTCTGATCAGTAAAAGGTGAGTTTAACTGAACTTTAAGTTGGCTAAATTCTGAAGAAAACACTTTGAAAATAAATTAGTGAATGATATAAAAAATGAATCGACAATAAAATGGCAACACTCTATTTAGTGAGGCATTTCAGAAGTACGAAGCATTGCAATAAACCAAAGAGTACTTAATATCAATGCACTTAAAACACCAGGACCCAGTCCAAAACGCTCAATCGTAGTAGGAATTAATAAAGGAAAAGCAAGAGCGCCTACTAATGGAGTAAAAGCAACAATTAAGCGAACCATTAATTAAGTGGGATTAGATTTAAAACCATTCTGATTCAGCTTTTGAATTTGGATTAGTGTTATCAACTGGAGTAACTCTTTCAAATTTCATCGTTATGTTTCTAGAATCAACCCCATCTTTATCTATGGCTTTAATTGAATAGTTCTGAATACCATCTCTGAATGGGACTTGCAATCTAAAAGTTCCATCATTTGCTAAAGGAACCTCTTCATCTTCAATAAACAATTTAGCTGAGGGATCAGTGGCTCCATACACAATTAATTCAGCGTCAGCAACTAACCAAAAAGAACGAGCTTGAGGGACCCCTCCAATACCAGATTCATTCAAACCACTAGCCCAAAGCCCACTACCAGATTCATTATTTAAATTTAGATCTCTTGGAACACCCTCTTGGAATTCTTCTGAACCCACTCTTCGAGATCTAAATTGTGTGGTCGCTGATTGATACAAACGCTCATGCAAGCCACTATCTGGTTGTTCTGATGAAAAACTTTCTATCTTAGGATCAGATGAGGTAACTGGTGCTTCCAGGCTAAACGGAACAAATTGATCAAGAATTTGTTCACTTGGATGAAGTGAGGGTACTTTGGCTGAAGATGAATGAGCAAGTGACATCCATTTATGACCAATTCGATAACCGAGTTCAACCTTGTAATCTCTTCCACCTAAAGGAATAGGCAAGTACCACTCTGTACTGTGACTATCAACAACTACTTCTTGAAGAGTTCCAGGATTAGCTTCTCCATTATTTTTATTGGTTACATCAGCTAAACGCAAACAAAGCCTATTAGCCCCTTCATTTTGAGCATTAGAGCGATCAGAATCTGATATCTCCCAAAATACGTATGCCCACTCTGGATCACGAGGAAGAAAAACTACTTTGGTCTCGGCAGAACTTGAGTATGTAATTTCGCTAGATGGTTGAACTTTATTGTTAATCAACTGTTTTTCTAATTCCTTTTTTTCTTGGTAGAGAAAAACACCTTTAACTAAATCAGCCTTTGATTTTCTACTATAAAGGGGAATACCAAGTTCACTAGCTTTAATACGAAGCTGACGAAGTGTTAAACGTGACAGGGATTCTTGATCAAAAGTCACGCCCATAAACCTCCATTTTTTGTTTGGGATCAGTGCGATAAGTATGTGATGAAATGTGCTCTTCTCGTTGGTGTGGTCAGCATCTACTGACTCCAAGAAGAGATCAAAAAGTGGTATCTGCAGACAAAAAGCGTTGCGATAACTAAAAACTAGGAGTTCATTACCAATCCACGAATTTCAAAGTCAACCAACAAATCAAATCCAAATTTTAAATATTTTGAAGACTTTTTTCTTTGGGATCACTTTCTTAAAATAAATTTCTTCTAATCTAGGAACTAAAACGATTTCAAACCTCATATGCATCAATTAAATTTCTCAATGTCAAATCCAATGGGGCAACTTTTAAATCATTTGACAATCTTTCAAGCTGGATAGCTGCTCCAGAAAATTGCTCGAACATAATCTGCACAAACTCGTCATCTTTCATCATGATGGGATTCTTTAAGCACCATTCAAGCCATTCTTCCTTCCCAGGGATCAAACCTTTTGGACTCTCATTGCTCATGGATTTAAAACATTGCAAGCAATGTGCAAGCATTCTTAAATGATGTTTTTCACTAGCTGAAAGGTTAGTCAAGCCGATCAAATTTATATCCTCTTTACTTAAAGGACTATTTTTAGAATTATCATTAAAATTAGATTCCATAATCTGGCAGTGGGATCATCTCTTGTGTTTAAAGTTTAAAAGAATATTTATCTTCAAATAGGTTTTATCTTATTTTTTTCCACTTATAAACAAGAGAAAGATATTTATGAATTAATTATGACTAGTCCGAAAAAGTAATTGATAGAGCAAATCATCTGTATTAATAGGGATTTTCGTAGCTATTTGTATACATTAGAAAATCTTTTATTAATTGAAAAAAGATTAAGAGTCTATTCCAGCACAATTAGAAGTGGAAACGCTTGTAAGCATTTTGGCTTATGGTGATAAGAGATAAAATTACTTTCGTAACACTGGGTTTTCCCCCATGATTTGACTTAGAATGACATTTGAGATCCAACTATCAAAACACTCTGATCCAATGATGAACCCCAAATGTCATAATTGAAGATTATCTTGGATCTTAAAAGCCAAACTTTTCATAAATAAAAACTACTACGACTTGATTTAATCAAAATAAAATGACCCAATCTAATACTGTCGAAGAAATTGTTTCCCAACCTTATAAATACGGTTTTATAACTGCAATTGAAACTGAAAAGATCCCAAAAGGATTGAATGAAGATGTTATTAGGTTAATTTCCGCCAAAAAAAATGAACCAGATTTCTTATTAAAATTTCGTTTAAGAGCTTACGAACAATGGTTGAAGATGAAAGAACCTGATTGGTCTAGCTTAACTTATTCCAAAGTAGATTATCAGGATCTCGTTTATTATGCAGCCCCAAAACAAGACATAAAGAAGAAGAGTTTAGATGAAGTTGATCCTAAATTACTAGAAACTTTTGAAAAGCTTGGAATACCACTTAGTGAACAAAAAAGATTATCTAATGTAGCCGTAGATGCAGTATTTGACAGCGTTTCTATAGCAACCACATACAGGGAAAAGCTAGCTAAACATGGAGTAATATTTTGCTCTATTAGTGAAGCTATTAGCGAATATCCAGATCTAATTGACAAATATATGGGTACAGTAGTTCCTATAAATGATAACTTTTTTGCAGCCCTAAATTCTGCAGTTTTCAGTGACGGTTCGTTTGTTTACATACCCAAAGGTGTCGAATGTCCAATGGAATTATCATCTTATTTTAGAATAAACTCTGGTGACACTGGCCAATTCGAACGAACTTTAATTATCGCAGAAGAATCTTCCTCTGTTAGTTATCTAGAGGGCTGTACAGCGCCTATGTTTGATACCAATACACTTCACGCCGCTGTTGTTGAGCTTGTCGCACTCGATAATGCATCTATTAAATATTCAACCGTACAAAATTGGTATGCAGGCAATGAGGAGGGAGTTGGTGGAATATATAACTTCGTCACGAAAAGAGGGGAATGTAGAGGTAAAAAAAGCAAAATAAGCTGGTCTCAAGTGGAAACAGGATCTGCAATTACATGGAAATATCCAAGTTGCGTTTTACAAGGAGACAATTCTATAGGTGAGTTTTATTCAATTGCACTAACTAATAATTTTCAGAAAGCGGATACTGGGACAAAAATGATTCACATAGGAAAAAATACAAAATCAAAAATCGTAAGTAAAGGTATCAGTGCTGGACAATCTAAAAATAGCTATCGAGGTCTTGTATCCATTAGCCCAAATGCTGAGGGCTCCAGAAATTACAGTCAATGTGACTCCATGTTGATCGGTGACAAAGCCAGTGCAAATACATACCCATATATTCAATCCAAACAACCTCAGTCAAATATTGAACATGAAGCTAGTACTTGTAGGATTTCAGAAGATCAACTTTTTTACTTACAAAGTAGAGGAATTGATTTCGAGGAATCAGTTTCAATGTTAGTAAGTGGGTTTTGTAGTGATGTTTTCAATGAATTACCTATGGAGTTTGCATCAGAGGCAGATAAACTTTTAGCTTTAAAATTGGAGGGGTCGGTTGGATAAAAATAAATTAAAACCATACTTTTGCTCTCTACAACTTTCTCCCTAATTTAGTGATTTCATCAACTTCAGAAACAATATTATCTATTGAAGATCTTCATGCCAGTGTTGAAGACCAAGAGATACTTCATGGAGTCAATCTGGTAGTAAAAGAAGGAGAAATCCATGCGATTATGGGTCGCAATGGAAGCGGAAAAAGTACACTTTCGAAAGTTATAGCAGGTCATCCATCTTACAAAGTTTTATCAGGATCTATCCAATTTAAAGGTAAGGATATTATTCAGCTAGCACCTGAGGAAAGAGCAAGAATTGGTGTTTTCCTTGGTTTCCAATACCCAGTAGAAATTCCCGGGGTTAGTAATCTCGAGTTCTTAAGAGTTGCCACCAATTCAAGAAGAAAAGAATTACTAAAAAGTGAATTAGATACTTTTGAATTTGAAGATCTAGTAAAAGAAAGGTTGAAAATAGTTGAAATGGATCCAGCCTTTCTAGAAAGAAGCGTAAATGAGGGTTTTTCTGGCGGAGAGAAAAAACGCAACGAGATTCTTCAAATGGCTCTTCTTGAACCAGTTATATCAATTCTCGATGAGACTGACTCAGGACTTGATATAGATGCGCTGAGAATTGTTGCATCTGGTATCAATAGACTCTCGCAACCAAGTTCGTCAACAATTTTAATAACCCATTATCAAAGATTGCTCAATGAAATTACTCCTGACTTTGTACACATAATGGCTGACGGAAAAATAATAAAAACCGGCAACAAAGAACTAGCCATAGAGCTTGAGAAATCAGGATATGACTTTATTGATGACAATGCCAAAGAAAAGGAAATGGCAGAATGAAATCATCAACTTTTTGCAAAGAGTGGCTTGACTCTCTTCCTCAAAATGAAGGTTATTTAAAAAATGAACAATTAATAGGACGAGAATTTCTCTTAGAAAAAGGGATGCCTTCTAAGAAAGATGAAGCTTGGAGATTATCTAATTTGAATAAGTTAAATAGTTTTTTATCTTTACCAACAATTATCGATAGCGAGGATATTGAATCTACATCCAAAGCCATCTTTCCAGAAAAGGATGAAAATAGAGAAAGAATTATCATTAACCCTAATAAAACGCCAATTTTGAATATTGATCTACCCAATGGAATTGAAAAGCTGAGCAACAGAGAAATTGAAGATAATCTCGGCAAAATAGTTAAGTCAACTAATATAAAAAATGACATTTCAGTATGCCTTAATCAGGCCTCAAGCAGACAGCTTCTAGCTTTAAAAGTTAAACGTAATTTCAATCAATCATTAGAGATAGTAATTCCTTCAATAGAGGGAAAGTCAATCTCAACTAGAATCTTTCTCCTTATAGAGGAGGGAGCAAAATTAGACCTTTTACAAATTTTCACAGGTAATAATAATTCAGCACAAAATCATTTAATCGAAATAAAACTAGAATCTAAAGTAGAATTAACTCATGGGTTGATTTCCTTAGGTGAAGAGAAAGAATCCTCCTCAATTTGTACTTTAGCCGTAGAACAATCAGAGAAAAGCAAATATTCACTTCATTCAATTCATCATGGTTGGGATTATGCAAGATTTGAACCAAGAATAATTCAAAGTAAAGGAGAAGCTTCAACTATTATCAAAGGGCTTCAAGTCACTAAATCAAAAGAACAAATATCCACACACTCTTTAATTAGATTTGAAGGTCCAAATGGAAAGCTTGATCAATTACAAAAAGCTGTAGCTTCTGAATATTCACATTGCATTTTCAATGGTTCGATTGAAGTTCCTCAAAAAGCACAAAAAACAGAAGCTGCGCAGCTAAGTAGAAATTTATTACTTTCAAAGCGCGCTAGAATAGATACAAAACCAGAGCTTGAAATAGTTGCTGATGATGTTAGGTGTACTCATGGAGCAACTGTAAGCCAACTCCAAGATGAAGAATTATTTTATTTACTTAGTAGAGGTATTGATAATAAGCATGCTAATTCTTTGTTATTAAAAGGATATTATGATGAAGTGATTTCACACTTTCCAAAAAGTGCTGGGAAGTGGAAATTTATTGAAAAATTAATACAAGACAAAAAAAAGTGAAACATTTAATAAAAAATATTGCTGAGAAATGTAGAAATGATTTTCCATTATTTAATGGAACACATAATAACTTAATCTATTTAGATCATGCAGCTACTAGTCAAAAGCCGCAAGAAGTTATAGATTCTTTAAAAGAATACTATAGCTTTCAAAACGCTAACGTTCATAGGGGTGCTCATCAGCTGAGTGCAATCGCAACAGAAAGATTTGAAAATTCAAGAAAGTTAACAGCAAATTTCATTAATAGTAATAATGAAAAAGAGATTATTTTTACTAGAAATGCTACGGAAGCTATCAACCTTGTAGCTTATACATGGGGCAATTATGAACTGCAGGAAAACGACGAAATCTTAATTACTTTAATGGAGCATCATAGTAATATAGTACCTTGGCAACTAATAGCCAATGCAAAAAAATGTAAGCTAATTTATATTAATATTGATAAAAATGGAAAATTAGATCTTAATGATTTCAGAAGAAAATTGAGTAATAGAACTAAAATAGTCAGTCTTGTTCATGTTAGTAATACACTAGGTTGTTGTAATCCTATCGAGGAAATTGCAGACCTTGCTCATCAAAAAGGTAGCGTAGTTCTTTTAGATGCTTGCCAAAGTCTTGCTCATAAGCCGGTAGATATTAAAAAACTTGGTATTGATTTTCTGGCAGGATCTTCTCATAAACTTTGCGGGCCTACTGGGATAGGTTTTTTATGGGGTAGAGAAGAAATTTTAAAAAAGATTCCTCCTTTCCTTGGTGGAGGAGAGATGATTAATGAAGTTTTCAAAGATAACAGCACTTGGGCAGATTTGCCGCATAAATTTGAAGCGGGTACTCCAGCGATTGGGGAAGCAATCGGTATGGGAACCGCACTCAATTATTTACAATCAATTGGATTAAACGAAATCCATAATTACGAGAAAGAATTAACAAAATATCTTTTTGAAAAATTAGAGGAGATAGATGATTTAAAGATTCTTGGTCCTAGCCCTGCAATTCAACCTGATAGAGGACCATTAGCAACTTTTTATATAAAAGGTATTCACTCTAATGATATTGCTGAGTTACTCGATAACAGCAATATTTGCATAAGGAGTGGTCATCATTGCTGCCAAATACTGCATCGCTTCTATGGGATAAAAAGCACAGCTAGAGCAAGCTTGAGCTTTACATCTACTCCATCAGAAATTGATTCTCTTACTGAAGAATTAAAATCAGCAATTTCTTTTTTAAAGAAAAATTCTTAAATATTTAGATATTGTCTAAAAAAAGCCTCTGTTTTTTTTAATACATCAACTTTTATTTTGCCGTCTTTAAATCCATGACCCTCATTCTCAAACAAATTTATTTGCACTGGAATTCCACGTTTTAACAATTCATCTTTGATTGCAATAGATTGATCAGAAGGTATAACGTTATCTTTTAATCCATGAAATAAAATTAATGGTATGTTGATAGAGTTAACATTTTCTATTGGCGATCTTTGAAGATATTTTTCATAATCAGCTTCTATATTGCCTATTAAATAATCTAAATAAAATTCTTCAAATCTATGCGTTGACTTAGCCATCCCTATCAAATCAGTTACAGCATATTTACATGCTCCGACATTAAAAATGTCATTAGATATCAAACAACTTAAAGCTGTAAAACCCGACGCGCTACTCCCTAAAATTGCTATACGGTCCTTATCAGCTTTACCAGATGCAATCAATGACTGAGCTGCCTTAGTGCAATCCAAAACATCAATTACTCCCCAATTCCCTTTCAATCGATCTCTATATTCTCTACCAAAACCAGAAGAGCCTCCATAATTAACATCGACAACCGCCCAACCTCTTGATGTCCAAAATTGGACTTCCATATCCAATCCACAATGAGCCATACCAGTAGGTCCGCTATGACTTTTCACCAATAAAGGAGGTAACAATATTTGTTTATTAAGAGGTGGATAATACCAAGCATGAACATTCTCTTGATTCGATCCGATAAACCAAAAAGATTCGCCAATACTTACTTCCGTTGGATCCAATCTGAATGAAGAAGCAGGAGTATGTTCCCAACTTTTATCCAATAAATCTATTTCAAAAATGCCTTCAGTAATTACTGAACTACTTGCAATTGCAACAAGTCGATTTTGATGCGAATGAAGACCTGAGAACTCAATAAAAGGCAGATCAAAAGTTTTAATAGATCCATTTTCTTGAAATAAAGCTAAAGTCCAAGTTCCTTCCTGAGCAAAAGCCCCAACGACATTATCCCCTACAGATGAAAAGCTCGACATCCCTAGAAGCCATTGTGGGAAAGCAATTTCAGCCTTAATAGGCCATTGATTCTGAGAAATAGTAATTGAATTATTATTAATGTCAGTTTTAATCTGAGTTATATTCCACCATCCACTGCTATCTTCAGCGACAAAAAGATCACCTTTCTCAGACCAAGTAGGATTAAAGAATGATATTTTTTCTGTACATTTTAAATATTCATTATTAATTTTTACGATACTTATGATATTTACGTTCTCATCTAATTTAGCTAATTTTAATTCATTTAAATCCCAAGGCATTGAAGTGTTTTTCCACTCAACCCATGCCAACTTTCTATCTTTAGAATTCAGCGCAAGATAACCTAATAACCCATGAGATGAATAAATCAATTTTGGATATTGATCAGTTTTTTTTAGAGAATAAGAAACTATATGATCTCCTTCCTCATCTTCCATCAATCCAATCCAAATATTTTTTTCAAGGTCAATTACGCCACCCGCAAGAAAATAATTATGTTTTTTTGTAAGACAGATTGATTGTATTCTAGGTATGAATTTAAACGAAGAAGGTTTTTCATTTTCTTCCTCATACGACCAAATTCTCATCCATAAGCAGTTGTCTTTATTATCGACCCAAGTCAATATCAGATCTGATCCATCGAGAGTAGCTGTTAAAGGAGCACCACCATATCCATGAATTTTTGTCCTTAAATCTATTGGATAAGGTGTTAACTCTTGAGGTAATACCTCTTTTTGCCTCCAAGGTCTAATTAAAGCTGTAGTTCTGCCGTTTTCGTTTGGTCTTTGTTCTAACCACAAAACCCAATCACCTATTATCCTGGGCTCTTTCAAGATGGGTGCTTCGCCATAAACTTTTTTAGCATCCAAGATTCTAGTTGTTGTTTTCTTCATGGATGTTGAGAGTCAATGATTAATTCACTCATGGAACTTAAAACAAAGTACAGTGTAAAAGTTGTTGTCTGAAGACTCCTTTGGCTGGCAGTTTTGCTCAACTTGCAAAAAATGCAGAAAAAAAGAAGCCCTCAATTTCAGTTTCGAAAGAACCTGTCAAGAATCCCCCTTTGAAGGTATATCAACTGGGACACGAGGCTTTGAGAACTCCAGCCAATCGTATCGTTAAAGTTGATGATTCAATTCGAAAGTTAGTGAAAGACATGCTCATAACTATGTATTCATCAAAAGGGATAGGTTTAGCAGCACCTCAAGTGGGAATACAAAAGAGATTGTTAGTTATTGATTTAAATTTTGAAGATCCAAATGCCCCGCCGATGGTATTTATAAATCCTGAGATAATTTCATCTAGTGCAAGCTTAGATACATATGAAGAAGGTTGTTTAAGTATCCCTGGTGTTTACCTAAATGTTGTACGACCCTCCTCAATCAAATTAAGTTATCGAGATGAAATGGGTAGACCAAAGAAAATGAATGCAGATGGTCTAATGGCAAGATGCATTCAGCACGAAATAGACCACCTAAATGGTGTCTGTTTTGTTGATAAAGTAACTGATGAAGAAGAGCTGAAAAAACAATTAAATGAGAATAACTTCAATCAAAGCGACGTAATAAAAGAAAATAATTGAAAGAATCATGTCAATTCAAATCAATAAGAAACCCATTAGATTCTTATTTTTGGTCTCTCCTCAAATTCAATGACAACAATTTTCGATAAAATTCTTAGCGGTCAAATTCCTTGTGACAAGGTCTTTAGTGATGACAAATGCCTAGCTTTCAAAGATATTACCCCTCAAGCACCTACTCACATTTTAATAATTCCTAGAAAACCTATTCCAAGTCTTCAAGATATAAAAAAAGAAGATCAAGAATTACTAGGTCACTTGCTGCTAAAAGGGACCGAAATTGCAAATGCTGCTGGTTTAGAAAGTTGGAGAACTATCATTAATACAGGAGAAGAAGCAGGTCAAACAGTATTTCACTTACATATTCATATCATTGGAGGAAGAAAATTAAGTTGGCCGCCAGGGTAACTCTTAAATTTCCATAATTTTTTCAATACACACGATTGACTTACTGGCTTAGTTATCGACTCAGCTACACCCTTCAATGCGCTATAAGATATTTAATTAATTGCTTCTAATGGATTCCCAAACTGTTGAAGATAAAAACAGCCTTATTAACAAAGTAAAAACAAATTTACAAAATTTTTGGTCAAATCTTAGTGAGAATCAGAAATCTATTTTTAAAAAAATATGGGCAATTTTAACCTACAAATGGCAATGGCAGATAATTCTGAATAGCCCTTTTTTGGTTATTTGGGTCTTAGATCAAACTATTCCTTCAGTTCACTCTTTTGATATGCAGCTTATTTCCTCGCTACCAATACCAATGATAATAAAAACATATTTGGGTTTTAGCTAATATATACAAATAAATTACTTTGATGAGTTTCTGTCTCAAAAAGCGTCAAATTAACTTTAAAAAAATAAGCTAGCCTCATAGCTAATCAAGTATTTATTGACTTTAAAATAATCAAATTAATATGACCTCAACAATTTCGAAAGCTCAAAAAGGACTAGTAAGCCAACTTGTAAAATTACGAAAGCTTACTCAGCCATATTTTCTACCTTATACAAAAAACAATGGCTGGCTATTTGTCTATTTATTATTAGCTTTATTATTTTGTGTAGGCGGAACAGTTCTATTTTTGCTAACAGGTTTAATGAGCCTGTTAACCAATGTAGCTCCAGAGATAACAAACCAATTTTTAGGAGGTGTTCAAAATTCCTTAAAGCTCATATGGGATGGTCCTTCAGGAATAATAATTTCAAGTTTGTTTGCCTTAGGAATTTTTTCATTTATTACGGTTCGTGGTCAGCTAAGGCAAAAAAGATGGCTTCCTTGGCTTTTGCTAGGAGTAATTATTTTGATGTTATTGTCTGTCAATGGAATTAACGCTGGAATTACTTTTCTTGTTAGAGATATAACTAATGCATTAATACAAAAAAATGAAAATGAAAGTTATAAAAATTTGTGGATTCTTGGAATTTGTTTTATCGCAGCTCTTCCAATAAGAAGCTTTCAATTTTATTTTTCAGCAAAGCTTCAGCTTTTATGGAGAGAGTGGTTATCTAAAAGCCTAATAACCGACTATTTGGATGAGAGGACATATTATATATTAAATCCCAACGATGAATCTGCAACGAATGTAGATAATCCAGATCAAAGAATTACAGAAGATGCTAGAGACTTTACTGCTCAAACAATTGATCTCTCGCTCAATATTTTTGATTCTTTATTAGTATTTTCATTGAACATTTTTATTTTACTAAGTATAAGTAAGGAGTTAACACTTGCTCTGATAATTTACGCCACATTAGTTTCATCTTTGCTACTTTTTGCTAGTAGAAAATTATTTAAATTAAACTATGATCAATTAAGATTTGAAGCTGATTTTCGTTATGGACTTGTTCATGTAAGAAACAACGCAGAATCAATTGCCTTCTATTCAGGTGAAAATCAAGAGGGAAAAGAAGTCAGTAGAAGACTAAAGTCTGTAGTTGATAACTTTAATCTTTTAATAGTTTGGGAAGCATTGTTAAGAGTACTCCAACGCTCTGGAATTTATGGAAGTGTTTTTATTCCTTTTATTATTCTCGCAGGACCAATTCTTAGCGGCCAAATGGACTATGGAAGTTTTCAACAAGCCACTTTGAACTATAACCTTCTTGAGGGATCATTATTTTTTATCATTTATAAAATAGAGGCTTTAGCTAGATTTTCAGCTTCCATAGGCAGACTTGAAGGATTCCAATCAAACATGAATGAGATCAGAAATGACCAATTTGATGATTTCAAAGTGGAAATCAAAACGAACGATTCTATTATTCTTAAAAATGTAAGTATTAAAACTCCTGGAAAAGAGAATTATCTAATTGATAATTTAAATCTTAGTATTAACTCTGGTCAAAGTTTACTTGTAGTAGGACCTTCTGGTTGTGGTAAAACGTCTTTACTTCGAGCTATTAGCGGTCTTTGGGCAATCCAATCTGGTGAAATAGAAACACCTTCAAATGGTGATTTACTCTTTATCCCTCAAAAACCATATATGACTCTTGGCTCTTTAAGAGAACAGCTTTGTTACCCATTAGATAAAAATAGATTCAGTGATGACCACCTAAAAGCAGTTTTAGAGGAAGTCAAGTTACCTCAAATTATCCAAAGATATCCTGACCTAGATATCAAACAAGATTGGCAAAGGCTATTATCTCTTGGAGAGCAACAAAGGTTAGCTTTCGCAAGACTTTTACTAAATGCGCCTAAATATGTTGTTTTAGATGAAGCAACAAGTGCACTAGACGTAAATACAGAAAAACATCTTTATGAACTTCTTAACCAACGTGATATGGCATGCATTAGCGTTGGTCATAGGCCAACACTAAAGAACTATCATGAAACTGTGCTTGAAATCACGGAGAGCAAAGGTTGGCGATTATTGCCAGCTGCAAGTTACCAATTTACTGAGAGCTAGTGTATTTCTATGAACTCCAATACTGAAACAAACCAAAATAATCAGTCAATAGAACAAGATCAAACTGATTCAGAAATTAAAAATCTTTCACCTAGCGCAACCACAAATGATATTCCCGAATTTGGGTGGAGTGGCTATGCAGAGAGAATAAATGGAAGATTTGCAATGATTGGGCTAATGGCAGTTCTACTTATTGAAGCAATTAGCAAAATATCTTTCTTGGAATGGGCGGGAATAATTAATCAATAATCATTGTTTAATTAATCATCAAATCTTGAGCTGTTATCTCTTGGTCTCGACTTTCTTGTGGAAGATGAATAAGAGCTTTTAGAAGAGGGTCTTTGATTTACAGGATTTGAACCAGAATTCTTTGTAGCTCTTCTACTAGCTCTACTCACTCCTTTTTCAGAACTAGAAAAGGCAGCATCTTCAATACTGTTAACAGTTTTAGAAGGCCTATTAGATCTATAAGAGGGCTTAGTTGCATCCTCAGAGTTTAGCCTTGAAGATGATGCTTGAGAGAGATTAGGCTCTCCATTCCTTCTTCGACTTGATGTTTGACTGTTGACTGAAGGGCGACTACCTCGCCTAGTTTCTTGTCGACTAGTTCGCCTATCTCCAAAGCTTGAGGCTCTATCTGAGGACGAATTTGCATTATTAAAACGTCCCATTCTCCTATCTCTTTCATCTCCTCGAGAATTAATTTCTGAAGAACTAATATTTCTCGGTCTTCTACTTACAGCCTGCTCTGGTATTGCCGCCCTCGATGGACGCCTTACATAATTATCATTATCTGAAAATTCTTCTTGATAATCTTCTCTACCAGAAAATCTTCTACTTATCGTTTGAGACTCGTCAAATCGATCATAATTCCTATCAGAGCCTGAATCAGACAAGCCTTGTCTAGAAGATCTTGGCAACTCAGGTTCATCATCAAAATATGAAGATCTTCGTGCCTGATCGGTTGCAATACCTCTCAATCGAACACTTTCATAAGCAAAGAAAACAGTAGTTCCTGCAAGCAAAAACTGTCCAAACTGAAGAATGGGATCTAAACGCCATCCTTGAAAAAAGAGTATTCCACCACAGAGCAAGCCAATAGCGGCAAAAAACACATCGTAATCTCTTGCCAATGCTGGCTTAAAAGATCTAAGAAAATATAAGCCAGCTCCGCATACAGCAAGAACTATGCCAACAATGCTGGCCCAATTTAGACTGGCATTGACCAAGTTTGCCCTCTTGAATAAACATTTTCAGGTTGAAAACAACCCTATTTTGATCAGTCTATGGCATAAACAGGTGATTGCTAGGGCTATCTACTCAATGCATCTTTTTGACTTACCCAAATCAATGCGGCAGCAGCAGGTGCAACTACCAAAGCTCCAGCTGCAAGAAAACTCCCTAGCATCCCAACAGCAGAGCTTGTAGCAGCTTCACTAGAAGCTCCAGCACTAAGGAACAAATTTAATAAATGAAAAGCCATTTCAGCTAATTCTTATGCAAGACCGAGTAATCTTAAGCAATAAAAGATGATTTATACCATCTATTCAATAATGCTTTGAGCTTTGTGATGCCTCTGTTAGTTAAAAGTCTTCCAACCCTACATTTTTTAATGGGTTTTGTAATAGGTTCGCTAACCCTTGCATTCCTTCTGAGAATTATTTTAACTTGGTACCCAAAAATAGATTTAAGAACTGGTTTTTGGCCAATTATCTTCTTAACAACTGAACCTGTACTGGTAGCTACGCGAAAAATCGTAGCTCCAATAGGAGGTGTAGATGTTACTCCTATTATTTGGGTAGGTCTTTTAAGTCTTTTTCGAGAATTGTTTCTTGGTCAACAAGGTTTACTAACTCAAATTATATTTTAATCTTTTGGCTATTTACAGCATTTCTTGTTCAACAAACTTTGTATGAACATCACCTTTTATAAATTCTTTTCTATTCAGTAACTTCAAATGAAAATCAATCGTAGTTGTAATGCCTGTGACTGCACATTCATTCAAAGCTCTTTCCATGCGTTTAAGTGCAGCTTCTCTATCTCTTCCCCAAACAATTAATTTTCCTATTAGAGAATCATAAAAAGGGGGTATATCGTAACCGGTGTAAACATGGCTATCTACCCTGACACCTGGGCCACCAGGAGGCAACCAGCCTGTAATTTTGCCTGGAGAGGGTCTAAAATTATGACTAGGATCTTCAGCATTAATTCTGCATTCAATTGCATGTCCTTCAAGCTTAATCTCTGATTGACTAGATTGTAATTTTTCTCCTCCAGCAATACGTAATTGTTCTGATATTAGATCCATACCAGTCACTAATTCTGTTACAGGATGCTCCACTTGAATGCGAGTATTCATTTCCATAAAGTAGAAATTTCCTTGCCTATCCAATAGGAATTCAACGGTCCCAGCACCTTCGTAATTAATACTTTTTGCAGCTGCAACAGCTGCTTCTCCCATTTTCAATCTCAAGTGATCATCTAAAGCTGGACTTGGGGATTCCTCTAATAGTTTCTGATGCCGTCTTTGAATCGAGCAATCTCTCTCACCAAGGTGCACAACATTTCCAAAACGATCAGCAAGAATCTGAACCTCTACATGCCTGGGACGATCAATAAATTTCTCCATATATAGCCCTGGATTACCAAATGCAGCTTCTGCTTCCCCCTGTGCAGCTTTAAAAAGATTCTCCAATTCATCGGCATGTCCAACCAAACGCATCCCTCTTCCACCACCTCCTGCTGTTGCTTTAATCATTACTGGGTAGCCCATTTCAGAGGCAAGCTGAGATGCATCTGAAACGCTCTCTAACAGGCCTTCACTTCCGGGAACGGTAGGAACTCCAACCTTCTGCATCGTCGATTTAGCTGTCGACTTATCACCCATTGAACGTATTGCATGAGGTGATGGGCCTACAAAAATCAGCCCATGGTCTCCACAAATCTCCGCAAAGCGATCATTCTCAGCTAAAAAGCCATAGCCAGGATGGATAGCATCAACACCTCTTGATGTTGCTGCAGCTAATATATTGGGAATATTTAGATAACTCTTACTACTAGGCGAATCTCCAACGCAAACAGCCTCATCAGCGAGTTGAACATGTAGCGCATTTTTATCGACAGTGCTGTAAACAGCAACCGTTGCAATCCCCATCTCACGACAACTACGGAGAATTCTTAAAGCTATTTCGCCTCGATTAGCTATCAGCAATTTGCCTATGGGCATTCAAATTTATTACGGCCTCAGGCGGATCGTATCAGTATCAGTGCCCAAGACAGAAACGCATTAAGTAGAAGCTTAATAGGTTTAGCATTATGATGAAGGTTACTTAGTGATTAACTGAGTTAATTTGCGGATGTGGCGGAATTGGTATACGCGCATGTCTAAGGAACATGTGGCTTCGGCCTTGCGAGTTCAAGTCTCGCCATCCGCATTTTTCAAAACTAATACTCATCAATAAATGAGTAATGATCCTTCAGCAATTATCTTTGTCTCAAATGGACCTGGTGAACTAACTACTTGGGTTAAGCCACTTGCTAAAGAGCTTCACAAACAAATTGAGTTAAGACCGAAAGCCAAGACATCTTCCATGTCCCTAAATCTTGTATTGGTTCCTTGCCCGAACGCAACTGGTAATGAAAATCTGGTTGCAACAGAATGGCTGCAATTTGAAAATATAATAAAAGCAAAAAACTTCTGGGAGCTTCTTATAAAACCAAAAAAATTTTGTTCTTGGCCCTCAAAAGGATTAGTTATTTTTTTAGGAGGAGATCAATTTTGGAGCGTTCTTCTTTCAGCAAGATTGGGATATTTACATATGACATATGCAGAATGGATCGCAAGATGGCCTTTTTGGAATAATCGTATTGTCGCGATGTCGGAAAGTATCGTTGAGAAATTACCAAGATATATTCAAAGTCGTTGCTCAGTAATAGGAGACCTGACAGCTGACTTAACAGAAACTGCAATAATTGATGATCCACTCCCCTCAGGAAAGTGGATTGCTCTCATGCCAGGTTCAAAAAGCGCCAAGCTAAAAATTGGAATACCTTTTTTTCTTGATGTGGCTGATAAAATATCTAAATTAATGCCAGATTGTCAATTTCTAATCCCTATTGCTCCCACGACAAATTTAGATGAAATTAAATACTTTGCTAGTCGAAAAAATCCAATTGCAAAACAATATAACTCTGGCATAAAATCAATAACTAAGCCCAATAATAAAAAAGAAAGAGGAATATTAATAACAAATAATTCGACAGTTATTTTAGTACAAGAAAAGCATCCAGCATATAGTGATCTCAGCCAGTGTGATATAGCACTAACGACAGTAGGAGCAAATACCGCTGAACTTGGATCATTAAATATTCCTATGATAGTTGTTTTACCTACACAACACATTTTAGCTATGGATGCATGGGATGGTTTGGTAGGATTAATAGCTAGATTACCAATTTTAAAATGGTGCATAGGTTTGTTAATTAGCTTAGTTAAATTGAGAAAAAGAGGATTTTTGGCTTGGCCTAATATATCTGCAAAAAGAATGATTGTCCCTGAGAGAATTGGACATATAAAAACTACACAAATCGCGGAAGAAACTGTTGATTGGCTAAATTCACCTTCAAGACTTGCTGGGCAAAAAGAGGACCTACAAGCACTTAGAGGTGCCAAAGGCGCAAGACAAAAATTCTGTAAAGAAATTATTAATCTTCTAGAAGAAAAAAACCTTTAGGTTAATCACCAAGGATCTTCAATATCTAAATTTTCTTTATCATTAGATAAAGAATTCTTAGGGTTTTTTATATATGGTTTTTCTATAGGTTCAACATCTAAAGGTTCTTCATCTCTGATAATTTTCGGCATATTTTTTATATTTCGAGATGATATTTTTGATTTCAATTTATCAGATCTAGTTGTGAATTTTGATTCATTATAATTTACTTCATCTTCATCTATTTCTGAATAAATTGAAGACCGATTAGGTTCATCTAAATATCTTAACTCTTGATTATATTGTTCTTCTTCTGAATCTTGTAATTCTACATATTCCATCTCTTCGTCTTCAAATATTTCCTCTTGAGATTGTTCTAGAAGTTTTTGATCATCATTTACACTTTCTCCAGAAGTCAATTGATTCTCAACTGGAACGAGATTAACTCTATACCTTTCTCTTTCGCTTTCTTCCCATCCAGAATTACCTACACCAAGCTTTTCCAGAAAACCACTATTTAATTGTTTTAATTTCTCTTCCGCGCCCTCATAAACAATAATTCGATCTGGACCACTACTTACAATTTCATCAACAGGCATTTCCCAAGTACTTAAAACCCCTTCACCTAATAATGGAACGCCTAGTGCTCCCATAACGAGAGTAAGTAATTCTCCAGTTTCAATATCAAAAGAAAAGCCAAGTACTCTCCCCAACTGATCTCCAGATTCAGTAATAACCTGACAATTGATAACTTTATTAAATCTTTCAGGAACAAAATTTTCGCTTAAAGAATCTATTGTGTCTACCAAAATGACATCACCTACTTGACGAATCTGATCAAGGGGAAGCCATCTTGGTAACCCTGGTAAAAAACGTGTTAGAGGATTATCTCTTAGTCCCAAAGCAACAACTTCTCTACGATCAATATCAACAACAACCTCTCCTACAAGTCCCAATCTGCGCCCTGTATCACGAGTAATAACCTGAGTCCCCATTAACTCAGAGCGAAGCCATAATCTGTCACTTGGGACAGCAGATGTTGATTCCTGTGGGGCTTGAGTATTGGTCAACTCAAATATGCAAAGATTTGATTAGTAGAACCATATTGGACCATATTAGTAAATTCAATCAAGCTGCGATAGGCAACCCAACAACTTGAGTGTGATTTCCCCTGGCTTGGGTAACTCCTATGGTCCTCATTGAGGCCCCAATCATAGGCCTCCTATGACTTACGACAAGAAATTGAGCATGTAAAGCTTGTTGAGCTATTAAAGCAGCTAATCTTTCTACATTAACTCCGTCCAAGAAACTATCTACTTCATCAAGAGCATAAAAAGGTGATGGTCTAAAACGTTGTAATGCAAAAAGAAAGCTCAAAGCAGTTAAAGATTTTTCTCCACCTGACATCGCTGCAAGCCTTCTTACAGGCTTACCTTTTGGATGCGCAACCAAAGTCAAGCCACCTTCCAAAGGTTCTTCAGGGTTTTCAAGTTGCAAATGTCCATCCCCTTCAGAAAGGCTTGCAAAAATATCACGAAAATGTACATCAACTGCCTGAAAAGCCTCCATAAAGGCCTCTTGACGCAAAGTTGAAACTGTCTCTATCCTTAGCAATAGCTCTGATCTTTCATCGGTTAAAACTTGAAGTCTATTTTCAAGTTCATTCAGCCTCTCTTCTAATTTAGCCAATTCTTCCAGTGCAAGCATATTCACAGGTTCCAAGTCTTCCATTCTTTTTTGCAAAGTATCCAAGTGAGAAAGTAAAGCCTTTAAGCCATTATCTCTGATTTCATCTGAGATCAGGGGAATGGGGTTCGGAAGCTTGTTCTCCAATTCAGTACAACGAATGCTTTCCCTTCTGATTTCTTCCGTCATATTTTTTTGATCTTCTCTTAAACGTTCGAGACTCCATTGAAGTTCTTGCAGAAATAGCCGTTTTTTTGCTACATCGGCTTCGACCATATCTCGTTCTCGTCGTTGCTCACCAAAGCGTGTTTCTAGATCTTTTTGTTGACTGATCAAATCTTGACGATTGGTATTAAGTAGATCATTTTGCTCTCGCCAACTCATATGAGAAGTTGCAAGAGTCTCTATAGAATCTTTTAAACGTTTTTCTTCGCTTATTAAAGAATTTTCTTGATCTTTTAATCGATCAATTGCAAGCTTATTTTGAGATTGCTGATTTAAAATCTCATCTCTTTTAGTTCTAGCAGAAAGAAGGTTTTTATCAGCATCTTCTAGATCATTTTGTAATTTAGACCATACAGATGAATCGCTAGATTTATCTATTGTTTTCTCTTCCTTTTCAATTTCTAATAAATCAATCTCTAAAGGTTGAATAATAAAATTAATAGAATCTAATTGCAATAGTTTTTCTTTTTTAGATTTTTGAAGATCATTAATCCTTTTTGAGCGAGAACTCTGTCGTTCTAATAAAGGTGAATTTGATCTTTTAGAAGTTGCTCTTTCTGCATCAAGTGCGGCTTTCTTCTGTTCTAATTGACTTAGATCATTTCTTAAATTATCTAGCTTATGGATGAGTTGATTTTCGTTCTTTTGACATTTGACTAGAGTCTCCCCAACTTCCAATAATCTATTCTTCAATAGATCACAATCATCACTATCTTTTACTCTTCCAAAGCTCAAACCTAATCCTCTGTTATTTAAACTTCCACCAGTCATCGCTCCACTCTTCTCTAACAATTCACCATCTAAAGTAACAGCTCTTTTATTACCAATTTGATCACGAGCTGATGACAAGTCATTAAAAACAATAGTCTCACCAAATACATACAAGAAAACATTTTGATATATTGAATCAAATTTAATCAAGTCAATAGCCTTTCCAATTAATCCAGTATTTTTATTAAGAGTAGTATTAACATATCTCTGAAATACGTCAGACCTATTTTGAGAGTTTTTTAAAATCTTATTAAGAGGTAAAAAAGTCAATCTTCCAGCCTTTTTTCGTTTCAAAAGATCAATTGCCTTTGCAGCAATTCGATCGCTATCCACAACAACTTGGCCAAGCCTTGAACCAGCAGCCACTTCAAGAGCAATCCTGTAACGATCATCAACTTCACCTAAGTTAGCAACAGGTCCATGTATACCTTCTAAGCCAGATTTTAATAACAAAGTTATTGCATTAGTCCCTCGACTTTCAGATATAATTTCTTTCCTGCTTTCTAAACGAGCAATATCATTTTGAAGATTTGCTTGTTCTTTTTCTAATCTATATTTAGTACGATCTTGTATACCTTTCTCAGATACTAATACTTGAAATTCATCTTTTTTAATAGACATTAAATCTAAAATTTTATCCCACTCTTTATTAAGATTATTAATTTCTATATGTACTTTTTCATTGGAAGATTCATCAGCTTTTTGATCCGTTTCTAATTCTTTTAAAATAACATTTAATTGCAATAAACTTTCTTCAATATTTTGTTTCTCTAGTCTTTTGGGATCTAATTTTAATCGAATTCTATTTATTTCATCTCTGGCTTTCTGATGTTTTTCTATCCATTCTCCGGAACGACCTGCAACATCGGAAAGCTTCCTTCTAGAGGATTCAACCCAAGCCTCAGCCTCTTTACACCTTAAGTCAGCCTCTTCGAGTTCTTTAGGATTGATCGCTTTCAATTTATTTTGTAAATCAGTTTGATAATCTTTCTTTTTCTGTTGAAGATTATTTCTATATTCCTGTAATTTTTCTCCTTCATTTTTATGATTAAGGCCCTGTCTTTCTAGCTCTCTATGTTGAGATTCAATACCTGCTAGTTTACCTTGAACCGCAAGTAATTGATCTTCACCTAGTTCTTTAACATTTTTTTGTAAAATATTTAATTTTTCAATAGATTTACTTAAATCATTTTCATGATCAAGTAACTTTTCTGAATCTATTTTTTCTTTTTTCATCAATTCTTTATTATCTATATCTAATTTTTCTAATCCCCTTTTTGCATCTTCATAGGATAAAACTAATTCTTGCTCTCTACCTATCAATAACTGATTTTTTAGGTCTTTGTATAAACGTGCTTTCTCGCAATCTTTTTGCAAACGCTGTTTTGAAAGCATCAGTTCTTGTTCAACTATCCGACAACGTTCCTGCCTTTCATAAACATCATCCAGCTTTGTACGAGTTTGATCAATACGAGTATCAAATAGTGCAACCCCAGCGAGTTCGTCAATCAAACCTCTACGATCTTTATTGCTCATAGAAACAATTCGAGTAACATCACCTTGCATAACAACATTGCTCCCTTCAGGATCAATCCTTAGACGCCTTAATTGGGTTTGTAATTGCTGCAAATTACAAGTCTCTCCATCTGCAGTGTAAGTAGAAGAATATGACCCCCCTGGCATAACTTTTAATCTTCTGGAAACTGTCCATTCTTTTTGATCAGGCTTAATCCAAGGACCTTCCTCACTAGGTTCGATCCCATCTTCTGCTTCATCTGGCTGCCAATCACTTAAATCAAATTTTACAGTTACTTTAGTTTCCGAAGATTTTCCAGCTTTTAAAACTCCACTATTAACTAGGTCAGGTAATCTGTCTGCTCTCATGCCTCGACTATTTGCCAGGCCTAAACAAAACAAAACTCCATCAAGAATATTGCTTTTGCCTGAACCATTTGGACCTGTAACAACTGTAAATCCCTCTTCCAATGGAATCGACATCGATCCACCAAAGGACTTGAAATGAGACAAATCTACGTGATTGATATGGACCAACAGAATGCATCCACAATATGAATGACGTTAGCGAAATATCAGAGAAACTCAAGTCTTTCTAAGTCAGAAGAAATAATTACTTTTTTTTACTGAAAATTCTGCAACCATTTTCATCAATTACCAAATCCACTTCAAGCTTGTCCCATATCAGCGATAAATTTATATAACTACTTTCGACTGTTGAAAAAGATTGCGAAAAAATGCCTTGCTTGATTCTCGTTGCAACTCCTCTATTACCTGAAACAATCTTTTCTTCGACATCAAGCCAGTAAAGATTATGAGGTGCGATACAAACGGAATTAACATAGGGTCCATCCAATAATGGAATTTCGCTTAAACGCCAAGTTCTGCAAAAATCTTTATCTTCTAAAAGTAAATCAAAATGAATACCATTAATGTCACCTGGTGATCCAATGTGTTTCAACAAAACCCACCTAAAAAGATTTTTTTTTTCAACAAAATTACTCAATTGAACAATATTAAACAACCAAGACAGGAAGTTTGCATAAAAAAACACTGCAGGAGATAAATCTCCTCAATTGGAATTGCTTAACGATAAGTTTTTTAGCTTTTAGCCTCAGGTACAAACCTTAAAGCGATTAAAAGAAGACTTCCAGCACCTGCTATTGCAGCTAAAATCAGGCCAAAGTCAGTAGGGATTGTATTAGAAGCAAAAACCATTGATGAAATTCCGACGCCCATGGGTCTATAAGGAGATACCCATGACGTTTAGCACTATAAGTATTCGAATAGCAATATTTGTAAGCAAAGACGACGAAATATCCTTATGAAATTTTGGACTTCAAACATTTAGAACTCCAAAAAAAGAATTCTTTTCAGGCTACTTTAAAAATTGAATTACATTAAGGGGTTTCGATTAGAGCAATATCTCTCTATTCTTTAATAAACCTTTAGGTTTATGGAATCAGTGAATTCCTCACCCTCTTCATCATCAAATCCAATCGAAGCTGAAGAAGCTATTGCTGAAAAGTCCTCAGAACAGTGGTTCAATGAGCAGTTTGATAATTTATTGCCAAAAATTCAAGAGCGTTGGCCAGATTTAGCTAAACAAACATTAGAAGCTACTAAAGGCAGCCTCGAAGATTTGATCAATGTCATTTCTTTGCATTCAGGAAAAAACAGTTTTGGAGTACAAGAACAACTAGAAGAAATTCTCCATTCAGCAACTGACACAACTAGAGGACTAGCAGAATCTTTGGAGCCTCTTGAGAAACAGCTTGAGGACCTTCTAGATGAGTTAAACAGTACGCTAAGGCCGCGAATTGAGAAGCCAGTAAGAAAAAGGCCCCTCTTAGCCTTAGGCATTGCTGCTGGAATTGGAGTTTTATTTGGCATACTGCTTGGTGGAGGCAGAAGAAATTAATGGCAAACTCAGAACGCAAAAAAGGAATAGGAGCTGCAGCAAGAGTTACTGCATTAGCAAGTTCAGTGATGGATCTTCATGTTCGCATTGCGCTGCAAGAAATGGACAGAGAAAAACGCCGCCTGATAAGTGGTGTAATTTTCTTAGCTACTGGAGGGGTATTGATGTTGTTTGCCTTACTTGGATCTGAATTAGTTCTTGGATATTGGCTTAGAGACCTGCTTGAAATAGATAACAAGTCAACAGTTTTAATTTTAGTATTTATGAATATTACATTAGCTGGGATGAGTCTAAGAATTGGAGGATATTTGGCAAAAGGTCCTTACCTTCCAGAGACATTGGAGGGAATTGCAAAAACTACAAAAGCTGTTTTAGGAAAAAATTAAATTATTTAATTTTATAATTCAACCATCGGCAATCGATTGAACCATTATTTACTTGAAAACGTCGACTTGCTTTCATCCCTAAATATTTACTTAGGTTGGGATTCCCATTGAGCAACCAAAGATCCCAGCCAGAGGCTTGTTTTTTACAATATTCGCCTAATTGTTTGTAGAGATCAGGAAGTTTATTGACATCTCCTATTCTTTTTCCATAAGGAGGATTACAAATTAAAAGTCCTAAGCCAGGTGGTAATTGAAATTCTTGAAAAGGACAGTTGATTATTGCTATGTAATTTTCTAGGCCCGCTTTTCGAACGTTTTCACTAGCAGAGTTAGCAATCATTTCATCAACTTCGCATCCAATTATTTTAGGTAAATTCTGATTTAAAGGTTTTATCTTTTGTGCCATTCTTAATTCATGATCCCAAATAGAGGCATCAAAATCCGGCCAATTCTTAAACAAAAATTGTCTATCAATACCAGATGAAATTCCAAGTAACATGCTTACTGCTTCAATCAAAAATGTGCCAGAACCGCATAATGGATCTACCAAATTATTAGTTCCATCCCACTCAGTCATTCGCATTAAACCTGCAGCCAATGTCTCCTTAATCGGAGCTATTCCAACAGCTGGTCTATACCCTCTTTTGTGAAGACTTGAGTTACTACCATCAACGCTCAAAACGGCTTGATAATTTGACAAGTGCAAATGAAAACAAATATCTGGATTCTGCAGATCAATGCTTGAACGCAAACCCCATCGTTCTCTTTGTAAGTCAATAATTGCATTCTTTACCTGCAAAGCAGTGAAATGAGTATGTGATAGTCCTTCTCCAAACCCAGTTACATCTACTCGAAAACTTTGCTTGGGCTGAAGCCAATTGTCCCAATCAATTGAACTTTGAACACCGCTATACAGTTCATGAGGACCATGACAAGGAAATCTGGCAATCTCTCTTAAAAATTTAAAAGACAAGCGAGTCTTTAAATGTATTCTGTATAAACAAGCCATATCAGATTCAAATGATATATGCCGCCTTGAAGCTTTAACTGATTCAGCTCCAAGTTCTATCAACTCTTTTGCACCCTCTTTTTCAAGACCTTGTGAAATAGATGCAACAAGTTTCATTACTTTTAAGTTATATAAAAAGGACAAAAAAGTTGTTCAAACACTAATCGATTAATTCCAAAAAATCTGTCAGAATACTTTTGTCTATTTTCTAATGGACTAGGTGATTCACACCAGTATCTCGGACAGCGGTTCGATTCCGCTCAGCTCCATCAATGGGGCTGCAATGGCTTCGACGGGGTATCAGGCGAGTGACTGAAGCCTGCTCGGTCAGAGCAAAACCATAACTGCTAACAACATAGTTAGTTTCTCCCGTCAAACAGCCCCTGTTGCTGCTTGATCTTTTAGGAGATGGGGTTAGATCAGCCTTATTACCCAATTGATCCACGAGGCCTGCGAGGGCCTCACTCTCTTTCCAGCAGAACAAGTCTCATAATCTCAAAAAAAGTCAAAATAAGCTTTGGGGGCAAAACATTCAATAAAGATCTGTAGAGAATTTCGGGGGCAAAGCTGGGGGCAAAATCCCATATTTCTCTTAAAAAGAACTTCTCAATCGTCTCAAAAACATAAAAAAGGACTGATTTAAGTCAGCCCTTCTGGTTCCGATAGCAATCGGCTGTCAACCACACTAATTATCCTTCAACATTCGTGAGTGTAGGAACCCCTTCAGCGGCTGCAACAGTAACCCACATCACTGCTGGTACTTTTCCATTATTAGCCATGGTATGAGGAGGAGTATCAACTGATAAAACAAAAGAATCTCCCTCCCGGAAAGTGGTGCTCTTACCTTTTTTAGTCTTCAGTGTTAATTGACCTTCTTCGATATAACTAGTTAATGGTGCCTCATGGAAATGAAGAGGCACAACGCCACCTGGTTGAACATCAACTTTATAAAGACGCATTTCGCCTTTGCCTTCAGGGTATGTGAAAGACTCTCCATAAATTGGTTTTGTGCTTGTGAAAAGTTCTTGTACATCTACAGGAGGCTTCTCATCAACTGCCATAGCAATCGGCGCATAGCTCATCAAGGCGAAAGCCATGCAGGCTAAAAGGCTGAAGATCTTTTGCAGCATTAATTTGAAACTGTATGAATCTCGATTGTATACACTGCAAAAAATTTGAGAAGTCTGAATTAATACAAGAGCCCTAGGGACTGAATACATCAAGACAATGATGGTATCGCTTTTGGTTAGCCGAGGTAAATCTTTTCTAGCTAGGAATTAACCTTATTACCCAATTGATCCACGAGGCCTGGGAGGGTCTCACTCTCTTTCCAGCAAAACAAGTCTAATAATCTCAACTAATGGTCAAACAAGACTTAAGGGCAAAATCCAATAATTCTTCTACAAAGAAATTCTCAAGCTTCTGAAAAAACAAAAATCCATCAAGAAAAAGATTTTTTATTACAAAGTTATCAATCAGATTTATAAAGATAACATTAAAGAATTAGAAATTTTATGTATTGAGTGGAACTTATTAACTCCGTCAAGTCAATTGCAAGAAAAAAAATGTACATAATGTTACATCACTAAAAAATATGTATGTAAATTCAAGAAAGTATCTCATTACATAAAAAGCTAATTTAAATTCGACTTCGACTTCCATTAATGCAAACTCTGACTTATAGAGGAAATAAATACACCTCAACAAAGATTGAAAGTTCAAAATTCAAAACATTTGATTCATCAATGATGCCAATGATTTGGAGAGGAATAAAATATAGACAATAGTTTTAAAAAATCAATTTATTATTACTTTAAAAAGACAATCTTATAGGCTGATATATAATTAGCCTATAAGATTTTTATATTTATTTCATAGTATATTGATCAAAAAGAATTCCTTATCAAGCTTAGACGTATTGCCCAATTGATCCATAGAGCCTGAAATGCGTTCTTTTTAATTACTAATGCGAAAGCCAAAAAGAAAATTGTTCAAAACTTCGATTCCACGCAATATAAAAAACAATTAAAAATAATTAAATTGCAAAAAGTAAACACTAGCTAAATAAAAATAAAGAAATTTAAATTATTTTTTCGATGCTAAAAAAGCCTAGGAATCCTGCTTTGATAAGCTATTAAGTATATTCATACTTACAAGTTCCACATGTATTTAGTAAATACAATAATTTTTAATAAGTAATTAAATTTATTATGAATTATATGATAATATTGTAATAAATAAGTAATTAAATGCAATTATCCATTTTTGCTTTAGCTTCATCAGAGTGGGGCATCGCTAGATTCACAACCGACTCTTTTGCTTTAATTGCATTAGGGATATTAGTGAGTCTACCTATTCAATTACTAAAAGATAAAGCCGACTTCAAAAATATATGGACAAGCGGAAATGCTATCTCAAAGAGATAAGTAAAGTATTTTTCAACTTTACTTATCTATGCATAAATCAAAATAAAGTATTAAATAGCTAATAGATTTATTTGAAAACATTCAAGACATCTTTTCAAATAAATCTTTGTGATAGTCGACAACATTTTGACAGCTGATAACAGGAGTGATATCCATATCAATACCAAACTGAGCTCTCCATGGGGCAAAATGTTGAAAAAGTTCCTTATCACCATTTGCATTGCAGAGAATTACAACACGGCCCTCTCCAGGAGCATGAACACGAAATAGCATTTCAAATCCATCAAATTTGTCCTGTTTAGACATCTCTCCATTTTCCCAAAATTCTACAAACTGCTTATAAGCAGCAATTTGATTATCAGTATCAGTGAACTGACAATCAACCAAATAGAGTTGCATTAGTCGTACCGTAAAAACAAATTTTAGCTAGAAACACAAAATTAACTTTTGATATATCCATCAATAGACAACTGATGTTATAAAAAGAATATAAATGAAGACTTGGGAACAAGATGTCGGATCAGAAAATACTGATCCAATCTCAATGTTTATCAAATTATCAAGGAGAGTTAAAAAATCCATTTGAAAATAAAAATAAACACATAAGAATCAAAGGTCCCACGCCAAATACAAAGAGGACAATCTTTGCAGTTCTTGGTGATGTCTTTGTCTGCTCCTCCTTTGCTTGAGTGTTTTTAGAAGTTAATTTTTTTTTAGATTTTTGTCTAGTCATATTTAATACAGACTCAAAAAGCTATAATAGCAGTTATAAATTAAGAGTGATACTATATTAGAAAAGGTAATTCTTAATAATCAGGTAATAATTTTTTAGAATCTAAATAATAATAAAACTACAAATATAATGTTTTTAAATAATTAATTAGAATGTTTTGCATAGCGTATATTTCACTATTCAATATAGCTTAGAAAAGAAAAATTAATCGATTTCTTGAATTATTTTTTCTATTTTTTTAGCAGTATCAAGCCAATTAAAAGATGCAGCTCGTGATGGGCCTTCTTTAAGAGCTTTTTCGAAGCATTTTTTATCATTTATAACTTCATTCATCGCAAAAGATATGGATTGAATATTGAATGGATTAATAAAATATCCATAATTTCCCATAACTTCGCGAAGCGCTCCTCTTTCTGAAGCGATAACCGGTGTTCCACAAGCCATTGCCTCAAGAGCTGGAAGACCAAATCCTTCCCAAACGCTTGCAATAATAAGTGCATGACATTCGTTTAATAATGATAATTTTTCGTCATCATCAATCCAACCTTTCCAGACACACAAATGTCCAATATTATATTCATCAATTAGTTTTACAAGTCTGGGAGTATATCTTTTATCGAAAGGACCAACAAAAATAAGCTTATAATCATTAATTCTCGCATATGCAAATGCTTTAATAACCCTTTCCAAATTTTTATGTGGATTATGTCTGCCAATAATAAGAAAAAATTTTTTTCGAATTTTATTTTTTGGATAATACTTTTCATTATTAAATCCTAGCTTAATTGGAAATAATTTATTCATAGGCACCTTATAAAACCTATTCAAATCATTAGCAGTAGAAATAGAATTACATAAAATTATCTTTGATTGTTTTAAAATTAAAGGGATATAAATTAAATGATATAAAGTTAGAAATGATATCGAAGGATACCTAATTGGTATTACATCATGAGCCAAGACAATAGATTTAATATTAGTAAACAATGGTGCTTCCAACAATGGTGATAAGAAATATTCTGCATTTAAATTATTCATTAATTTTGGAACAGTATTTTGAAGCCAATACAATCGTCTAAAATGGCTTTTCAACCCTGAACCTGGAGATAAGTTTTTAGGTATATAAATATCACCTTTTATTCCTATATCTTTTGGGATAAGTGTGGTTATTTTATGGGTTGATAAAGAATTTAGTAAATCCCTAGAAACAACTCCAATACCAGTATTTTTTTTTGTTATGTAGCTTCCATTAAAAACTATAGATGTCATCGTTATAATATTCGTATAGGAATCTTTCTTAGATAATAGTCAGTCCAATGTTAAGAGCAAACTTTTTTTTTAATTTTTTTAAATACAAGCAAAATATTAGTCATGAAATTATTAAATATAATACAAATCAAAATTTCTCCTTACAAGATCAAATAAAAACTAAAATTATAGCGATAGATCAAAATATATCAGAGACTAGCAAAGCCCTAGTTGAAGCACAAATTGTAAAATTACGTTCCACATTCTCAAAATCAAATAATTTTATAGAACAATTTGGAAAAAATGTATACAAAGCAAAATTAGAGGACTCAATTAGTTGGCATCAAAAACAACTTAAAGATTTATATCTTAGGCGAAGAGAATTAGAAATCAATTTAGAAAAACTTAAAGGTGTCTTTTGGTTAAATCGATTCAAAAGACTTTTGAGAACTATATTAATAGGATTTTTTATTATTCTAAGTCTATTGATCTTTTTTTCTGGTTTTATGATTATGATTTATTTAATGCCATTAATTATATTAATCTTCTTAGTATATTTTATATCCACAAAAAAATATTGAACTAAATTCAAATATAAATCAAGCTTAAATAATATTCAAATTAAAATTTATTTAATAATCACTAAAGAATATTTTTGGATAATTGTCTTTATGACTTCTAAAGCATTGGCGTAAACAACTCATGGTCAAACACCCTAGGAACTGTCTGAATCAGACTAAATAATTCCTAAAAAGTAAGTAATTTTATAAAATGATCGGTACCAGCAAAACATATCATTTATTAATGCGCCTGCTGAAGGCTCTACCAGTTAGAAGAAGAAGGTCTCTATTGAAATTAATTCCTGTAGCAGCCTTAACTGGTTTAGTTGATGTAATTGTAGTCGGAATTGTGTCTAGATTATTTACTGTTTTTATAGGCCAACCTAATCAACCGGCCTTACCATTTCAAAATTTCATACCTGAAGACCCAAAAACAAAAGTTATAAGTCTAGTCGGCATATACATAGCAATGAATTGGGTAGCATCATTCTCCAAATTATTTCTTAAAGCAGCCCAAGAAAGACTTCGAGTAGCAGTTTGGAAAGACTTATCAGAACTAGCACAGAAAAAATTACTATATCAACCATATGAATTTTTCTTAAACAAGAAAAAATCTGATTTATCGTCAAAAGTTTTGATAAATATTTCAAGAGTTTCAGAATTTGTTGTAAGACCAATCCTTCAGATTTCTAGTGGACTATGTGTGATTACTTTTATCTGTATTGCTGTTCTTTTTATAGCAAAATCGATAGCATTATATTTAATCATAAGTCTCTTAATTTTTTATATATTTATTTCATTATTTGTAACACCTTTTATCAGATATTCTTCTCGTCAAAGAATCAAATTAGAGAAAGAAACAAATAATATACTCACTGAATCAATGAGGACTATTATAGATGTTCATCTTACAAGCTCTGAATTGTACTTTGAAAAAAGATATAAATCAGCAGGTACAAGTTCTTTCCCTTTCATTTGGAAAGCTGAGGTTTTACCTGAATTACCAAGATCATTAATAGAGCCTTTTGGTATTACATTAATTTTTGCTATTGGTCTATTCCCATACATAATTGGGCAAAACGATTCAATACTTATTGAGATAGTTCCGTTTTTAGCAACAATTGCAGTAGCAGCATTAAAACTAACGCCTCCATTACAAGATTCATTTAGAGCATTAACTTCTATGCGTGCTTCTATTCCTGATTTAGAAGAAATATTAAAGTTAATAGAGCTTCCTTCTAGTAGGCTAACTAAAAGATCAATAGGCGTTCCTACAAAAGAAGGAATTGAGCCTAGAAGTAATATAAAACTTGAAAAACTGAGTTATAAGTATCCCAATAGCAAAGAATACACTTTAAAGGGTATTAATCTAACAATACCTATTGGTTCAAGAATAGCTTTCGTAGGAGAAACTGGAAGCGGAAAAACCACCACAGCTAATCAATTACTATGTCTTCTTAGACCAACAGAAGGACATTTACTCTTAGATGGAGTTGAAGTGACTGATACAGAAGTACCTGCCTGGCAGGATTGTTGCTCTTACGTTCCACAATCAATCACTTTATTAAATAGTAATATTATTGAAAATATTGCATATGGATTAGATGAAGAGATTATAGATAATGAAAGAGTCTGGGATGCACTTAAGGCCGCTCAATTAGCAGAATTAGTATCAGAATTGCCAATGGGTTTATATACATCAGTGGGTGATAATGGCATTAGATTATCTGGGGGACAGAGACAACGACTTGCTATAGCAAGAGCTTTTTATAGGCAATCAAAATTATTAGTTTTGGATGAAGCGACTAGTGCCTTAGATAACCGAACAGAAGCAGAGGTAATGGATGCAATTGAAATTGTAGGTAGACGTTGCACAATAGTCACGATTGCTCACAGATTATCAACAATTGAAAGATCAGATTGCATATATGAATTTAAAGAAGGAAAAATAGTTGCCTTTGGGAATTATCAACAACTCTTAAAGCAATCAAAAACGTTTTTCAGTATGGTAGAAATAGCAAAAAGAAAATACGGCTCAAATATATAAATCAAATAGAAAATATGAAAAGACCTGAACTAAAAATTAAAATTTAAAAAAGACGTGTAAAGTCTATCAATTCTTTAGCTGAAAGATAAAAAATCAAAGCTGTTCCAACAATTGATCCAGAGAGTCCTCCCACAAAACCAAAAAATAATGTACTCAAATTCTTCCCATCCGTAGTAAGTGTTTGATTGGAAATAGGCAATTTTTCAACTACTTTTAAGCGCTCAGTGGAAGGTCTTCTACTGGTTTGTTGATGTCTGACAAGTGCTTCGAAATCTGGCATTGAATTTGTTTAGCGATGGAACAATAGGCCGACCACCCTGACATTCGCCTGGGATCGGATCGACCTTTATCATCTACGGCATCAACGACTGCTGCTCCCTGATTTTCTGCTTTATCAAAAGCAGATAGCAAAGGAATATCACCGCCTAATACAGTTAAATCAAATTTTTCTAAAGCTTGTCTTGCTTCATTTGCAATTCGCCTTTGACGGAAATCAACCTTCACTAATAAAACTGCATGAGGAATATTTAACTGTTTTAACAAAGATGCTAACTCGACCGTCAATTCAACAGACCTAGCTTTTGGTGCTGTAGGCAAAAGTACAAGATCAGATCCAGCTGCTAAATGTTTTAATTCTTCCTCATCAGTACTTGCTTGTCCATCAGTAATAACAATTTCTGAAAATCTAGTTGCTTTAGCGGCTGCTTCTACAGGGACAATATTAAATTTAAGATTACCTCTTGATCCATACGCAAGAGCAGATCGATTTCTATCAGCATCCACTAAACAAACATTTTTCCCTTGAGAGGACCATACACTTGCTAGATGGATTGAAGTACAAGTTTTAGCTACTCCACCTTTTTGGCCACATACAGTTATGAACAAAGGAAGGCATTTATATCTAAAAATAATCTGCAGGATCCCATTACAAAGTCAAGTAGCAATTAGAAGATCAATCAAGCAATCCTAATGAAAGTAATTTCTAGGATAAGAAAAACATATATATCTACTCTTATTTTGTATTTTTAAATACATTTTTTTATCCTAATTAATCAATTAATCACCAAAAGCAAATAAATAGACTTGCAAGAAGATTTTTCTAATGCATATTAATAATATGCATTAGAAAAAGGAATGTTCATTGAAAAAATTTTATTAAATACAAAAAAAAATCTTTCTAGTTTATTAACTATTTTAAATAGGGAACAAGGAGAATTATCAGATAGATGTGAAAACCTTACTTCAATCCCGGGAATTGGAACCAAAAACTGCAACAATTTCTATGAAGCTGGATATATGACACCAGAATCAATTATTTCCGCATCTGATGAAGAGCTGCTAAGTATCCCTGGAGTTGGTATTAGCTTTATTAAAAAGTTAAGAAAGACATTGGGTAGAATATGATTTCAAGAAATAAATTAGTATAAAAAAGTATTTTTTACGTGAATATATAAAGTCAATCAAATTAATACGAAGTACATAAAAATCTGTTACCAAGGTAAAATCTCGCCATTTGAATGCCAGAAAGTTCCAGTATTCTCAAGTGTCAGTTCATCAATTCTTTGAATCAGCCCTTTGGCTGATTCTTGAGGTTGAATGCCATTTGAGGTAAATCCTGTCATTCGAGTGCTGACCAAACCTGGATGTAAAATTGCTACTGCTATACCTCTAGGCTTTAAATCCACCGATAAAGATTTACCAGCCATACATAAGGCAACCTTTGACATCCTATATCCATATGAACCGCCAGAACTATTATCCTCTATTGAACCCATACGACTACTTATTAAAGCTATTTTTGCAGATTTATTAAGCTGACTAAGCATAGTTTGAACACAACACAAAGGACTTAAAGCATTTACCTCAAATTGATGCATAATACTTTGAGGATCTAAATTAGAAAGAGAGTTAAATTCTGCAATTCCAGCATTTTGAATCAAAACATCGACTCGAACATCCTTTAAATTCTCTCTCAGCTTAATAACCGAGTCTCCTGAAGTAATATCAACATTTGTCTCAACTCTAACTGACAGGGAATTCAATTCATTAGAGGCAGATCGGCAAGTAGCAATCACATCCTCTCCTCTATCTTTCAATTGACGGGCAAGCTCTAAACCAATACCTCTATTGGCGCCAGTGATTAAATAGGTAGACAAAATCAAATTTAGGCTCTAATGAGACTAAAACAAAAAAACGATAATCATTCGAATTGATACAAAATAAAAGTATGCAACTAAAAATAATAATTAAGTATAGAAAGTATCGTCAATGGTCTATATCTTCAAAAATACAATGTGAGCTATCGGCAAAAGGTGCTGAAAGAATATTAGGACCCGAAAAAAAAGTAAATCTAACTTTACTGCGTAACTCTCCGGATAATCGAATACAGCAAAAGCCTTTTTTAATAACAAGTAGTCGCCAAAACTCGCTCCAATCTATACATTGATCAAGGATTTCATTGATATGAAAAGTTTCATCTAAAGAATTAATTTCAATTTTTAATTTTTCTCGTAAAAAGAAGAATTTTGCTAACCTTTCGTTTTTTGAAATTATCTTACCAATATATCTAGTTTTATTCAGATCATAATCTAAAGTTTCTAAGTAATTCATAATTTGATCAATGTCAATATTACTGAAACCTTGCGCTTTTAAAATCTTAAGAATTGGAAAGTTCAAATTAATACCGCTTATATAATACTTAGTTATATTTTAAAGCCATACAAAAAAAGTAGCTTATTTTAAAGAATTAACAAAAAATAATAGATTCATGAAAAAACATCAATAACTATGTATTTATTTGATCAGAATAAATATTTTCGGACCCACCAACTAGTCGATTTTTTGAAAGTTGATGTGCCCTTTCATGAAAGCTAATATCGTTATTTCTTCTGATTTTAGAATCAAACCAATTATCATTTTCAAAACTTTTAAATATTCTTTTTATCCTATACCCTAAATTAATCTCTTGAGATGCAAGCCTTCTCCAATCTCCATTTTTCTTTCGATAACCAAACTCAAAATAATATACACCTTTGTTTATGGGGATAGGAAATGTAATACTAGATTGAAATTTATTTACCTGAATCTCTTTCATAATACAAGTTGAATTATTTTTATTTCTATTATTGCTTATATCAAATAATCTTACAGCACAAAAACAACTTTTACTAAGCTCAATTCTAAAATTGTCAATCGGACTAATTTCCCAAAAGCATTTAATATATCCATTACCAATATTGTTTACAGTTAAATTACTAACGCAATTAGTGAATTTATTCAAACTATTCCAAACATAATCTTTCCAATTGAAATTACGAATGATTTTCATTTTTTCATCAATCAAAATATTGAATATTATAATTATGTTTTATTTTTTTACCATAGATTTAATTATCATTAGTATTATTGGTTGTATTCAATACATAAAACAATAAATTTCGTCTATAGGCAAAAAAAATTTTAATATCTGATTTTTATGACTTAGGCTGCTTTAGTACCCTTCATATCAGAAAGGATTCCTTCGACAAAATCTACAGTAGCCCTTCTTGATGAAATATTACTTTTCTTCCAGTGATTAATCAAAGTTTTCAACTCAATTATCCTTTGCTCTGCAACTTCGATTCTTTCTTCATTAGACATCGACATACAAGAATAACTTCTATGATTTAAGCCTAACCTTTTTAAAATATATATCAAGAGAGAATTAAAAATAGTGAGGCGGCAAAATCCTTTTAAAAAGAAAGATTTGAGAAAGGGATTAAAAAAAAAAGCCAGCTACTCTGTAGCCGGCATAATAATTAATAGATAAGGTTACTATATAAATCTATTAATAATAAAACCCTTCAAGGCAGGAGTAACGGAACTAAAAAGTTTTTTTACTTCTATTGACTCTTGACCGATTGGTAGATGCGACAATGGATCACCTCCTTAAATAAACATATTCATACAATAGTCAAAAAATAATATTTGTCGGTAAATATGGTGACAATTTCCGAAAAAAATAAAGATTTGATAATTTCAGGTGATCTAATAGCCACTCCTCAAAAAAATACCCAACCAGTTAAAAAAAATCTCAAAGGACTCGTAAATAAGTTTTGAAAATTTGCCCTAAGGATTTTTATAAGCAGCAAATTAATAGAATAAAAGAATACAATATCTCTGACTCGCAAAAGAAAATTTATAGCTAAAACAATAGTCCAAAGACTACTAAAATGAGCCATTTAATTTTTGGAGGGTTATCATCAACCCCAGCTCCCACTGCTCCAATTGTTGGAATCGCCTATATTGCCATTTTTGCAATTGTAGGATTTGCTGTTGGACTGACTATGATGATATGAACGCACCAGCCTTGCCAAATTCAAAAGATACGAATCAAGATTGAGTATCTCTTAGTCTTCAGTCGTCTTGAATTGAAATAGTCATTAGTTAACAGACGCACGCTATGGATCTGTTGACTGATTTTTCATGAATTAACTAAAAAATTCCCGGTATAAATTGACCGGTTGTTGCATATGCCCCTATGCCGGCAACAATGCCTAACATTGCCATTAATCCATTAAAACGCTCAGCTCCAGAATTCATTTACTTAAAAAAATCCAATTTAACTACCCTTATAAGGTCTTGGATAGTGGAATAGCGAACGATTTAATCGATTTCGTGAAAATCTAATTAAATAAGCGAGAAGTAGTCATACTTGAAGCAATCAAAAGGATACTTTGCAGAATCAAAAGAATAGAAAGAATTTCCATTGAAATACCTAAATTTAGTACTAGTGTACTACATATAATAGAGCTTGCAAGCAAAGCAAATCATTTGGAGAAAAATGTTGTTTAAATCTAGACCTGAAATTTCGCTTTGAATGAAATAAACAACATAATATAGTCATAATAAATCGATACGAAATAAAATAAATCATGGCACAAAAGAAAAATGTTTTAGGGACTGAACTTAAATCTTGCAGTTGCGATCCCATGACTGGGTGGTATCGAGACGGATCATGTAGGACAGACATGTCTGATCACGGAATGCATACTGTTTGTGCTGTTATCACGGAACAGTTTCTTTCTTATAGCAAAGCCCAAGGGAATGATCTCTCTACTCCTCAAATAGGTTTTCCTGGCTTAAAAAAAGGCGATCACTGGTGTCTATGTGCTCCTAGATGGAAAGAAGCATTTGAAGATGGAATGGCTCCATTAATTGATCTTGAGGCAACAGAAGAAAGTACTTTAAATATTATTGATTTAGAGACTTTAAAAAAATTTTCACATAATAGATATTAATAGTTAAAAAATAACTACTATAAAATAATTTTTCGAGAAATGAAAAAGCCGAAAAAAGTATTCAATAATTTTCTAACCTAAAATAAATCACCTATGCTAGCAAAACTAAAATACGAGTAGAATTATTTAAAGCTCAAAAGATCTTAATCTATTAAATAAGGAATTCTTTTTGATAAATTGGATACTGAAAATATTAATAATTTGAATTTTGTATAGGTTAAAAAAATGATCTGAAGATAACAACTTCAATGAGTCTTAATTAAATTAAGAATTTTGCTTCAAGATAAATTAATTCTAAAGTTCAATCAACTCAACTTGCACTTTTTATATTCCAAGCTAGAAAGAACAAAATAGATAAATAATCATGCTAACCACATCCTCTCGTCTTCGAATACAAGAAATATTAATAAGATTGTCTAAAGGAAATAATGTAACTCTTGAAGAAAGGATTTATATCAATAAATATGCGACAAAGAACCAAAACGTATCTAATTGGCTTAAAAAAGCCTCACTTATCCAACGAAAGCAAACTATTTCTAATCCAATAGACGAATTACTTAATGGACTCGATCTAAATTCAGATGAACCAAACTCAACATTCAATCCTGATCATGATGACCTAGGAGAATGGTTCTCTGGGGCACCTTCATGGATTAGAAGAAGCTAAGCTAATAATAGAAATAAAATACAAAAAACTTACCAATTTAAGCTAAATTCAGATCGAAGAGTTATGCTGCTTCTTCTTTTTCTTTCTTTTCTATTTTCAATAGATCAATAACATTTGAACTGATAGGTTGAAAGTCTTCTTCCTTAGCAGAAGCAATAGAATCCTTCATCAAAAGTTTTACAAGAGCAGTTATTGAAGAAGTTAATAACTTTAGACTCTCAAAAATATTTCCTAGCTCTTTAGTAATCTCATCTTGATGCTTTCCTTTACTCATTAATGTTGAGAAAGTCCAACCAGCCAAGCCTACTGCAAGCAGAAAAACAACCGTAATCATAATAAAAATACATACAAATCATATATATCTACTAGTCCTTAAGAAAGCAAGGCATAAAAAATATATTCTTTGAAATATTGATAAATCTAAAATATTAAATTGATATAAAGTATTTTGTGATTGTTCGTATTATGGATAAGAATTTTATTAGAGTCATCTCCATCTAAACAATTTGGCCAATCTAATGGAACTATTCATGGCTGACTCCACGCCTACTTGACAAATCAAACCAATCTCCGCAAAAACCAATCTTGCTTCTTGAAGACCGCTATAATTCTTTGACTAATAAGTGACTTAGAGCCTGAGAGGCTCTTCAATCTATTTCAATAATATGCTTATTGAATGAAGTTGATTATCCTTTAATTAGAAACAAAAAAATTTAAAAAAAATGAATATCAATACAATTTTCCTTTTTCTTTTAGTAATTGCTGCGTATCTAAATTTATATTTAACGTTTCAGAGACAAAAGAATAAAACAAAACTCCCCATATCATCTAAGGAATGGAGAGAAAAAGTAGATGGTGGAAACGTTAAAGCATGGCGTTCAAACAAAAAGAGATTAAAAGATAAAAGAAAAGGAGATAATAATTATTAATCTTAAATAATACTTTAATAAAGATTAATTACCTATATTTTTTGATTAAAAATACTATTGTATAAAGTATTATATATTCAATCTATATAATATTACTCAGAAGTTCCAGTAAAACAAAAGCCATTCTTAATACAATAATCATAAGCAAATAATTTTAATGATTCAGGCATTTCCTGCCATTGCATTTCTTCAAGTTGGTTTAATTGATCTTTACTTAAACTCTCCTTAACTTCATATGCCTCCATCATATTGGCCCAACTTGAAGAAAAATTATCAAGATAAAAAGCCTTTTGATGCTGGTTAAAAAAATTAATTACATCTTGAGTTGTAACTACTTCTCTAGAAAGTTTCTTATAGTGTTCAAACTCTGAGGACCAATCTGGAGTCAAGTTGTCAGACATCAATAACACTATTTAATTCATTATTATAAAATACTAAATGCACAGTAATAGGTGGAATGACCAAATGAACATAATAATTTAATTTAAAATTCAACTTTTAGCTTCAACAACATGCTGTAGGTAATCTCAGAAATATAGTTAATTACTTGTTCTCAGACCCAATAATGCTCTCGAAATGTTAGTCAAAATGATGTATGTTGGTAAGTATGTGCAAAACATTTGAATAAAAAGCAACCCATATATACCTACTGTCTTGATTCTTCGAAAGCTATAAACACGCAAAATTAGCTGTGGTGCATTTATTGAAATAATTATTTAAAATGTTATATGAAAAAGAAGTTATTGATTCTCCTATGCAACTGAAGAGTTTAAATGGATGTAGATTAAGGATTGGTAAATATCCACCATTTATTTACAATGCTTATGGAGGAGGAGGTAAAGCAACATTACTATTAAATCAAAAAGATAATCTTTTAAAAATAAGCTTTTCATCTAGAACATTTTCAATTCCACCTCTTACTTCAAAAACAACAAGATTTTTAGGATTCCCATTGCCACCTGGTTTCAAGATCGAGATGTCTATGGATCAGCTAGAAGGAACTATTAATAAAAATTCTGGAAAAGTGTTATTGAAATTTGAATCCAAATTTCTTTTTAGCATTGGAACCATACTCAAATTTCCTGAATTAATAGTTAAAACCTTACTCAAGACGGGAAAAGTAAAAGGTAAATTACATGAAGGACAAGGTCTTGCTCTTCAAAAGAATGGCCAAACCAAGCTGGTTGGTATTTCCATAATCCCTAAAACTGGTAATAAAATCTTGGATATCTTTCTTGGCCTTCCTAATGAAGCTCTTGCAGAACTACGGTGCGAAATTAAATAATCAAATTGATTTACTAAGATATACTTGTTCTAGAAAAACCTCATAGTAAAAATCAGATTATGATCACTTTGACTTTGTAATCAACCTCTAAGTAGTAAACCCAACTCAGATCTTTTAACAGAAATTATATTTCCTTTAGACGTTATAAAAACCTTCTCAATTATTTGGCCTTGACGTACAAAGATTTTTTTCACTTGACCTGAAAATCTACCCCTAGTCCAATCAATATTGTCCTTACAATAATTATCTAATTTTTCAGATGAGATTTGCCAGCAGAAAGCAAGTTTCTGTCCAGGTATTACTATATTGTCAATAGATGTTTTAGATTTTTTTATTAATTTATTGATATTGATTCTCAAAAGTTTCGTTTGAGTTCTTTCCCTATGAAACTTTGTGGCTATTTTTTGATGAATTAATCCGCAAGTAAATTCAATTTTATTTTTCTTATCTTTTTCATAAGTAGCAACCGGCATTTGCAAGATCTTCTATTAAACTTATTTATCGGATATGGGAATACAAAACCAGAGAAAAATTACTTATGGAAACTGGGAAAAGCCTATTTAGGAGAACATTGCTAAAAACAGTACAGCTAATAGAACGTTTAGAAATATAAGTAAACTACTAAAAATTTATGAGCAATTCATCCAGAAACATTTACAAGCTTGATTGAATTTGTTAAAAATTATCTAGTTAAAATAGAATCTCTGTGTCATTATCAAAAAACTTATTTCAGATATCGCTACGGTATAAAAATTTCAAGATATGTAAATCGAATAGCAAAATATCTATCAAATAAAGCTGATTTTAAAACAAATATTATTACAACAGATAAAACCATTTCTACATCCTCTAATCCAATACACCTACAATTTAAGACGAATGACTCCTGATCTGCCAATCATTTCTTCTTCAAAGTCAAAAAAGAAAAAGCTAGGCAATAGTAGAATTCATAAATTGACTATCTTTTCACTTTGTTTTATAACTACTCTAATAGTCGTAAGTTTAATAAAAGCGTATCTTCCATTACTTGTGTCTGCAATTGGAATGCTTTTTGTATGGAGCCAAATGACCAAACCAATCGCAGAGATAGAGACGAAAGCTTCGAATGATGATAGTGACCAATTAAATTTATTCCATAAGCAATACAAAATTGGCAGGAAGTATTCCAAGATCAAGAGAGAATTACATGAAAAAGAAGATTCGAAAGTTGCATAATTTTATATTTCCGTAAAGAAAAATTAAAACAATAGATTACATAGAAGAAAAGTCTACTAGCCATAGCTGTTAATATTATGGTTTTTTATGACACGCAGCACAGTTCTCATATTGCTCATAAAGGGAATTGACAAGCGATACAGGCATGTGAAAATCGATTCAACCAACTATAAAATTTGAGGCTCCATGGTTACCCTTTGCTTTTTGCTCTGCTTGCAAATCATCATCATTACTGCAACGAGTATTTAAAAAATGACAAATTTGGAAAAAGCACGTCTTGAACTCACTGAATCAGAGTTACTTTCCATTAAGGATAGAATTAAAAGCTGGAGCACAAAAGATCAAGTAATAGACCTCATGAGATATCGATATGGTCGATTGTAGGATGAAATTTCATAAAAGGCTCCAAAACCAAAAAGCAACTTAGAAGTCATTATGAGTGCTGATTAAAACAACTTATCTACAAATGGATAAATAGAGAAATTATTAAATTCATTAAAACTAAAAACGTATAAGGAAAGTAGCAAATTACTTCTAGCCCTATTGCAAACATTGACTACTTAAGTAAAGCTTAATTGAACATTATTAATTCAAATGCCTCTTGAATTCTACATCTTAGTTATTCCATTCTGCGCTATTCCTGTATTTCTGGTCTCGCTCGATTACTTAAATAAAAGTGCTGAACTCAAACGAAAAAGTTATAATGTGCTTGACTTTGATAAGTTCGTAAAACGTAAAGAACAAGGAGATGCTGTAGATAGCGATATCGCTAAACTACTAGACATTGATAAAATTGCAGCATAAATCTTTGATTATTTTTTGATAGTAACTAGTTTCAAAACATCCTCAAGTCTTACACACTCATTCAACCACTCTCTAAACTCTTCACTAATAGCTAATTGATCGAATACACTCAGTCTTTCAGCTCGAATCATAAGACCGGTCATAGAATCAGCAATTAATTCTTCAATATCTTGGCTATCACTGACTTATTTTGTAAAAATAATTTTGACTACTGTAGCCTGAGTTTTAAAAATAAATTTATAGATAAGTTGATATGAACATCTTTATCAATTATTTAGAAGATAATTAATTTTTATCACCTCCCCATTCTTTAGCCGTAACAAGTGATTAAAGATAAAGCAATCCATCAGAACAAAAACTGCATAAACGATTACAGGAAAATATGACAGGTTTCACATTAAGATGCCCAAATACCAACTACCGTTGCTTTAGTTCAGAATTTAAGAAAACCATTCTATTCCGGTTTAGGGGATAATTTATCGATTTTAACTTGTTGAATTTTTAATTTTTCTCGTTCTTTTTTTGCTGCTCCATAAATGCTCCTAACGCTATAAGTTATAAAAATTGCATTCATGACTCCAACTAAAATAATTCCAAAAATAATTTTATTTATCCCCTCTGGTGAACTGAGATATTCCAACAGGGCTTCTTGATCAAACATCTAGTGTAAATTTACTCTTTTACATACCAGAGCAATGAGGACTCCCTTAAAGAAGACAAGCCAAAGTAATCCATAATCACTGAGACCCAATTTATTTTCATACCAAGCAATTAGCCCATTATGACTGACTATAAGTTTCATTTAACTACCTTAATAATTTCATAGTAGGGACGATCGCCATAATCAGCATCAGAACAACAAACATCAGAATATATTTCTTCTAATAAATCGTATGCCTCATCGTAGGTGGTAAATGATTGATCAGTAATTTCATCATATTCTTTATCATGCCTAATGATTTTATAAGTCATGAGCAAATTGATTAGGTAAACAAAAGTGTTCCAAACAATCCTGCAAAAGCAGAAAGAACGAAAATTGCAACGATACTAATTGCTATCAGTTTAGAAATATTTTTCATCAAATTTGTAAGTAGGTACATAGTTTAATCAACAAAACCATAATGCATACGGACTACTTTAGAAATATTCCATCTATAATCAATTCCTTCTGGAAAGACAAATAAATCAAATTCATAAGTTTTCATAGGTGTCTCCTTGATCAAGAGTTGCCATGACTTCACCATGAAGCAAAAGGCAAATCTCTTTATGGTGCTAAATCTAGAAAAAGCCTACTTGGAAAGGCCCGATTGGCCATTTTTTAATTTCTAATTCTTGAACGGTACTTTTAGGGCAAGGGGGAAACAACTTACATTATCGAGAAATAAAATATAAAAAATGTCTTTTTGGCTCCCAATGGAAATATTTCTCTAGAAGGTCCTCACATTGTAGAAAAATTTTAGGAGACATTTTACCTTTAGAGCTAGGAGATAGAGGAGATACAAATATTAGTTTGATATGTCATAATCAATTATGAATTTGTGGAACCTTTTAAATGGAGAAAGGTCCTTCTAAAGAACAAACCTTCGAATTTCTTCTTAGTCATCGAGGAATAAGTGATAAGGATATTGGATGGGTACTGTCTAAATTAGATAGTCAAGAATATGTTCTAGATGACTGCCATTATATGGGACGAATACATAGCGAAGAGTCTCAAACTAAGGCTAAGGAGATTTTTATCAGTCGTTATTTTTATCTAAATATGAAAGGAATTAGTAGTGAAAATAAATTCAATAATCTCTTGCAAGAATGTATAGATAAAAAAAAAATATGGACATTACTTGAAAAGAATTTCGGAGCTATTTGTATAAAACTTCCAGATGCAAGTGTGAATGGTAAAACATATTTATTTGTATATGGTCCTAATAAAAAATGTCCAAAGGTCGCCAATCCTGATTCATGTGTTTTCTTCTCTCCGCATGAGATAAAAGAAGCAAGAAAGCAGAATCCTTTAGAAATGAGCTCACTTCGCTTGGCTGGATAAAGAAGACAAATGACACTAAGAATTAATACTAAACTTGCAATACCACCTCACGAAATACACTGGAGATTCTCAAGATCTTCAGGTAATGGCGGACAGAACATAAATAAGACAGACAGTCGAGCTGAAATTATTTTTAATGTAAATGAATCAAAAACCTTAACTCCATATCAGAAGCACAGGATTACAATTCAGGATGAGGTCAAGCTCATCAATGGGTCTATTTGCATAGCTGTTCAGGAGAAAAGAACCCAATATCAGAACCGTCAATTGGCTTTACGTAGACTTGCTTCAACTTTAAAAGAGCTTTTAAAACCACCACCCCAAAAGAGACGGGCAACTATTCCGACACACTCATCACAGAGGAAGAGAGTTGAGTCCAAGAAGAAACGAGGTGAAATAAAAAGAAAAAGACAAGCAAAAATAAATTATTGACGCCTAAACAAGCGCGAGATCAGACAACTTTTAGAAGAAAGATTCAATAAATGCTTTATCCTCCAATGAAAATACATCACAAATCCACATCTAATCCAAGGAAATGCATCCTAAATCTCTTAAGCGCAGCCCTGAATAAAAAGATGATAAGTTTTCTTAATCTAAGCTTGAAGTCATATATCTCACTAGTTTTATTGGCATAGAACAATAAATTAGTTAATGGATTCTTCTAATCAAATCGGATCACTCGTTGACCAAGTAGAAAACAATCCTGAATATACAATTAGCAAGAAAGAAGCTCAGGGTTTCTTATCAGAGATTAAACGACTCACAAAAGAAGACAAAACAAATATGCCTCCTTTAGTTGTGGTAATAATGGCTTATATCAACATGCTTTTTCCAGAACTCGATGAAGTGAAGACCTGAGGTGACAAAAAAAGATTTTCAATTTGTCGCTCAATTAATCAATCATAATTATACAAAGAAGCTTTTAACAATGATCACAATTATTGGTAGGTCAATTAGAAAGCAATCTTGAGAAGAGATATGATGTTCTCCTAGCTTTCTGGACTTTAGAGGAAAACCTATCACTTTTCGCAGTGGAAAGTCGCAGATGGATTGGATCAAGTTGAATTTACATTAAAAACAAAGCTTAAGACTAGCAAGCTATAATATTTATTATTTAACGGATACAAGAAGTTAAATAGAGTATGTGTTTTATCTGTAGCGAATCCGAAGGTTTTGAAACGAATATTGGAAGAATTATTGAACTTAATGCAACACCAGAATTAGAAGTAGGCAATAATCAACCTTACACACCATCAACAAATGGATCTCTAAGTACAATTCATATTAAATCTAGTCATAACTATTATTGGAAAACAATTGATACAGTTAAAAATGTCAAGAATAATTTAATAACCTACTTTATAGATAGTGATGGTATTTCTACTAGCTACGAAAGCCAGACGACAGGAACCAATTATATTACTTCAAGCAGTATTCCAGATTCTCTAACAACATTTATAGACAATTCTTTTAAATCTCTTGATAAAATTTTAAATATTAATTTTACCAGAGTATATAATAGGGAAGATGCAATATTAAAGGTAGTTCATGTAAACACAGCAAGTATACCTGGCCAATCATCAACTACTTATGGGATAGGATCATCTACTTATACTGATAAATATTACGACTGGAATTTAGGAAAATTGCGGGCAAATAATTTAAGTCTTGAGGCAGTAATTAGAAGTGATTATATATATAGAAATTGGGGTAATTTAGATTATTTTCATGAAAGTACGATCCTTCATGAGATCGGCCATTTATTAACATTAGAACATCCATTTGAAGATGATGATGGAGATGTCTATGGAACAGAATATGGATCGACCGCAGTAGATATTAGTGAAACAATAATGGCTTATGAAGATAATAATCAGCCATACACTGATTGGTATACATCTTTAGATATTAAAGCTTTAAAAGAGATTTGGGGAGAAAATTTTGGACCAACAGATATGTCGATTTATGGATTTCTAAGTGAAGATAGAACCGCCATAATTTTTGATGAAAATATTGAAGCTGGAACAAGCGTAGGAAATTTAAAAGCTATTGATGAAAATGAAAATGACACACATACCTTTTCTTTTGTGGATGGTTACGTAGAAAGTTCAGGGAATCAATACTTTTATATTGATGGAAATGAAATTAAAATAAAAAGTTCACCCGATTATGAAACAAAAAATTCTTATCAAGTTGTTATTAAAGCAACAGATGATTCAGGAGTAAGTTCGCCACCCAGAGCATTTACTTTTATGGTCACTGATCTTGCCGAGGGAGATACAACACCACCTGTAATCACGCTTCCTACGTCTACTGATCACGAAGGTATTCCAACATTATATCTAGATGAAAATATAACTGCTGTGCACACTTATGTTGCTGATGAAGAAGTTACTTGGTCACTAAGCGCAGACTTAAGTAGTGCAACTGATTATACGAATTTCACGATTAATAGCAGTACAGGTGCTTTAAGCTTTAATACTGCTCCTGATTACGAAAATCCTATTGACTCAGGTGGTTATAACATTTATGCCTTAACCGTTAATGCAACTGATACAGCTGAAAATATCTCTAGTCAAAGACTTTGGGTAGTGATTAATGATGTAGTAAATGAAAGTGATATGGAAAAACCAATTATTTATGGAGAAAATAATGATGTACTTTATTCCCTCACTTCTGGTACTTTTGCTTCATCTACATCCATAAATGTTTCAGAAGGTACAAATAAAGAGATTTATAGATTCATTGCCAATGAAGAAGTCACTTGGTCCATATCACAAATGTTTGAAAATAATGATCATCAATATTTCTCAATAGACCCAGTTACTGGTTCTCTGTCTATCAATGGAAATCTTGACTACGAAAAGCCACAAGCAGGAGGTGACAATAATTTTTATATAATGAGCATAAATGCTACTGATACTGCTGGGAATATAAATAATTCAAACTGGTTCAGGGTAATAATTACTGATGTAGTAGATGAATCTATAGCTACTTCTAATTCTGCGACATCAACTGAACTACAACAACTATACATAGGTTATTTTGGTAGACCTTGTGATCCTACAGGTTTAGATTATTGGTTAGATCAAGGAGTTACAAAAAAAGCATTCGCTGCAAACATGTATTTGCAGCCTGAATTCAATTCGGTAAATGGCAATCTAAGTACAGAAGCCCAGGTGAATCAAATCTATTTAAACTTATTCAATAGAGAAGGAGATGCTGCAGGTTTAATTTATTGGGCTAGTCAAATCGATTCAGGAAATCTGGAGCTTGCATCAATTGCAAATGATCTAACATGGGCGGCACTTAATAATGCAGGCAGCGAGGTTGATAAAAAAACATTAACTCATAAAACCAATGCTGGCGTTCAATACACCTACGAAATAAGAAAAAGTACTGCCTCAATACTTGCATATCAACCAAAATCAACTAGTCCTTGGATTACAGGAAATAATCTCACAGAAGCAAAAACATTCATCAAAGAAGTGGGATATTCAAAAGTAGCAACCTTATCAGAAATTCAAGGTAGTATTGCTAAATTTAGTAGTACTCCAAAAAGTTTGAAGTTAATTGATAGTGATAATCCAAATTACTCAATAGATATAGTTACTGGTCTCTCATTAGATAACTTTTCTAATGAAAGTACAGAAGATCTTAGGCAAGCAGAAATAGCTTTTGATAACAATTTTTCTATATTAGACCAGCAAATAGAAAATAATAAGCTCAATTATGTAGAGCTATCAGATCACTTTACAAATCAAAAATATATAAGCAACTTATATGAAGAGGTCCTTGATAGAAATTCTGATATTGAAGGTCTTAATTATTGTATAGATCAATTAGAAACTATCGTTGAATCTAGATTTGAAGTTTCTTTGGGTTACTCCTCATCAATAGAAAATCCATTAATTCCTAGCGATACATTACTAGCCTAATTCCACAAATATCCTCTATCTAATTTCTCTCCTCTTCTTCCACTCTTTAAAATCAATCACCCCATCACAATCGGACACCAATCACTTTGGTAGAGGAGGAGTCTTCGAATTAGATCTAGGCGATAGCGAGATACCTTTGACACCATGTGTTTATCAGCTGGCGTTCCTCTTCCAACAGTTGCAGCCAACACAGATACGAGCATGAAATATATCCAAAAGCATTACTTCCATTACAGAGCCGATGAGTCCACTGAGATCCTTGGTAAAGGTAGAAAGATGAAGCCAGCAGAGGAAACCTTGAGGTGGATTGGATCCGATTATGTTCAATAAGCGTGAGCAGCTAATTGAGATAGCCTCATAAGCTATTTGAACATATTTCAATAAATTAATAGAGTTTAAACTAGACAAGCTAGAGTTAGTATAAATTAATTTTTATAAATTGATTTTACAAAAAGAAGCTTAAAATAGATGTCTACTTACGAAGTTAATGATGATATTTTTCCATACCAATGTGCCGTATTTATAAGGTCTCGATGGGGTAATGATTGGTACTCAGGAAGTGGTGCCATTATTGGAAATAATGATATCTTAACAGCGTCACATGTCATCTATGATAATTCTTTAGGTGGGATGGCTGATGAAGTTAGAGTATATCCTTCTTATGATCCTGATACTAGCGTCTATTGGACAGGCTACTATCAACCCACATGGTATGAATATTACGAAGATTGGGATGCAAATGGAGATGGTTTAATAACAAATGGAGATGGAAAAAGCGGATCACTATATGAAGTTGAGCGTGATATAGCATTATTATCACTAACAGTAGATATTGGTTCTATTTATGGATATTTCGGTGTAACAAGCAATTTTAGCGGTGGTACTGGATACAAGCTTGGTTTCCCTGGAAAATATTCAAATAATCTTATGTTCGACCAAGGTATAATCTATAAGGATTATATTGATAATTATTTTTGGTTTTATAATGATGATATTGAAATAAATACTGGTGATTCTGGTGGACCAATATATATAAATTCTGGAGGGGATGCAGGATATCAAGTTGTAGGTGTTGTCTCAAGTGGAAACGACTATTCAAATTCTGCAACAAGCATAAAAAGTCATTATTGGTGGTTGAGTGAGTCAGTGCAGGCAAACAACTACCTATATGATAATAGTTTGGCAGAATTAGATTCTGTAAATAATATTGATGAAGGTAAAAGTATATCATTCACATTTAAAACACATAAAAGTGAAAAAGATAAAGAATATACATATACAATCTCTGGTATTGCATCTACTGATATTGCCAGTAATGAGCTTACTGGAAGAACAACAATTAATGCAGATGGAGAAGCAGTATTTACTATCGGGATAAGTGCAGACGGAATCACAGAAGGGGCCGAAACCTTTACGTTATCAATAGGAGAAAAAACAAAGTCAGTAACAATTAATGACACATCTATCAAAGATATAATAGCTCCTAATATTTCGTTGCCAACTACTAACAATACTGAAGGAATACCGCTATTATATATTAAAGAGAATACAACTGTAGTTCATACTTATATCGCTGATGAATCAGTAACCTGGTCCCTAAGTGCTGAACAAACTAGTTTAACTGACTATAAACAATTTTCGATTGATCCTAATTCTGGAAAACTAGAATTTAATAATCCACCAGATTATGACAATCCAACTGATTCAATAGGAAACAATATTTATGCTCTAACAGTTAACGCAACTGACATAGCAGGCAATAGCTCCAGCCAAAGGTTATGGATTTTAGTTACTGAATCTGATACTGAAAAGCCAATTATTTATGGACCTGATCGCGTTACAACGCGAAGCAGTGTTCTATATATGAATGAAAATGAGACATACATCCACACATTTGTCGCCAACGAGGAGGTGACATGGTCTCTTCCATCTTATTGGGATCAGAATTCTTTATACTCTATAGATAAAACTTCTGGGGTTTTAAGCTTTAAGCAAGCTCCTGATTATGAAAATCCTTCACCATTTAGCAATCCACATGCAACATCATATATTAGTTTTTATCCCGTAGTTAGAGCTACAGATCTTGCGGGAAATTATAGAGAGCAATCTATTTTTTTATTAGTTAAGAATATAGAGAATGAACCATCAACAACCTCTATAGCAGCAACAAGTACTGAACTACAACAACTATACATAGGTTATTTTGGTAGACCTTGTGATCCTACAGGTTTAGATTATTGGTTAGATCAAGGAGTTACAAAAAAAGCATTCGCTGCAAACATGTATTTGCAGCCTGAATTCAATTCGGTAAATGGCAATCTAAGTACAGAAGCCCAGGTGAATCAAATCTATTTAAACTTATTCAATAGAGAAGGAGATGCTGCAGGTTTAATTTATTGGGCTAGTCAAATCGATTCAGGAAATCTGGAGCTTGCATCAATTGCAAATGATCTAACATGGGCGGCACTTAATAATGCAGGCAGCGAGGTTGATAAAAAAACATTAACTCATAAAACCAATGCTGGCGTTCAATACACCTACGAAATAAGAAAAAGTACTGCCTCAATACTTGCATATCAACCAAAATCAACTAGTCCTTGGATTACAGGAAATAATCTCACAGAAGCAAAAACATTCATCAAAGAAGTGGGATATTCAAAAGTAGCAACCTTATCAGAAATTCAAGGTAGTATTGCTAAATTTAGTAGTACTCCAAAAAGTTTGAAGTTAATTGATAGTGATAATCCAAATTACTCAATAGATATAGTTACTGGTCTCTCATTAGATAACTTTTCTAATGAAAGTACAGAAGATCTTAGGCAAGCAGAAATAGCTTTTGATAACAATTTTTCTATATTAGACCAGCAAATAGAAAATAATAAGCTCAATTATGTAGAGCTATCAGATCACTTTACAAATCAAAAATATATAAGCAACTTATATGAAGAGGTCCTTGATAGAAATTCTGATATTGAAGGTCTTAATTATTGTATAGATCAATTAGAAACTATCGTTGAATCTAGATTTGAAGTTTCTTTGGGTTACTCCTCATCAATAGAAAATCCATTAATTCCTAGCGATACATTACTAGCCTAATTCCACAAATATCCTCTATCTAATTTCCCTTAGGCGATTGACTTACCTAAACGACGTAATAGAAAGAACCTCTAAAAAGAAAGAGAAAAAAGATAGACAGAAAATCATTGCTTTCTATGAGAAAGACTACAGAGAAGCACTAGAAAAATGTCATGAAGAATTCTTCAATGAGCTTGGTAAAGAGTTCGAGAAAATAAATGCTGCCAGAGAACAAATACTTGAATATATGAGTGTCAACAATCGATTAGAAAGGAAACAATCCCATTGGCCATTAGAGCTATTGGAGATCGCCAAGAACCTTGAAGAAAATACGATCCCCAAAAAAGAGAAAAAGGCTAAATAAAAATGCCAACAAAAAAGCTGAACTCTGAACAGCGATTTATTAGGAATCTTCTTATTGGTTTTTTCTCAGCATTATTTATTGTCTTTGTCTTAGCGATGATTGCGCTCTTCCAAACACTGACTACCTATCCAAAGGCTCAAGAGCTACCAAGCGTAACGATTCAAAGCTGTTATGACGGAGATACTTGTACAACTACCGAAGGAGAAAAGATCCGACTTGCTTGTATAGATACTCCTGAATTAAGAGGTAAAAAAGCTGATCCAATACCTGCCAAAGCAGCAAGAGATTATCTCAATGATTTAGTTGCTGGATCAACAATCACAATCAGGCGGATTACTGAAGATCGATATGGAAGAACAGTCGCTGAATTATCCAAAGGTCCTATCAATATTCAAGAACACCTGGTTGAAAAAGGCTTTGCACGTATCTATGAAAGGTATTCAAGTCAATGTGAGTGGAGCATGAATAAAATATGAGACTCCGCAATACGGCGATTGCTTTAGGAATTGGCGTTGCAACTGCTGCGGGTTTATCTCTGCTGAAAGTAAATAAAGACCTTGTTATTGGATCTACTGCTGTGGTTGTCGGTGCAGGATTAATGCTTTCTTTACAAGACAAGAACGATATAAATTTAAAAGCAAAAAACTATGAATATTTTTTCAATAGAGCACAAGATAAATTTGAACTTGCAGATTATGAAGAAGCAATACTCGATTACAACAAAGCATTAGAACTTTCACCTACTGAGATTTGCCTTGTCTACTCAATGCGTGGAAATGCAAAACGTAATTCAGGTGATTTGGATGGCGCAATATCTGATCAAAATAAGGCATTAGATTTTGATCCTTTATATGCCGATGGATATTTCAATAGAGGTATTGCCAAGTTTAAAAAAGGAGATTTTGATGGTGCCATTCAAGACTATTCACAAGTTCTAAAAATTAACCCAAAAGATTCAGATGCATTTTTTAATCGTGCCAATGTAAAAAAAGAAATTGAAGATATGAAAGGTGCGTGCGAAGACTGGAGAAAAGCAGCTGATCTTGGGGATGACGATGCTAAAAAATTCTTAAGGGAGAATTGCGAATGAATCTCTTCCTTGCAGTTCTCATTCCAATAGCAATTTTGGGATTCCTCTATCTCTTTATCATTGAGAACAACGGTCTTGCAGATTGGATGGCAAGAGCATCTCGAAATAGCAGTTCGATTTGGACCTATGGAATTATCACAATCACGCTTCTTTCTATCATTAAGTACATGACTTCGAATTAGACGTATGACTATAAAAGCTGCCTACATTGAAATAGATAGATTATTTGATGCTGGAGAGATTTCTGATGCCACTTATCAGACGGCTGCAGATTGGATAGGACTTTGCGATATTGATGAACAAGGTGATGAGGAAATTGTCAAATCAACATTGGAGGTCTATACCACAGCTACGATCGATGAATTAAAAAAAGATCGTCACGAAGATTTAATTGGATGGAAAGAGGAGATAAATGATGAAGAGTTTGCTGAAAGGTTTGAGATCGGAGATGGATTTAAATACAGCACAATTGAAGAGCACTTCAAAGACATCAATTTTGAATTTCTTCACGAATTAATCAAAACTTATTTCACAGAGGAATAGGAGAACGAATGAACCGATTTTTACTACTCGCCCTAACAACTACTCTTCTCCTCCCCACCCCATCACAATCAGACACAAATCACTTTGGTGCAGGAGGAGTCTTCGAATTAGATCTTGGCGATAGTGAGATACCTTTGACGCCTAAGCAAGCAAGAGAACAAAAGCTTTTAGAAGAGCAGTTGAAGAAGAGAGAGAAGTAACTCATTAGTGAATCAATCAAGACACTTCCAAAGGTATTCCATGTCCCACAGGATTATGGATTAAAATCGCCTACAAGAAGCATAAAGCTACTTTCAGGTAGATATAAGTAGCTAAAGGAGAGAAGCGCCTTAGAAGCGATTTAACGTGGAAGGTTAGCGGTCAGTCATGTATATAGGGAGAAAGTCGATGGTCTCCGTATACAAGAGAAACCAAGTCGTCATCTATACATGGAGAGAGGTTCGTTATCTATACAGAGAGACAACAAGACCTCTTTCTATGACTGAAGAATTTCAAGTCTACCCTTATACAAGGGGAGAAAGGGTACCCCTTACTATACAGGGGAAGACCTAAGACCTCTTTCTATGACACGCTTCTTTGGGGTGCGTCACGTATACAGGAAGAAACACGGGCGGACCTATACAAGGGAAACAACAAATCCATAGTCTCTGACTGAAGTCTTGCGGTCAGCTACATATACAGGGAGAAGTATGGGCGGATGTATACAAGGAGACCTCTAAACCCCAGTGTTTCTATACGAGCGGAGCGAGTATCTTTCTCTGAGCTAATCGAGCGTTAGCGAGATAGCGAAGGTTGAGTACTAAGACAAACTCTCTAACTATCACTAACCCAACCTCTCTAACTAACGGTATAGCTGATATACGTATGTCAATGACATATGAATATCAGCTATACAACTAATAAACCTATGAGTGAATAAGAAATAAAATATAGATCTGTTCAAGCTTATGAAATCAATAGATTGAGGGACCTCTACTCTAGATACTCTTCCAATATTTGTGATCTCTCTGGATACATCTCTTTCATATTCTCGATTAACTTCTCGTACTTAGCAGACACCTCCTCTGCATAGTCAGCAATACCTTTCTTATAGCCCAAGTACTCATATCCAATGAACAAAGCACTTGCTGGAATTGTTATTAAAGCTGCTGAAATAGAGAGCCTAAGTATGTTCTGAGTTAACTTTTCCATGATCATCAATGTGTGAAGTGATCATAGTGTCCAATTAGGTGATGACATTAAAAGCTACCAATAAACCATAAAAAAAGCCGCTCTGTCCTAAGTCCTAAAGGATATGGATAAGCACGATTTATTTACTTTGGGATCTGGGATAGGGATTGCTTGGCTCTATCTCTAGGTCCTTAAAAAATCACCAGAAATGTCTTAAAGGTGATTACGTGTAGAGCTAAGACTAGCTTTCCCCCACGGGGTCCCATAAGATCAAAAGACAGGCTTGAATATGTCGTATAGCATGATTACCATAAGATTACCAATCTTTTTTAGTCTCTATTAATTACTGCAATTACTGGCTTTTTGACCTAAGTTGTGTAATCGGCATTAATACGTACATATTCATCAGATAAATCACACCCCCAAGCTGTAGCGAAACCTGTTCCTATCCCTACCCTTAGTCTGATACTGATAAGATCATCTACCAAATATTTTCCTCTTAATCTTGCTCTCATAAAGTTGCTGACTATTTGTCTATCAAAGTCATGAGGTGTTCCATTGGAAAAAATTTCATAAGGTCCAATCCACAATTTGACATCATTTAAATTAAAAAAAGTTCCAGCACGACCAAGTGCAGCAATAATTCTTCCCCAATTAGGATCGGAACCATGGATTGCCGTTTTAACCAAAGAGGATGAAGCAATTGTACGAGCTATTGCCTGAGCATCTAAATTACTTTTCGCGCCCTCAACTTTTATCTCAAGCAAACAATTAGCTCCTTCTCCATCACGTGCAATTGCTTTGGCAAGGTATTGAGCTGTTAAATGTAATCCCTCTTCAAGGGTTGATAAATATCTTGGATCTAATACTGCTCCAGCTGAAAAAGCTAAAAAAGTGTCATTTGTACTCGTATCTCCATCAACTGTAATAGAATTAAAAGATGATTCTGAGACACGCTTTATCATATCTGACCATAAAATGTGATCTACGCCTACATCGCAAGTAAGGTAACTCAACATTGTTGCCATTGAAGGATGAATCATGCCTGAACCTTTAGCCATTCCTCCAATAGATATTCGTCTTCCTCCTACTACTGCTTGATATGCAATTTGCTTTACCTGAAGATCAGTTGTCAAAATTGCATTTGCTGCATCCAAGGATGCTTCCTTATCTAAACTGTTTACAAGTTGATCCAAGTGACTATTAACTTTTTCAACAGGTATTGGCTCTCCAATCACACCCGTGGAACAAATTAACACTTCTTCATTAGATAATCCCAAGCGTTGAGCAAGCTTATTTGTAATATTTTCACTATCAATTTTGCCTCGACTACCTGTACAAGCATTTGCGTGTCCAGAGTTAATAACTACAGCACGTATTTTTCCCTTAGACACCTTGATTCGATCAATACATAGATCAATGCAATAAGCACGAGTGATTGATTGAGTAAATGTCCCACTGCAACAAGCACCATCCGGTGCATATAGCAAAGCAAGATCTTTCTTCCCAGAAGGCTTCAATCCTGCGGAAATACCAGCTGCTAAAAAACCATCAGGGGTAGTAATACCACCAGATATTGGAGACCATACAGAAGATGTCGAAAAACTCAAATTCAGAAGAGCATTTTTCACTTACTATCAATATTAATGATTGACCAAAAACAAACAAACAAACTTTGTCTTAGATGGAAAGGCAAGCAAAGAAGAATAGGTATCACTGGAGGTATTGCCAGTGGAAAAACAATCATTGGGGATTTTCTTTTTCAAGCCAAGCAATGGCCAATTCTTGACGCTGACTTATATGCTCATGAAGCATTAAGAGCTGAAAATCGAATAGCCAAAAAAGTCTTATTGAGATATGGAAGTAAAATAATTAAAAATTCAAGTAAAAATGATCAAATCATTAATCGCAAAGCATTAGCCAAAATAGTTTTTCAAAATAATATTGAAAAAAAATGGCTAGAGGGAATAATACATCCATTTGTCAACAAAAGAATTGAAGAAGAATTAGAAAAATTGAAATCAAATTCAATAGTAATTTTGATTATTCCACTCCTATTTGAAAAAAATTATACAGGTTTATGTAGTGAGATTTGTTACATAGATTGCCCTAGAAATATGCAAATAAAAAGACTTCAGTCAAGAGATAACTTAAGTCTTGAAGAAGCCAATCAAAGAATTGATGCGCAATGGGATAGCGCTTTTAAAAAACAATTCGCAGATCATATAATTATTAATTCTAATAATGATCAGACATGGAAAATGCAGTTAAAAAAAATATATGATTTCTAGCCTTGTAACTTTTTATTTAATATTTGATTTGCGAGTTTTGGATCCGCTTTCCCTTTAGTTTCCTTCATTAATTGACCCACAAAAAAGCCTAATAATTTCGTCTTCCCTCCTCTGAAAGATTCCACCTCATTAGGATAATTAAGGATCAATTGATCAATCATTGCCTCAATAACTTTAGGATCACCGATCATACCTAAACCACGTTCTTTGACTAATTGCTTTGGAGAACCACCTTTACTTAAAAGTTCAGGCAAAATTTCTTTAGCAATTTTTCCACTTATTTCTCCTAAATCAATCATTTTTAACATTTCTGCTAACTCATTTGGCTTAAAAGATAATTGATCAAATGATAATCTATTAGATTTAATAAATGCTGCTATATCTCCGGTTATCCAATTTGCTGAGGATTTTGCTGCTCCACCTTCATTAACAACTTTCTCAAAATATTTAGCCATTGAAGATTCGTCAGTCAAAACTCGTGCATCATAAATAGAAAGGCCAAGTTCTGCTGCGTATCTATTTCTTTTGGCAGCTGGCAATTCTGGTAATTCTGAGCGCCATTTTTCTTTTAAATCATGACTTACTTCAATCGGACCTAAATCAGGATCTGGAAAATAACGATAATCGCTACTACCTTCTTTTGATCTCATGCTTTTAGTCAGTTGTTTACCTTCATCCCATAACCTCGTTTCTTGTTTTACTTCTTCTCCAGATTCATATACTTTAATTTGCCGCTTAATTTCATATTCACAAGCTTTCTGAATAGCTGAAAATGAATTCATATTTTTTATTTCTACTTTTGTACCAAATGGATCATTAACACTTGGTCTCACTGAAATATTCACATCACATCGCAAAGATCCCTCCTGCATATTCCCATCAGATACCCCCAGATAACGCATAATTCTTCTGATTTCAGCTGCATACTCCGCAGCCTCTCTACCTGTTCTTAAATCGGGTTTACTAACTATTTCAGCAAGTGCTACGCCTGCTCTGTTGTAATCAACCAAAGAATGGGTGGAACCTGACAATTGATCACTACCTGCGTGAACAAGTTTTCCAGCATCCTCCTCCATATGTAGTCTTTCAATACCTATTTTTTTGACATAAGTTTCTTTTCCTTTTTCGGCTACTTCTACCTCTATCCAACCATCTTCTGCAATAGGTTCATCAAATTGAGATATTTGATAATTTTTTGGTAAATCTGGATAGAAATATTGCTTTCTATCAAATTTACTGTGAGAAGCAATATTTAAATTTAAAGCCATAGCTGCTTTTACTGCATATTCCAGAACCTTTTTATTTAGGACTGGCAAAGTGCCTGGTAATCCACATACAACTGGATCAATATGAGTATTTGGATCGTCACCAAAATTAGTTGATGCGCCAGTAAATATTTTGCTCTTAGTACCCAACTGCACATGGGTCTCTAATCCGATTACAACTTCCCAAGAAACATTTGATTCTGACATTAATTTGACCTAGATATATGAATCTTATGAAAGAAAAGCTCAGTCATGGAAGCTAACGTAATCTAAAACATTGAAAATAACATTTTCCAAATCCAAGCAATGGGTGTCTTAAATGAAAAACCATTGTTAATCCTCGGAGGAGGATTAATGGGTCTTGCAATAGCCCATGAACTTGCTCAAAGAGGTAAACGCGTAGAAATTTTAAGTAGAAGCAGAAGTGAGGCAGCAGGTTTTGTTGCTGCTGGAATGCTAGCGCCTCACGCAGAAGGGCTTGAAGGTGATCTTTTAAATCTTGGTCAAAGTAGTCTTAAAAGCCACCCGAGTTGGATAAAAAGCATTGAGACAAATAGCAAAATGTCATGTGGTCTCAAAACTTGTGGGATTGTTGTTCCATTTAAAAGCCTCAAAGACTGTGAAAACTACCCAACATATAAATTTGGTGAACAGCTAAACAGAAATGAGCTCCTTCAAGAAGTTCCAAGACTCTCAGAAAAATGGAAATTAGGTTTACTTTTTAAGCAAGATGGTCAAATCGATAATAGAAGACTATTAATGAGAGCACTTGAAAAAGCTTGTGTTGAATTAGGTGTTCACTTTCAAGAAGGAGTTGAAGTGATTGAAATAATGAAAGATTCAAATAAATTTCTTGGAGTCAAAATTAAAGACATTAATGGAAATATCAATCATTTAAAAAGTGAAGAGGCAGTTCTCTGCTGTGGAGCCTGGAGCAAACAAATTTTCAAAACACTTCCTATTTTTCCCGTTAAAGGCCAGATGTTATCTATTCAGGGGCCTAAACAGATTCTAAAAAGAATTATTTTTGGCCCTGGCATTTACTTAGTTCCAAGAGATGACGGTCTTATAATCGTAGGAGCAACTAGTGAACGTGAGGCAGGCTTCCAGAAAGGACTTACCCCAAAAGGACAAAGCGAGCTACAAAAAGGAATTCAATCTCTTATTCCTGAACTTAATCAACTACCTCATATGGAGAGATGGTGGGGTTTTCGTCCATGCACACCCGACGAAGGACCTTTACTTGGAATGTCATCAATTAATGGGCTCTGGCTTGCTACTGGGCATCATCGCAATGGAGTTCTGTTGGCGGCGATAACTGCAGAATTAATTGGAAAATCAATTTGCTCGACAACTTTAAGTAATGAGGAAAGTAATTTTATGTCCCAATTCAGATGGGACAGATTTTAAAACCACTCAAAAAAATTTTGGAGTTCAAAAATAATTTATTCAACTCTCCATAATTGATCTGATGGTGTCCAATCAATAAGTTCATTTTCCTGAAACCATAGACCGATTTCAAAAGCTGCTGTATCAGAACCATCAGAACCATGAATGACATTACGACCAATGTTCACAGCTAAATCACCTCTAATAGTTCCCGGTTCAGCCTCGAGAGGCTTTGTTGCTCCAATCAATTTTCTTGCACTTGCAATAACACCTTCACCCTCCCAAACCATCGCTACAACAGGCCCACTTGTTATAAAATCAACTAAACCTGAAAAGAAAGGACGATCTTTGTGAACACCATAGTGTTTTTCAGCAAGTTCTTTGCTTGGGGTTAGTTGCTTTAGACCTACTAATTTGAATCCTTTCGTTTCAAAACGACCAAGAATCTCAGCGATTAAACCTCTTTGCACACCATCTGGCTTGATAGCAACAAAGGTTCTTTCCAAAGTCATTGCGATATTGAATAATATGAAGCCATAGTCTTCCTAAAACTACCCTCTTGGCAAGTAAAACATGACACTTAATAAAACTGTTCTTAGATTTAATTGTATTACTCGTGAATGATCAAAACTTGACAACTTTGTTATCGCATAAATGGCTGTGAAAAATACTAAGCAATCTCTCTCTTGGACTATCCAAAATAGCTCAGACCTCTATGGGATTGATCGATGGGGAAAGGGTTATTTCACAATCAATGAAAAAGGGAATATCAGTATTTGTCCTAATGGCTCCAAAAATAAATCTCATGATTTGATGGAACTCTTAGATGAGCTCGAAAGTCGAAAACTAGAATTTCCTCTTTTAATAAGATTTGACGATATTCTCGAAGACTGCTTAAAAAACTTACATAAAGCTTTTGAAAAAGCAATTAATCACTATCAATATCAAGGAAAATACCAAGGTGTATTTCCAATCAAATGTAATCAACAGCGTCACGTAGTTGAAGAATTAATTACCTGTGGTTCTAAATGGAATTTTGGCTTAGAAGCTGGAAGCAAACCCGAGTTACTAATTGCCTTATCAATCCTAGAAGATCCGAAAGCTTTACTCATATGTAATGGCTATAAAGATCAACGTTATATTGAAACAGCTATTTTAGCGCGACAGCTTGGACGTCAACCTTTAGTAGTCATAGAACAAGCAAGTGATGTTGATCTTATCATCAAATCTAGTAATTTACTGGGAGCATCTCCACTTATAGGAATACGAGCCAAGCTATCAAGTCAAAGCAGTGGAAGATGGAGTAGCTCGATTGGTGACAAGTCGAAATTTGGACTTTCAATTCCAGAAATATTGAAAGCGATCAAAAGATTAAAAGAAGCAAATCTTCTCAATGAATTAAAGCTTTTACATTTTCATCTAGGGAGTCAAATTAACGATATAGGTGTTTTAAAAGATGCCTTACAAGAAGCAGGGCAAATTTATGCCGAATTAATTAATCTTGGGGCACCTATGGGATACTTAGATGTTGGAGGTGGTTTAGGAATTGATTACGATGGAAGTCAAACTGCCTCAATAGCATCTACTAACTATTCACTTCAAAATTATGCCAATGATGTAGTAGCAACAATTAAAGAATGTTGTGAATCAAAAAAGATACCACTACCCACTTTAATTACAGAGAGTGGAAGAGCTATTGCTAGTCACTTTTCAATATTAATCTTCAATATTTTAGGCAAAAATTCGTTGCCTTCTGATATTCCTAAAGAAGATGGTAAAGAATGTCTCTCTGTCAAAAATTTACGTGAAACATTATTCCATCTAAATTCTCTAGAACTTAAGCAAGAGGAAGATTTAGCTAAACTACAAGAAGCATGGAATGATTCTCTTAAATTTAAAGCAGATGCACTAGCCGCTTTTCGACTCGGTTATATAGATTTAGTTGAACGCGCAAAAGCTGAGCAGTTGACATGGGCCTGTGCAAAAACAATAGTTAATCAGTTACCAAAAAATATACTTCTACCTAAAGAACTAAAGAAATTAAGTGAAAGCTTAGCCGTAACGTATTACGCAAATCTTTCCGTATTCAGATCGGCTCCAGACACTTGGGCCATTGATCAAGTTTTTCCAATTATGCCAATTCATCGGCTTAACAAAGAACCGAACAAACTTGGTCACTTTGCAGATTTAACATGCGATTCAGATGGAAAGCTTGACCAATTTATTGATAATGGAAAAATTAAAAATTTGCTACCTCTTCATGAATTTAATCAAGGCGAAAAATATCTAATTGGTCTTTTCTTAGGTGGCGCCTATCAAGAAGTAATGGGAAATCTACATAATTTATTTGGGAGTACTAATGCAGTCCATATCAGATTTTCAGAAAAAGGGAACTATAAAGTTGAGCATGTCATTAGTGGGAATACAAAATCAAATGTTCTTGAATATTTGGAACATGATCCAGAGATATTATTAGAGCGATTACGAAAATCAAGTGAATTAGCTATTCAAGGCGGACATCTAAAAATCCATGATGCGCAAAAACTAATAGAACATGTAGAAGTCAGCCTCCGCCAAAGCACTTACCTACAGAGCTAAATTAAGACAATTGTTGAGTCAAATCCTCATTGGCTTTTTCTAAAGCTAAATCCAACGATTGAGGTTGACTACCACCAGCTTGGGCGAGATTTGGACGGCCGCCGCCGCCGCCGCCACACATTTTTGCAACCCCACTTATAAATTTGCCTGCATGTAAACCATCTGAGACTAAATCAGGAGAAAATGCGGCAACAAAAACTAATTTATTATCGATCTCCTGATTTGGAATGCCTCCAAACACCACCGCAGAATACTTGCCTAAATGATCTATTAAACTTGAAGCCGCAGATTGCAATCCAGATCCGTCAACTCCATCTAAACGTCTAATTAATAATTTAGTCTTACCAACAGATTTTGCATAACTCGCCAAACCCAATGCCTTTGCCAGTGCGAGTTCATTTTTTGCTTTGATAAGTTCTTTTGTTTTATCTTTCAATTCCTGTTGAAGAAATGAGACTCTCTCTACAATTTCAGATGATTGAACTTTGAATGATTTACTTAACTCCTTAACTACCAAATCACGTTCATTAAAATAATCAAACACTGATGGACCAGCTATGGCCTCTATTCGTCTGATACCAGAAGCAATCCCTGTCTCATTAATAATCTTAAACGTACCTAGTTGTGACGTGCGAGTGACATGGGTTCCTCCACATAACTCCATAGAAACACCTGGAATATCCACAACACGAACCACATCGCCATATTTCTCACCAAACATTGCTAAAGCACCAGCAGCCATAGCCTCCTTAATTGGCACTGTTTTAATTTGAATTGGATGATCTTCAGTAATCCATTGATTTATTCGTACTTCCATATCTTCAAGTTCTTTTATTGTCAAAGGTTTTGGAGCATTAAAATCAAATCTCAATCGATCATTTGAAACTAACGAGCCTCTTTGACTTACACTTGAGTCAATTGATAACTTTAAAGCTGATTGCAATAGATGTGTAGCGGTGTGATTTGATGTAGTTCGTTGACGAAAAGATGGAGTAACATTCATCTGAACAGATGAGTTAACTTTGAGAACTCCGGTGTTAACAATTCCGGAATGAATAAAAATATTCTTCTTTTTTCGAACATTTTCTATAGACACCTCAAGATCTTGAGACGTTATTAAGCCTTTATCTCCGATTTGGCCACCCGACTCAGCATAAAAAGGCGTTCTATTAACAATAATCTTAACTAAATCACCCTGAACAGCTTGTTTTACTAATTCATTATTTTTAAAGATGCCTATCACAGTTGAAGTGGTTTCTAATTTTTCATAACCCTCAAATCTTGTTTCATCAAATAAAGATATTTCTCTTTCAATTGAACCTTCTTCAGTTAAATCAATCCTGACAGAGGCATCTTTTGCACGTTTGCGTTGCTTTGCCATCTCCCTCTCAAAACCATTTATATCAACAGAAATACCTTTTTCATTCGCGATCTCTTTTGTTAATTCCAAAGGAAAACCATAAGTATCATAAAGCTCAAATGCCTGCGCACCAGAGATAAGATCACATTCATGAGCTGTGATCTCTGCTAAAAGTTTCTCTCCTCGTTCAAGCGTTTCCAAGAAACGAGATTCTTCTATTTTTAACTCATTAAGAATAATTTTCTTTTTCTCAAGTAATTGAGGATAAGCATTTTTCATCAACTCAATAGCAACTTCAGCCAGCTGTGGTAAAAACGGCTGATTAATACCCACTAGTCGACCATGTCGAATCATACGCCGTATGAGACGACGAAGAATATAGCCTCGCCCTAGATTACTAGCACTTACACCATCACAAATTAAATGAGTGACAGCTCTGGAATGATCTCCAATAATTTTTAATGATGTTTTATTTTTTTTATTTGTAGTTTCATAAGTAATTTGAGCTAATAAACCCGCTGTCTCAATCAGAGGAAAAATAAGATCTGTTTCGTAATTGTTAGATTTTTTTTGCAAGATTTGAGCCATTCTTTCTAAGCCCATTCCTGTATCAATATGACAATTCGCCAATGGTTCAAGATTGCCCTTTAAGTCCCGGTTGTATTGCATAAAAACCAAATTATAAAATTCTATAAATCGACTATCGTCTTCAAGATCTATTCCATCACTTCCTAATTCCGGTTTAAAATCAAAATAAAGTTCCGAACATGGGCCACAAGGTCCTGTAGCGCCAGATGACCAAAAATTATCAGCAGCACCCATTCTGATGATTCTTTTTGCATCAACCCCTACAACCTCTTTCCATATTTTCTCTGCTTCTGAGTCTTCTTCAAAAACGCTAATAACTATATTCTGTGGATTTAGCCGAAAAACCTCAGTAGTTAATTCCCAAGCCCATTGAATTGCCTCTTTTTTAAAATAATCACCAAAAGAAAAATTACCTAGCATCTCAAAAAAAGTATGATGCCTAGCAGTTTTCCCTACATTTTCAATATCATTTGTTCTTATACATTTTTGACTGGATGTTGCTCTCGGAGTAGAAGACTCTTTTAATCCTAAGAAGATAGGCTTAAAAGGTAACATCCCCGCAATTGTCAATAAAACTGTTGGATCATCTGGAATCAAAGAAGAACTTGCAAGTTTCTTGTGATTATGTTGGGTGAAAAAATTTATAAATGCTTCTCTTATCTCATCTCCCGAAAGGAATGGCGGATTCATTGAGGAGGAAGAATTTTTTTGCATACCTAAAAATTATCTCTAAAAAGGTTTTTAAAAACAATCACAAAAACTTCAAATGTTCTCAACTCATCCTAAACAATACCAAAATGGAAACCCGTGAGACTTCGAAAGACAAAATATTCAAAAAAATCAGTCGATAAGCTTGCTTATTGCAAACAAATACTATTTACGGGAAGCAGTATCACGCTTACAAACCTCAATATCCTATTATGGTTAGAATGAACTAGGTATTTTCACTTAACAACCTGATTTATTGCAGCCTTCAGGCTTCCTCTAATTAATGGCTTTAGGAACATGACTTTTACTGAATCGACAGCTTTAGAAAATCAGAAAAGTGATACTCCTAACCTTTCACTGCAATATGAACAAATTGCTGCAGATACACACACTTTAAGGTCATTGGATTGGGATCGAAGCAGGTTTGATATTGAATTTGGCCTTCGAAATGGGACAACATATAATAGCTTTTTAATAAGAGGCAAAAAAACTGCTCTTATAGATACAAGTCATTTAAAGTTCAAAGATATTTGGTTTGAAAAGCTAAGACAAGAAATCAATCCAACAGAAATTGATTATTTAATAGTCAGTCATACTGAGCCCGATCATTCAGGACTCATAAAGTACTTAATTGAATTAAACCCAAATATTGAAATCGTCGCATCTAAAGTAGCTATAAAATTCCTAGAAGATCAAATTCATCAACCTTTTAGGTCAAGAGCAGTCAAAAGTGGTGAGGAACTCCATTTAGAAATTCATCCAATTAGCGGAATCGAGCATAAAATTGAATTTATTAGTGCACCAAACCTACACTGGCCCGATACTATTTTTTCTTTTGATCACGGTACACAAGTTTTATATACTTGTGATGCGTTTGGTTTGCATTATTGCTCAGAAAAATTGTATGACGAAAATCCAAGCTTATTAAATGAAGATTTTCGATTTTATTACGACTGCCTCATGGGTCCTAATGCCCGCAGTGTAGTTCAGGCATTAAAAAAAATTGATGCTTTGCCAACTATCAATACTATTGGTGTTGGACATGGACCAATCCTTAATTTTAATACGCAGTTATGGTTGAATCATTACAAAGAATGGAGTAAGCAAAGAAGTCGAGGTGAAAATTACGCTGTGGTCTGCTATCTCAGCCAATATGGTTTTTGTGATCGGCTTAGTCAATCAATTGCTCATGGCATAGGCAAGGCAAATGCTCCAGTCCAATTAGTTGACCTTATTGCTTCAGACACTCAAGAGTTAAGTGCTTTAATTAGTGACGCAAGTGCAGTCGTTGTACCAACTTGGCCCATCAAATCTGATTCAGAATTACAAAGCAACATTGGAACGCTACTTGCATCTTTAAAACAAAAGCAGTGGGTAGCGACTTATGATTCCTATGGCGGAAATGAAGAGCCTATTGACTTTATTACCAACCAATTAAGAAAGCTTGGACAAAAAGAAGCTTTTAAACCACTTCGAGTTCGTGACGAACCAAACAGAAGTGTTTATCAACAATTTGAAGAAGCTGGTACAGATTTAGGTCAAATTCTTACTAGAAAGAAAAATTTAGCTGCTACTAAAAGCCTTGATGGAGACTTAAATAAAGCACTTGGTTGCTTAAGCGGTGGACTCTACATTGTCACAGCGAAAGATAGTGAAGGACCGGATAGTCGAGACGGTGCGATGGTTGCAAGTTGGGTTAGCCAAGCAAGTTTTGAACCCCCTGGAATAACCGTAGCGGTGGCTAAAGATAGAGCCATTGAATCACTATTACAAGTCAATGATCGTTTTGTTCTCAATATCCTTGAAGAAAATAACTATTTGCACCTCTTCAGACACTTTTTAAAACGTTTTCCACCAGGTGCTAATCGATTTGAAGGAGTTGAATTAATGAATGATCTTGCAGCAGGAGGACCAGTTCTATCTGATGCGTTAGCGTTCCTTTCATGTAAAGTTATTCAAAGAATGGAGACAACGGATCATTGGATCATTTATTCATCAGTTGAAAAAGGTAATTTATCTAATACTCAAAGTAAAACAGCAATTCATCACAGAAGAGTTGGTAGTAATTATTAATAATGACAGTAGATAATATTTCTTCGCCAAATTTAAATACTTTCATAAAAAAAACCATTCAGATTCCCATTGAGGAGAACTTCATTTGCTTAAGAAGCCTAAACCCAAAAAGAACAAGATTTGAAGTTGAATATTCTCTTGAAAAAGGTAGTTGCACTAATTCTTTTTTATTTAAATCTTCTCAAGATGAATATTGTAAATCACATGACTATATTTTAATTCATCCTCCTGGTTTAACATTTGAAAAAGAATTTTTAGACGAGTTTGAGACATTAATTAGCAGCGATTCGTCTGCAATAAAGTTAGTCATGGGTCATATCAATCCCAATAAAGTAGCGTTTGTGAAAAGAATAAATATGAAATATAAAAATTTAACGGTTATTTGTTCTAATCCAGGTGCAAAATTATTCAAAGAGATTTGGAATTTACGAAAGCCCTCGCAAAATATAAATCCAAAAAAAACATTGGAGACAGTTGAAGTTCTTCCAAATATACAAATCATTAGACAATCAGAAACTCTGTCACTAGACAGTAATTTTGAGGTTGCATTCATTCCCGCCCCAACAGCTCGCTGGCCTGGTGGACTAATTGTTTTTGAAAAGCGAACTGGTTTATTGATGAGTGATAAATTGTTTGGGGCGCATGTTTATGAAGAAAAATGGGCTGAATTAAACAGTAGTAGTACGGAAGAAGAGAGAAGACATTACTTCGATTGTCTAATGGCACCAATGTCTACCCAAGTCAATAGTATTATCGAAAAATTTGAAGACTTTGAGATTGATACGATAGCACCTGGACATGGACCTGCAATTAGCGGTAGTTGGAGGAGTTTATTAAACAACTACCAAAGCTGGGGAGAAAGTCAAAAATACAGCAACTTAAGAGTTGCTCTATTATTTGCAAGTGCTTATGGAAATACTGCTGCTATTGCTGATGCCATTGCTAGAGGAATTAGTAAAACAGGGGTCAAAGTCAAGATTATTAATTGTGAATTCACCGCATCAGATAGCTTAGTCACTGAAATTCGTAAAGCAGATGGATATTTAATTGGATCGCCAACATTAGGAGGACATGCACCCACCCCTATTATTTCAGCACTTGGCTCGCTTTTGGCTGAGGGAGATAGAGGAAAGCCGGCTGGAGTATTTGGAAGTTATGGATGGAGTGGGGAAGCTCTTGATTTACTTGAAAAAAAATTAAAAGATGGAGGCTTTAAATTTGGATTCGAACCTATCAAAATCAAATTTAGTCCTGATCCTTTAATGATTAAAAAACTTGAAGAAACAGGTATCCAATTTGGTAAGCAATTAATTAATGCAAAATTACGTCAACAAAGAAAGGCTAATGTAGGTTTAAACACAAGTAAAAATGATCCAACAATTAATGCACTAGGAAGAGTCGTCGGATCACTATGTATATTGACTGCTCAAAAAGGAGAAGAAAATAATCTGATTAGCGGAGCTATGGTTGCAAGTTGGGTTAGTCAAGCAAGCTTTTCTCCTCCTGGTATTACGATTGCAGTGGCTAAAGAAAGAGCCGTAGAAAACTTACTTCATACAGGAGATAACTTTGCTCTAAACATTTTAGAGCAAAACAATCACCAAAGTCTCCTTAAACAATTTCTCCAATCATTCAAACCTGGAGATAATAGATTTACCGATCTTGAGATTAAATTAAGTCCAAGCAATCAGCCATTATTAAACGAAGCTTTAGCGTGGCTGGAGGGTACAGTTAGTCAACGAATGGAGTGTGGGGATCATTGGCTGATATATGCTGAGATTAAACATGGAAAAGTCATTAAAAAAGATGGAGTAACAGCAGTTCATCATCGAAAAACCGGAGCGAACTACTAGATCCATTACAAAAACGACATCATCCATTCACACTGCCCTTTTTATTCACAATGTCTAATAAAACGCTTCTTGTTATAGCTGCTAGTAATGGTGAAAATCTCAAACTAGCCAAAAGATTTCTAGTCGCAGGAAAGGAACTAAATTACTCATGCGAATTACTTGATTTGACAGAATCAAAAAATGATTTACCTATATTTAATCCACGTCATAATTCAAAAGATAACGCACCAGCAAATCTTGAGTCGATCAATACTCAAATGGAGAGTCACTCACACTGGATCATTTGTGCTCCTGAATATAACGGCTCAATTCCTCCAATTCTTACAAATGCTATAGCTTGGCTGTCTGTGCAAGGAACAGATTTTCGTAGTTTATTTAACGAACGTCCAATTGCAATTACAAGTTTTTCAGGAGGAGGATGTATGGAGTTATTACTTTCGATGCGCATTCAATTAACTCATCTTGGAGCTTTAGTCTTAGGTCGTCAATTAGCTACGAATAAATCAAAAATTGCTGAAGATAAATCAATTAATGAGATTCTAAATCAACTCCTAAAACTAAATCACTATAGTCAACCAATGACAAACTAATCTTGAGCATGAACTACTTTTTGAGTAGATTTCAGATCATACCATTTTTGCAACATTTTTTTTGCCATAGGTAACGCATGCACTGAACCACCACCAGGAGTATTCTGAGCAAATGCAACAATAACTATTTCTCCAGAGTCATAAGGTGCAAAGCCAGCAAACCATGCATGGTCTGAACCTCCACTACTATCTTCAGCTGTTCCCGTTTTACCAGCGACTGGAGGAAGAATAGAGGTATCTATATTTATCCCCATACCAGTACCACTGGTTACTACTTTTCGAAGACCACGACGAATTGTGTCCAATGTCGTATCTTGAATATCTACTTTTTTCATATATTTCTCTGATCTCCAATTTATATTGGCATCAACTAAATGAGGAGTAATCAAATAACCACCATTTGCAAAAACTGCATATGCTCGTGCTAATTGCAATGGAGTAACTAGAACAACAGATTGACCAATGGATGCACTAGCCATATCCTCTACGATCCAGGGAGTTTCTCCTGGTTTTCCCCACCCACGACCCTCATCAGCCCATTTCTTATTCCCTACTAAGCCTTTATTGTCATCAAGCAAAGTTTCTATACCACTGTAATTGTCAAAGCCAAGTTTGATTGCGGCATTGTATAAAGCCTTCGAACCTACACCAACCCCAACTTGATAAAAGAAAGTATTACTAGAGACTCTGAATGCATCTTCATATCCAATCCAACCAAAACCTCTTTTGTTATATTCTGGGAAACAATGACTCCCATATTTAAGACAAGGAACCGTATTTAATTTTTGATTAGCAGGAAACTTACCACTTTCCATACCAGCTATTGCAGTAACGGGCTTCCATGTACTTCCTGGATCATATGCATTAAATGCTCTACTCAAAAGAGGAAGATTAGATGACAAAAAAAGATTGTCATACTGTTTTTTGGTAAAAGGCTGAGAAAAAAAATTCAGGTCAAAAGTTGGTTGACTAGCAATTGCTCTAATTGCACCAGTACGAGGATCAATCGCTACTATTGCTCCAGCAGTTTTATCCGACAAAACTTGTTCTGCCTCAAGTTGTAGGTCTAAATCAAGAGTTAATTTGATATCCTTACCAGCTTTTGGCAACTTTAACCCCAAGCTACTTTGCACGGTGCCCATTGAATCAATCTCAAGCATTTCACCTCCCCATTTGCCTCTTAAATCAGACTCAAAAGCAGCTTCTATCCCTTTGCGTCCAATTCGATCAGATAATTGGTAACCTCTTTCTGAAAGCATAAAAAACTCATTTTGAGTTATCAACTGTGTGTAACCCAAAGCATGAGCAGCTAAAGACTTATAAGGATAATTTCTAACTAAACCAATATCAATTTGAGCACCATACAAATTTTTCTCTTGTTCTTTAAACCTAATAACTTGCTCTACCGATAAATCAGTTAATAGTACTTTTTTATATGGACTGTCAGAATGAATTCTATTAAATGCAATCTCTAATTGATCAGTAGAGACATTTAACAAATCAGATAAAGACTTTCTAAGATCAATCCATTCACTATTAGTTAGGAGTCTTGGTTGAACAGATAATGAGTAAAAGAGTTTATTATCAGCAAGAACTACACCATGACGATCTAATAATCTTCCTCTTATGGGTGGATTGGCAATTAGCTTGATTCTATTTTCTTCTGAAAGTTTTTTATAGTATGATCCATTAATTATTTGTATCCAAAAAAGACGTGCAACGGTTATTGAAAAAATTAAGCAAATAAACAAAAAGAAAATTAGAGGTTGATTAAACGCACCTACATGCTTTTTAGAACTGAGATGTAATTTTTCTTTTTTCTTCATCTCATGAAATCAAGAGTTTTTATTAATTATCTATCTATAATGAGTCATTACTTATCAGATGTCTCAACTTAGTGAGGTCAGTATCAATTCTATTTAAAGTTGAAACTAAAGAATCTTGATCATTGCTTTCATAATGAGGATAATTATCTTCAACAGTTACATCAACTGAAAGAACTGGATGACCTAAGCCTGGAATCAATTGATCAATCTTATCCCTAACTTTCTTCGCAGACATTGCGCCATCAATCTTAAATTCTGAAAATGGATCTTTTGATTTGAATACATCCTTTATTTTTTGAAATCCACCAGTTTTAGCATTTTTAACAATGCCTATACCAAAAGGCAAAGCAGACTCCAAAGCAAATACATGGAAATTCCTTAATTGGTCTTTAGCCATGATGGCTGTGCGAATGCTACTTAAGAATACCTGTTTCTGAGGTCGGAAAGTAAGGAGTACAACTATTATTTGAAATACCTATAGACCAACCAGCAAAGATTGATATCACAATTATTGCCGTGAATGGGAGAAAAGCGTGATGGGTAGTTTCAAGAGTTAACCATTCTCTCCAACCTCTTATAAAACGTTCTCTTGCATATCTATTACGCTCTTTTGAAGCTTGATTTATTTTTTTTCTAAAAGATTTTTCTACCCAACGCTCAAAAGACTTCTTTTTAGTTACTGCCATTTTTCTCTCTACTTCTAACAATTGTCCTGCAGTAAGTTGAGGATGAAAAGTGCCTATCAATTCTAATGTTTTTAAAAACATTTCAACTGCCGCATCTTTAATCACCCGCTCTTCGTCTCTAAGAAATGTCCAATCAACTTCAGGATAAAAACGAGCTCTATTAAGATTGATCTGCTCTTCTCCTAGCTGGCCAGGCTCCCTCAACCATCTATCAGTATTGTTGTCGAAGCGTCGCCAATATAGAAAAGGATTAATATAAATGACTTTTCCTGAGATAGTAATACTATCCCTCTGCAGGCGCCTGCTTAAATGCGGATCAGTCTGTTGTGCAACTATCAAAAGTAATCAGCTATTGAACTAAGTTATCTTTTTTTATTGAAATAGACCACCCCTCAACTGGGATTACTCAATTTAACAACATTCAATTTAGAAGAACAAAGTGTCTTCGTTAACCAATTCATGCAAAACAACAATTCTTCAGTTATGTTCATTTTGAACATACTCAAACAAAAGAAATGCTACGCAAGCAAGAAAAAAATGCTGTCACAAGAGGAGTGATCCTTGCTATTGGCTGGGGATGGGGTTTAGATAGATTTTATGAAGGTGACAAAAAAGGGGGGATTCTCTCTATCGTTGGCTGGGGAATTGTCTTCACAAGTTTTCTATACCTAAAATGCTCAGGTCTCGAATATGTTGATGGTGTAAAAGATTACTCTAACTACAGTCCCAATCCTCTAATAGTTCTTCCTTTAATTGCTGGTTTATATGGAATATATTTAATTCTAAAAAAAGGTTTTAGATTAGCAAAACAATTTGAGAACGCTGAAGACTAAGTTAATCTTTTACGACAAAAAGAAGTTCAACCTAATCATCTAAGTCATTTTGTTGTTCAGTAGTGACAAAAAGTCCTCATAGGAGTAAAAATAAAGTGACAGAACAACTCCTCACACAATAGTTCTGTTCAAAAAAGCACCCAACTTCATCGCAAGGAGGGTGTTTTTTTATTAACTGGTTTTCGAATTGTCACATGTGACAGTTAATCAACTCATCTGCTGCTATTTGAGTTTCCCATTAGGTGAGTACTATAAAAGTGTGAGGAGTTGAGATCCTCCGCAGTGGAAACAAGGAAACACTTGCGCCAGATCTCCAAAAAGCCGTCTATTAAAAAATAGACGGTTTTTTTGTGAGAATACTGATTCAGAAAAAATCCCAAAAAGTTAACCAGAACGGTATTCTCTACAAGTTTTGAGATGAATTTACCAACGAATCAATTAAGTTTGACTTTGATTCTAATTACTAGATGACTGAAGAAATTAAAAGAGACAAACAAAAGTGTGGTGGAAAAGGCAAAGTGATGTTTGCCTATGGCATTCTTCAATTAAGTTCTAATGTGGTTTCTGCTATCGCTCTTACTGCGATCGCGCTTAGTTTTTGTTCTATTAAAGAAGAATCAAAAATGTTCAATAAATGTGTTGAAGAAATTCAAGCGACTGGCAAAAGTTCTTCAGATGCAGTTCGCTTATGCAATGGTGGTAAGTAGTGGTCAATCCACAGGGAAAGAGGATTTGTGCAAAATAAAATTAATAAAGATGCCGATTAAGCGTCAGTCAGATCAAGCGAAGCCCTAGTTTCATCTATAAAGTGGATTTCAAGTTCATTACTAAATACATCAACGCCATTGGAGGGGTAAACAAGGGGTAAACCTCTAAAAGTAAGCAAGCTATTTTTAATGTTTAATTCCTTCGATGAAAAATTTCCCTCATGTTGTCCACCCTCTGTCTTAAACTCGCCTGCCTCTGTTCTCGACCAAATAATAAACCAATCAAGCTTTTCCAATTTTTCTAATTTTGACTCACTAAATTCATGGTATTCGTCAGAATCAAAAAGCTCCATTATTGACGTCTCAACAGGCTTACCATCCACTTCTATTCCTCCCTCTTCCAAATGGATTTTATATTCCTCTGCCCCGTCCTCTTCCAGAAGAACTTCATTGTTAAAAGTCTTCTGAGCTAGTGACAACATCTCCTCTTTTCTGTCATCCAGAATCTTACTGATTACCATGTCTTCGTCCCAATGATACTCATCAATGATGTATCTAAGTGAACCAAATCTTTCAGAAAGTGCTTTATTAGCAGCATCTTTAGCAATCTTTGCTGCCTTTTCACTATCTTCATCAAGTTCCTGTTTCAGGCGTTTTAAATCACTGGCGAGTGCATCCATTTTTTTATAGAAATCGCCATAGTATTTTCCAGCTCTGGTTTTTTCAGTTGAGTAGAAAACCTTAATGTGTTGTATATCACCGTTATAAGTCACTTCGAATGACATTTGAACCTAACTATCTCTTATTAAATGATCTCGCCTTTTGCGAACCCTCGCCATAGTTATTAGATTGCTTCGTAAGAAAAGTTCCATCAAACAATAAAAACTAGAGGGTTATGCAAAGTTAGCAACTTAGGTCGCCTTCAAAAATGTCTAGCATTTATACTTTGGGATTTATCCTATAGATATTTTATATTTGTAGGAGTAAACATAATTAAGAGTTAAATGTAATCTCAAAGATACAACTAAGCTTAAATTTAATGTAAAATATTACTATAATTAGGAATTATTACAGGTAGAGATGGAAGAATCTGATGATAAAGATAAAAAGAAAAAAAAAATCTATAACTTAACTACGTTTCCTGTTCGATTTGCTTTTGAAGAGATCAAAGACGATATTATTGTTAGTACTCATAGTCATTCTAAACCTTCTCAAAAACAACTGATTAATCAAGCATTTAAGCTTCATTCTCAAGGAAAAGTTTTAGAAGCAGAAAAATATTATCAATATGTTATTAATCAAGGAGTCAAGGACGATAGAGTTTTTTTAAATTATGGCTCAATTTTAAGGCATCTAGGGAAATTTAAGGAAGTAGAATTATCACTACGTAAAGCTCTTGAACTGAATCCAAATTATACAGATGCACATTTAAATCTAGGTAGTATATTGAGAGATCTTGGAAATTTAAAAGAAGCAGAAGTATTTACTCGTAAAGCAATTGAAATTGATCCCAATTTAGATAAAGCACATTTAAATCTAGGAACCATCCTGAGTGATCTTGGCAAATTAGAAGAGGCAGAACTATCTACTCGCAAAGCAATTGAACTCAAACCTGATTTCGCCGATGCCCATGCAAATCTTGGAAGCATATTGAAAGAATTAGGTAACTTGAAAGAGGCAGAATTATCTACTCGGAAAGCAATTGAACTTAAACCTGATTTCGCCGATGCCCATGCAAATCTTGGAAGCATATTGAAAGAATTAGGTAACTTAAAAGACGCTGAGTTCTATGCTCGGAAAGCTATTATAATAGATCCTAATTGTGCGAATGCTCATGCAATTCTTGGAAACATATTGAAAGATCTAGGTAACTTAAAAGACGCTGAGTTCTATACTCGGAAAGCTACTATAATAGATCCTAATTTTGCCAATGCTCACTGCAATCTTGGGAATATCTTAAGAAATATTGGGAAACCGAAAGAAGCATTTGATTGTTATGTAAAAACAAATAAACTGAACCCTATCGATCCTAATATATACCAAATAATAACAAGATTCTTAGCTGAATCAGATCCTTCTCAGCTTAATCAATTACAGCTAAAAGAAATACTAAGTATATTATTAGAAAACAACAATGTTACACATAATGAATTATTTAAAGCATTTAACTTTTTATATAATAAAAAAATAATCAATTATCTAAAAATATTTGAATCAGATTTAATACAAGAAGAGTCAATTAATTTTTTCATCAATGATCAAATCATAATTAATGCTATGAAAAAAATAACTTTTAAAGATAAAAGATTGGAAAGAGTCTTAACCAATACAAGAAAATATATATGCAATCAAATCGCATTGAACAAAAAAGAAACAAGTCAGTCACAATTAAAATTTATTATTACTTTAGCTGAACAATGCTTCCTTAATGAATATATTTACTCATTAAATGAAGATGATCAAATATCAATTGATACAATCATGAATAGATGTATAAATGGAGAAATAAATGAAACAAATATTTCGATTTTATCTTGTTATTTTCCTCTATATAAACTTCTTGATCAGATCACACCTTTAAAATTTTTACATTCTACTAATCAAAGTTTTAACGACCTCATTAAATTACAAATATCTGAACCTTTAAAAGAAATTGAATTGTCAAAAAATATAAAAAGAATAGGTTCAATAGATGATGATATTTCTAGAAAAGTAAAAGTTCAATATGAAGAGAATCCATATCCTAGATGGCGGTATGGAAATTCTTATAAAGAACAAAAGATCTCTATTACTAAAGCAATTAATAATGAAATCAAGCCAAATTTAATAAATATAAATTTAGACAAAAGGCCATTAAAAGTACTTATTGCTGGATGTGGAACTGGGAGTCAAATTTTACAATCAGGGAGATATCAGAATGCAAAAGTAACAGCTATAGACTTAAGTTTATCTAGCTTATCTTATGCTCAAAGAAAAATAAATGAACTAGGAATTGATAATGTTGAATTGATTCAGATGGATATTTTAGAAGTTAATTTATTAGAAGAAAAATTTGATGTTATTGAATGCAGCGGTGTTTTACACCATATGAAAGCCCCTTCAGAGGGATTAAAAGCATTATTAGGTGTTTTAAAAACTAGTGGTTTTCTTAAATTGGGTTTATATAGCGAACTAGCAAGAAAACATATTGTTGAAGGAAGAAATTATATTAACAGCAACAAATTAGAATCCAATAAAAATGATATTCGTGATTTTAGAGAAACTATCTTTTCAGGTAAAATACCAGCCTTAAGCTCTCTTACAGAGAGTCCGGATTTTTATACACTTTCTTCCTGCCGTGATCTTTGCTTCCACGCTAAAGAACACAGATTCACAATTAACCAACTACAAGAAACGCTCAAGTCTCATGAATTAAAGTTTCTTGGATTCTTGCTTCCTCAAGCAATTAAATCTCTGTATGAAAACTATTTTTCAGAAGATAAAGCACAAACCAACTTACAAAACTGGGATACATTTGAAGAGAAACATCCCAATACCTTCATAGCGATGTATCAATTCTGGGTTTGTAAACTTTAGCCTGACAATTTTAAAGGGAATAAAAAATTCTTTTGTTGTATTAATTCTAAAAAGAAATAAGAGTTGGTTTCACATAGAATTTAAATTCATAGTAGAGTTATAGAAATAACAAAAATATAGAAGCAAAATAGATGGATGAATCTATTAACAAAGAGCATTGGAACAAAAAAATTACAGAAGCTAAAATATTTCCTGTTCCGTATACTTTAGAAGACAAAAAAGTAAATATTTCTATTACTACCGATGAATCTTCTCATCCTTATCAGAAAACTTCTAAAGTGAAAATAATAAATCAAGCATTGAGGTTTCATTCACAGGGAAATATATCAGAAGCAACAAAATATTATCAATATTTTATAAATCAAGGTTATCAAGATCATAGAATGTTCTCAAATTATG